>JAIEPJ010000305.1 GCA_019749835.1 Phreatobacter sp. | reverse complement strand
CGCCCCCAGTTCGACCCTGCCGGACAGCGTGATCTGCCGATAGGCGGGATCGACGAGCCGCAGGATGAGCCCGTCGGTGAGCCGGCCCTCGTTGATGTCGCGCATGATCAGCGTTCCGCCTGACAGCAGCCGGGCGGTGCGGTCGCCTGCGATGAGGCCGGCGGCGTCCGAGAAGGTCGTGGCGGTGCGGAACTCGATCGCCATGGTCAGGGCGCTCCACCTTGGAGTTCGGGGAGGTGGCGGACAGCTTCCATGCCGGCCGAATACACGTCGTTGCCGACCGTCTCGGCCAGTTCCGCCTCGCGGCCCGGGGGCGTGGTGAAGCGGCTTTCCCAGTGCCAGAAGCTGCGGTTGCCGTCGGTCACCGGCAAAAGCCGGATATGGGCGACGTAGTTGAACAGCGGGATCGGCGTGTCGAGCAGGCAGTAGCTGTAGGTCATTTCCAGATCCGACAGGGACAGGAGCTGTTCACGCAGCTCGCTGCCGTCCTGCAGGGTGAACCTGCGGACGCAGCCGATCCTGTCGGCGGGATGGCCGCGTTCGATGGCGCTGGCGGCGACGATGGGGTGATACTGGTCGTGACCGTTGAAGTCGCGCAGGACGGCCCAGAGGGCATCGACCGGCGCGTTGATGATGGTGCTGCGGACGACCTTGGGCACATCAGCCTCCGAAGGCGCGCTTGAGCGAGTCGAAACCCGCCTGGAAGACGTTGGTGCCGATGTTCGAAACGAGTTCCTGCTCCCGCTCCGGGGCGCAGTCGAACTCGGCGGACCATTCGACGAAGGTGCGATCCTGATCAGTGATCGGCGTCAGCCGCAGGGTCGCCACGTAGTCCGTGAGCGGCATGGGGCTGTCGAGGATCGAATAGGTGCAGAACATGTCGAAGTCGGAGAGGCCGAGCAGCTTCTCGCGCAGCTTGTCGCCGTTGCGCAGGGAGAAGGCCCTGACACAGCCCACCTTGTCGGCGGGCTCACCGTTCTCGATCCGGCTCTCCGCCACGGCGGGAACCCAGTTGGGCAGACCGTTGAAATCGCGCACCCGGGCCCAGACCCGGGCCGCGGGCGCATTGACGACACTGGAGACATAGACGCGGGCCATGATTGTCTGCCTTACTTCTTCTCGCCGTCATCTTTGGGCTTGGGCGGCTGAGCGTCCTTGGCGACGCGCTGCATGTCGGAGGCCTCGCGCATCAGCCCTCCCATCTTGGCAAGATTGCCGCCCTCGATGCCGATCTCTTTCAGCACCTGGTCGATGAGCGGCGCCTGGACGCGGTAGCGCAGGGCCGAATCGATCACCTCGTCAGTCGGCGTGCGCGACGATCCGCCCCCGCCACCGCCTGTGCCCTGCAGGCCGTCGACATGGAGAATGCGGATGCCCTCGATCTTCTCCATGGGCTTGACGCTTTCGCGCACGATGCCCTCGATCCGATCGAGCAGGCGGCGACGGAAGAGCCCGTAGCGGGCGCCGTCGGTGAGTACGTTCTCGGCCTCGTAGAGAAGCTTCTGGGCCTCGGCGTCGATGGCCTTGCGGATCTTGTCGGCCTCGGCGGCGATGCGCACCTCCTCGGCCGCCTTCTCGGCATTGATCACCTCGACGGTCTTGCGCCGCTTGGCGGTCTCGCTCTCCTTGACCGTCTGAACCAGCTCGGCCGCCTCGACCGCCTTGGCCTTGGCCAGTTCGGCCTTCACGGCTGCGGCGCTTTCCTCGAGAGACTTGGCGTAGAGCGTGATCGCCTTGTCCATCGCGGCGTTCTCCACGTCGCGCTCCCGCTCGATCTCGAGCCGGCGAAGGTCGCGTTGCCGACCGACGCGAGCCTCGTCCAGGCCGCGGTCGGAGGCGATGCGGGCGCGCTCCACCTCTTCGTTGGAAGCGATCTGCGATTCCTGCAGCGCCTGGGATCGGGCGACCTCCAGTTGCTCGATGGCGCGGCGGCGCTCCAGTCGCGCTGCTTCCAGCGCCTGTTCGCGTGCGACATCGGTCTTTTCGACCTCCTGCTTGGCGATGATCTCGGTCTGGCGCAGGGTCTTGTCGGCCTCCGAGCGCTCGGCGCGTTTGGCGGCCATGACGATGGCGCGGTTCTCCTCGGCCACCTCCACCGCCTTCTTCTGCTCGATCTGCAACACCTCGCGGGTCTGCGACGAGGCGATGCGCTCCTCCTCGATCTTCAGCTCGGCGGCGATGCGCTGCCGTTCGACCGCATCGCGCCGCTTGATCTCGGCGGCCTCGAGCTGCTCGGTGCTCTTGATCTCCAACTGCCGGGTGGCGAGCGCGGAGGCGATGCGTTCGGCAGCGGTTGCCTTCTCCTGGGCGATGCGGGCTGCTTCCGTCGCCTCGCGGGCGGCGATCTCGGCCTCCTCGACCGTGCGGTTCCGCGCAATTTCCAGCTTGCGCTTGCCCTCGTCGGAGGCGATGCGCTCGGCGGTGAGCGCGATGTCCTGGGCGATCCGGGCCTTCTCGACGGCCTCGCGGGCCGCGATCTCGGCTTCATCGAGAGCCTTGTTGCGGGCGATCTCGAGATTCTTGATCTCCTTCTCGCGATCGATGCGCTCGGCACTCACCTGTGCCTCCTGGGCGATCCGCGAGCGCTCGACCGCCTCCCGTGCGGCGATCTCGGCCTGCTCAAGCGATCTCGTGCGCTCGATCTCCTTCTGACGGATCTCGCGGTCCGAGGCGATGCGGGCGGCCTGGATCGCCTGATCATTGGCGATCCTGGCGGTTTCGATCTCTTCGCGCGCGGCGATTTCAGCGCTCTCGACCGCCTTCGTCCTGGCGATTTCCTGCTGGCGGATGTCGCGGTCGGAGGCGATGCGCGCCTCGCTGATTGCCCGCTCATTGGCGATCTTGGCCTTTTCGATCTCCTCGCGGGAGACGATCTGGGCCTGTTCGGCCTCGGTGTCGCGGGCGGCCCGCTCACGGGCGATCTCGGTGCGTTGCACGGCACGCCGGATCTCGATCTCGCGCTGCTGTTCCAGCCGCGCCGACTCGCTCTCCCGCTCGATGTCGAGCGCCTGGCGCTCGGCCTCCAGATTGCGGCTGCGGATCTTGATCATCGATTCCTGCTCGATGTCGTTGCGCAGTTTCCGCTTCTCCTCGATCTCCTCGATGATGCGCGTCAGACCCTCGGCGTCGAAGCGGTTGGACGGATTGAAATACTGAAGGTCGGTCTGGTCGAGGTCGGTGATCGCCACCGATTCCAGGACGAGGCCGTTCTGGTTGAGGGCCTCGGCGGCGGCCTCCTTGACGCGCTGGACATAGATCCCGCGCTGCTCGTGCATCTCCTCCATCGACATGGCGGCGGCAACGGTGCGCAGCGACGAGATGAACTTGCCGGAGAGCAGGGTGTTCAATTGATCAGGCTGCAGCGTCCGACGGCCGAGCGTGGCGGCGGCGATGGCCACGGATGGCTTGTCCGGCCTGACGCGCACGTAGAATTCGGCATCGATGTCGACCCGCATGCGGTCGCGGGTGATCAGTGCGGTGTCCTTGCTGCGCGTCACCGCCATCTGCAGCACGTTCATGTTGACCGGGGTGACGTCGTGGATGATCGGCAGCACGAAGGCGCCGCCATTGATCACCACCTTTTCGCCGAAGAGGCCGGTCCGGACGAACGATACCTCCTTGGACGAGCGCCGGTAGAGCCAGTTGACGAGATAGACGATGATCGCGATGGCGATCACGGCGACGATCAGCCAGAGGATCAGGGCTCCGATGAGCTGTCCGGTCATGTCATGTTCCTCCCGACGTTTCTCTGGTGGGCTCGTCGTGTTGGGTGCGCCGCCTCAGCGGCTGATCGCCTTGAAGGCGCGGGTTTGATCGCGGATCGCCACTTCGACCGGGAGGCGCTCCATGGAGGAGGCTCCGTAGAAGCCGTGGCAGTGGCGGGTGTTCTTGAGAATGAAATCGGCATCGGCGGGTGTGGCGACCGGGCCGCCATGAACCAGGATCACGGCGTCCGGCTTCACGGCCAGGGCCGCGGCTGCCCAGGCGTCGACGATGGCGGGGCAGTCCTGCAGCTTCAGCGCGGTTTCCGCACCGATCGAGCCGCCTGTGGTCAGGCCGAGGTGACAGACGATGATGTCGGCTCCGACACCCGCCATCCGCCGGGCGTCGTCCTGCGAAAAGACATAGGGCGTCGTCAGCAGGTCCTTGGCGTTGGCGAGGGCGACCATATCGACCTCAAGGCCGTAGCCCATGCCCGTCTCTTCGAGATTGGCCCGGAAGACGCCGTCGATCAGCCCGACGGTGGGGAAATTCTGCACGCCGGCAAAGCCGATGCGCTTCACCTCGTCGAGGAACACGTCCATCTGGCGGAACGGGTCGGTGGCGCAGACGCCGGCGATGACCGGCGTCTTGGTGACCACCGGCAGGACCTCGCCGGCCATTTCCATGACGATCTGGTTGGCATCGCCATAGGGCATCAGCCCCGACAGCGACCCGCGGCCGGCCATGCGGAAGCGACCGGAATTGTAGATGACGATCAGGTCGATGCCGCCGGCCTCTTCGCATTTGGCAGACAGGCCGGTTCCGGCGCCGCCGCCGACGATCGGTTCGCCGCGGGCGACCATGCCCCTGTAGCGATCGAGCAACTCGGACTTGGAGAAGCGCGGCATGTCTCAGGTCCTTTTGCGCGCGGCGCCGCGGCGGCCCTGGTGAAGCGCGAGGAACTCGCGGACCAGAGCCTGTGCGAAGGCGGGATCGTTGATATGGTGCGGCAACCGGATCAGCTGCCGGTTGGCCGTGATGCGGACAGTCTCGGTGAGGGCCTGGAAGAGTGCGGCATCGGCTTCCGGATCGAAGAACGGCTTGCCCGGCGCATCGAGAGACGAGACCCCGCCTTCGGGAATGAGGAACCGCACCGGCCCCTCCATCAGATTGAGCCTTTCGCCGATCCAGCGCCCGATGCGGGTGTTTTCGTCGGCCGTGGTGCGCATCAGCGTCACCTGCGGATTGTGGGGGTAGAGGTTGCGGCCGCGATAGTGCTGCGGAACCGTATCGGGCGCGGCGAAATTGACCATGTCGAGGGCGCCGACCGATCCGACATAAGGAAGCCTGGTGCGGATAACCGCGCCGAAACGGTCCTCGGTCGCCGGCAGGATGCCCCCTATCAGCATGTCGCAGACTTCGGTCGTCGAGACGTCGATGACGCCCTGCAGCAGCCGTGAGTCCACCAGCTTTTCCATCGACCGCCCGCCGACGCCGGTGGCGTGGAACACGAGCGGCTCCCAGTCGGCCGCGATGAGCTTGGCGACCTGCTGGACGCAGGGCGTGGTGACCCCGAACATCGTCAGCCCGACGAGTGGCCTTTCCCGCAACGGATCCGGCCGGGGGGTCGCCAGATGGGCCTTGGCCATGGCGGCCATGGCATGGGCCGCATTGCCGAGCACGGCGCGCGAGATGCGGTTCAGCCCCTGAACGTCGGTGACCGAATGCATCATGGTGATGTCGGTGGAGCCGACATATTGCGCCACATTGCCGGCGGCCATGGTCGAGACCATGATCTTGGGCACGCCGATGGGCAGCATCTGCATGGCGGCGGTCGCGATGGCCGTGCCGCCGGAGCCGCCGGCCGAGATCAGGCCGAGCACGTCCTGCTGCGCGGCGATCCAGGTGGCGAAGGCCTCCGTCATTGCCGCGACGGCGGCACCGCGATCACCTGATGCGAGACCGGGAAGCGCGCGGGGTGACGCGAGCGCCACCTCCTGCGCCGACACATCGGCCCCGTGGTTGCGCCCCTGGGTCGAGACATCCACCAGCCGGGTGCGCAGCCCGGCCGCCTTGATGATGTCGCGGATGTATCGCAACTCGTCGCCCTTGGTGTCGAGCGTCCCCGCGATGATGACATGGGGCTCGCTCGGTCCACGGGCGGCCAGGGCCGATGTGTCACCGATCACCCGGCCGTCGATGGTGGCGAGCGTCGGGCGCGAGACGGTGCGGGCCGCGGCCTCGATCTGGGCAGCCGGCACATCCTTCGACCAGCGTGTCGGGATGACCGGATTGGCCATGAAGACCCGGATCGGTCCCTGGTTGACCGGTGCCGGCACGGCAACCGGCGTCGCGCCCGCCCCCGCATCCTGGGCTCCCGCATCGGCATCGTCATGGCCGTGGCGCCCGACACCGAGCAGCCGCTGCTGCAGGTCGCGGTCCGCGGCCAGCGTCGCCGAGGCGATGACGCGGTTGATCCGCCCGTTGACCATGATCGCCACCGGATCGGACATCTGGGTGGCGACACCGATATTCTGCTCGATGACGAGGATGGAGACATCGCCCTCGGCGGCGAGACGGACCAGCGTCTCCTCGACATGGGCGACGATGACGGGGGCAAGTCCCTCGGTCGGCTCGTCCATGATCAACAGGCGCGGATTCATCAGCAGGGCGCGGCTGATGGCCAGCATCTGCTGCTCGCCGCCGGACAGCTGGGCGCCGCCATTGTTGCGCCGTTCCGCCAGCCGCGGGAATACCTCGTAGATGCGTTCCGGCGTCCACCGCCCCTTCGGCTTGGACATCAGCCGCAGGTGCTCGTGCACCGTCAGCGAGCGCCACAGCCGGCGCCCCTGCGGCACGTAGCCGATGCCGAGCCTCGCGATATCTGCCGGCGCCTGGCCGGCAATCTCCTCGCCCATGAACCGGATCGAGCCCGATGACATCGGCACAAGGCCCATGATGGCCTTGCACATGGTGGTCTTGCCCATGCCGTTGCGGCCGACCACGGAGAGCACGCCCGAGTGAAGCGTCAGGTCGACGCCCTGTACAGCATGGCTGCGGCCGTAGAAAACATTGACGCCCTGCAGTTGCAGGACCGGAATTCCGGCCTTTGCGGGAACGGGGAAGCGCTCAGCCATGCCCGCCTCCCAGATAGAGTTCCTGGACCTCCGGATCGTCCTCGATCTCGCTCGGCTTGCCCTCCTTGAAGACCCGTCCGTTGTGCATCATCGTCACGCTCTCGACGACGCGAAGCGCCACGTCCATGTCGTGCTCGATGACGATGTAGCCGATATGGGCGGGCAGGGAGGTCAGGATGGTGACCAGGTCGCGGCGCTCTGTCGGCGACAGGCCGGCCGCCGGCTCGTCGAACAGGATGAAGCGGGGCGCGCCCGACATCGCCAGGGCGATCTCGAGCTGCCGCTGTTGGCCATAGGCGAGCTCGCCGACGAGGCGGTCCTTGACCGCCGTGAGATGGACCGCTTCCACCAGCATCTCGGCGGCATGGACGAGGGCGTCGTCGCTGCGCGGCCGCAGAAGCGAATAGCGGTTCCGCGAGACGCCGCGGCAGGCCAGGTAGACATTGTCGATGACGGTCAGGCCGGCGAAGAGCGAGGAGATCTGGTAGGTGCGGCGCAGGCCGCGGCGGATGCGCTCATAGGGCGGGAAGGCCGTCACGTCCTCGCCGAAGAACCGGATGATGCCTGACGTCGCCGGAAAGTCGCCGGTGATGCAGTTGAACAACGTGGTCTTTCCCGCACCGTTGGACCCCAGCACGGCGCGCCGTTCGCCCGGACGCACCGAAATCGTGACGTCGGCGATGGCGGCGAGGGCACCGAACATCTTGGTGATGCCGCGCAGCTCCAGCGCATTGCCGCTGTTCATCTGGCCGGGACGCTCGTTGACGGTCGAGAGGCTCATCGCGGCTGCCCCGTCAGGGGATCGACCCGTCGGGCGGCCCGGGCGCGCCAGCGGTCCCAGAGGCCCATCACGCCGTCGGGCGAGAACAGCACGACGGCCAGAAAGCCGATGCCGATGATCAGCTTGAAGCGTTCCGCCGAGAAGCCGAAGGCCCCGAGGACGTCGGGCGAGAAGGTCTGGAGAATGACGTAGATGAAGGCGCCGACGAAGGCGCCGAGCGGGCGTCGCATGCCGCCGACGACGGCGACGACCAGCACGTCGATGGCCGAGGATATGCCGATGGTTCCCGGCGCGATCTGGGCGTTCTGCCAGACCAGCAGTATCCCGCCCATGGAGGCGAAGATGCTGGCGAAGGCATGGGCGGCGACGCGGTGGGCGGTAACGTTGAAGCCGAGGGCCGCCATGCGCCGGGGATTGTCCCGCACGCCCTGCAGGGCGAGGCCGAAGGGCGACCGGGAGACATAGACCACCGCGCCGTAGCAGAGCGCGGCACATCCCAGGCACAGGTAGTAGAATGCAACGGGATCGCGCCAGTCGACGCCGAAAAGCCGCGGCGGCAGGACCAGGTTGAAGCCGGAATAGCCGTTGAAGATCGTGTAGTTCTGCCGGGTGAAATAGAAGAACGCCGCGGCGATCGCGAGGGTGATCATGATCGTGTAGATGCCCTCGGTCCTGACCGCGAGAGCACCCGACAGGGTGGCGAAGATCGCCGCGATCAGGAAGGCTGCCGGCAGCACGATCCACCAGGACAGGCCGAGGCTGATGGACGTCGTTCCCGAGGGACCGAGAATGGCCACCATGTAGCCGGCGAGGCCGGCGATGCTCATCTGCAGCAGGCTCACCATGCCGCCATAGCCGGCGAGGAAGGTCAGGCTGACCGCGATCATGCCCAGGATGAAGGTCCAGCCCATCACCTGGAACAGCCAGAAATTGTTGGCGACGAGGGGCATCGCGAGGAGCACCAGGGCAGCGGCCCACCAGGCCGCCGGGATCCGCTCGATCCATGATGTCGGCCCGGCGGTCTTGGTGGCGCCCCTGCTTGCCCGGGGCGGGGCCTGATCAGCCAGCGACATCGTTCACCGTCCCGCGCCCAGAAGGCCCTGCGGCCGGAAGGCCAGGACCGCCGCCATGATCAGGAAGGTGAAAACCACCGAATAGGTCGGCGCATAGACCAGACCCATCTGTTCGGTCACGCCGATGATGATCGCACCGATCGCGGCACCGGCGATCGAGCCCATGCCGCCGACGATCACCACCACCAGGCTGGCGAGGAGAAACCGCGTGTCTTCGCCTGGCGACAGCGACTGGAAGGTGCCGCCGATGATCCCGGCCATGCCGGCGAGGCCGGCCCCGAAGACGAAGACGGCCAGGAAGACCAGCTTGATCCGCACGCCAGAGGCAGCGAGCATCTCACGATCGTCGACACCGGCACGGATCACCATGCCGAGCGAGGTGCGGTTCAGCACCAGCCACATGGCCAGGCCGATAACGATGGCCGCGACGAGGATCCAGATGCGCACCGAGGGATAGCGGATGTAGATGGCTTCGCCGCTGGTCGGATTGATCGAGGAGATGATGGGCAGTTCGACCGGACCGCGCAGCAGGGCCGGCGCGAGCGTCGTGTAGGATTGCCCACCCCAGAACCAGAGCATGAGATCCGCCAGCACGATCGACAGGCCGATGCTGACCAGGGTCTGGCGCAGTTCCTCGCCTTCCATGTGCGAGAAGATGAAGCGCTGCATGACGAGGCCGAGGAAGCCGACCACGACGAAGACGACGGGAAAGGCGAGCAGCCACGATCCCGACTGGGTGGCGACCTCGTAGCCGATATAGCCGCCGAGCAGGAACAGCGAGCCATGGGCCAGGTTGACGGTCCGCATCAGCCCGAAGATCAGTGTGAAGCCCGAGGCGACGAGGAAATAGAGCGCGCCGAGGGTGATGCCGCCGAGCAGGGCATTGAGGAATATCCGCTTGCGTCCGACCGCCGCCTCAAGCTCCGGGGGCCATGGGGCGAAGACGAGCCAGAGGAAGCCCGCCACCAGGAGCGCGATCACCAAAGTCCAGAGAGGATGGTTCTTGGCGAATTTTTCCATCACACCGTCGACACATGAAGGCTCGCGGCACCGTCGTCGCCAGCCGCATCAAGGCTAGGCCGACTTGCGAGGGTCGGCTTTACCGAGGGTCTTTTCTTTCGCGGGTGTCACCGGCGTCACTGTGCATGGGTCATGACACTGCGCCGATAGGTGCTCGGTGGGACGACCCCGTTGGCGATGAAGAACCGGGAGAAACTGGCCGGCGTCGAGAAGCCGAGGTCGAGGCCGATATCGGCCACCGTCTCCTTGCCGAGCGCCAGACGCTCGATCGCCCGTTCCATCCGCAGCGCATTGACGTAGATGGTGGGGGGAAGGCCTATCTGTTCGCGGAACAGTTTGAAGAAGTGGGGGCGCGACAAGCCGGCGGCGCGTGAGAGACGGGCAAGATCGACCGGTTCGCCGAGCGTGGCGTCGAGAAGCCGGAGTGCGCGGCGGATGCGGAAGTCACGCAAGGGCCGTTCCTGGCCGATGAAGTGCTGGCCCTCCGCCGTCCATTGCCAGGTCTGGTCGAAGCAGGCCTGGGTGAGGGCACTCAGGCGATCCTCGAAGTCGCCGTCGTTGCCGCGCCGGGCGGAGAGCAATTGGCTGGTATCGGCCACCAGGCGCCCCAGCCTGTCGGAGACTTCGACTCCGACGCGCCCGAAACGCAGGATTTCCGAGGCCTGACAGCTCGCATGGACGAACCAGCCAGGACGGATATAGAGCACCAGGGCGAGGACGTTTTCGCGCGAGACCAGGGGCCGATAGAAATGCGGCTGCCAGGGACTGACCGCGACGGCTCGGCCGGCGGACACCGGATAGGCTCGGCCATCCACCACGACCTCGGCCGGCGGGCCATGGATGTGGAAGATGAGATGTCCTTCCCGATGCGCATGCGGCGCCATGGCCTTGTCCATCACGTAGAGGCAGACGCGACCAAACACGCCGTGCGCGACAGCGTGAGCAACACTCACAACGCTCCTCCCTGATGAACGGGCGTCTTTTCTTTTTGTCGCTGCCCTTTTTTCTTGACCTTACCGCAGGCTCCCGGGCTGGCAACGGGCGATTCGCCGCGCCTGTCGCGGTTCCCCGCGACCAACGGCATGGTGCCGCGGACAGGGGTGCGCCGGCTCACCATGCCGCCTCCAGGATGCGCTCGCAGTCCCCCGGGGTGAGGAGCCGCGGATTTGCGAAAGCGGCGGGATCATCCGCCGCCCGGACCGCGACCTGGGCGAAACGATTGGGGTCGGTGGCCGTTTCCCGCAAGGCCGCTGGCAGGCCGAGCGCACGGGCGAAGGCGGCGAGCTGGATATCCAGCCCCGTCACCGCCCCGCCCTGGCCCATGGTGTCCGAAAGGGCGCCATAGCGGTCGCCGACGGCGCGGGCATTGAAACCGACGAAGGCCGCCAGGACGGGCGCGTGCAACTCGCCCGGCATGGCCCGTCCCACCAATGCGTCCTCGAGGGGGTGGGCGAGCGCATCGACGCCGCCGATGCTCTTTTCCATGGCGAGCCCGGCCGTCAGGGCGCCGGCCAGCGCCTCGCGCCGTGCCTCGGCATTGTCAGGCGCCGCTACGGCCACAGGCAGCCAGCGGGCGAGGCGGCGGACCGCTTCCAGGGCCAGGCCGTCGGCCGGCGGGTTGAAGGTCGGGCTGGCATAGGCCTCGATGGCATGGACCAGAATTTCCATGCCCGCCGCGGCGAGCCGACGTGGCGGAAGATGGGCCAGTGCCGTCGGATCGGCGATCACCCGGTCAGGCCGCGGACAGGATACCGGCTCTCCGTCGCGCGGTCGGACCTGCCTGCCGAGGCCGAGGTCGAACAGGCTGACCGGCACCGCGATGACGGCGCAGAGGCGGCCTCGCCGGATAGCCGCATCGGCGGCAAGGCGCGCCTGACCGATGGCCCCGGCGCCGCCGATGGCGATGATGGTCGCCGCATCGGCGCGCTTCAGTTCCTCCGCCACGCGGGCGATCTCCGCACGCAGCGGCGCGTCGGCACTGACGGTGGTCGTCGCCAGCCGCAGATGCGGCAAGGCATCCCTGACGCGGGCGAGCGCCTCCGCCGCACCGGGTTCGGTGTCGATGAGCACCAGCGCCTTGCCGAGCCGCGAAGCCTCTTCGGGCAGGGCATCGTCGATGGCGCCATCCGCGAACTGCGTTCGCGTGAGATAGCCGATCAACGTCATCCGGTCCGCCTTGTCGCCCGGGATAGTGCCGGGGCGATCCGCAAGAGGAGCCTGGTCGAAAGAGGCCGGCATGGCGCCGGCCTCTCCCGCGAGCAGTCCCGTGAGGTCAGCCGCCGGCGCGCAACCGGGCGCAGTCGACGACGTTGCGGGAAGGCAGTCCGATCGCCCGGTACTGTTCGGCGGTCATGCCGAGCGTCTGGGTGACGTTGTCCGTCCTGGCGACCATCTTGTTCGTCAGGTTGCCGTCGGTGCCTTCGACGACCTCGTTGATGAAGACAGTGCCGGTGGCCTGGCGGTTCTCGTTGAGGGTGATCCGGCCGATCGGGCTGTCGAGCTGGATCTTGTTCAGCGCCTCCTTGAAGCGCGCCTGGCCGTTGCTGAGGTCACCGCCGACCGCTTCCAGACCCCGGATCGCGGCGAGGGTGGCGATGTAGTAGCCGAGGCCGAAGAGCGAGGGCGTCGGGAAGCGCTGGTTGGCCGGGAAGCTGTCCTGATAGAGCTTCACATAGGCCTGCCAGGCGGCATCCGGGTTGTCGACGGCGAAGGGGCCGGAGGTCGGCGTTCCCCGCAGCACGTCCTTGGCGCGACCGCGGGCGGTCAGCACCGTCTGGTCGGCCATGATCGTCCCGCCGATGAGGCGCGTGCGCTCGCCGGCCTGCTGGTACTGGTTGAGGAAATTGATGGCATCGGTGCCGCCAAGACCGAGATAGATCGCGTCGACGTTGTCGGGAAGCTGGGCGATGATGGCGCCGAAATCGGCCTGGCCGAGGGGATGCCAGAAGCGCTGGACGATGTCGCCGCCGGCCCTGCAGAAGTCGATCGCAAAGCCCATGAAGTTGGTGTAGCCGAACGAATAGTCGCCGGCGATGCTCACCACGCGGCGCCAGTTCTTCTGCTTCACCACATAGCTGCCGAGGCCGAAGCCCCACTGGGCGCCATCGAGATTGAAGCGGTAAAAGTTCGGTGCCGGATCGACCCAGGTCGTTTCAAGGGCGCCGGAAATACCGTTGATCACGACATTGCCGGGGATCGTCTTGGCGAAATCGCGCATGGCGATGCCCTCGGACCCGGACAGGGGCCCGATGATAATGTCGACGCGATCCTGCTCGATAAGCTTGCGCGCCATCCGGATCGTCGTGTCCGGACGGGTATCGGTGGGGGCTACGACGGTCTCGATCCGCCGGCCGCCGATGGTGCTGTTGATCTGCCTGAGCGCCAGTTCGACGTTGCGGACGCCATCGGCGCCGCCGGCCGCAAAGGCGCCTTCCAGCGCGACCAGAATGCCGATCTTGATGGTGCCGCCGCCCTGGGCGAAGGCCGCGCCTGGCATCCAGATGGCCAAGGCCGCGAATACGGCGAGAATTGTCCTGCGCATCGATGATCCTCCCTGTTCGACGGCTCGTCTCGTCCGCAGCTTCAGCTGCAGCCGGCGAGGTCTCTGCTCAGTCGTTTCCTGGCTCAGCCACATGCGGGCTCAGTCGTTTTTTTCTCAGCGCGAACTGACCTGCCACGCCTGCCGCAAAAGCTGAGGCGAGCGCCGCGTCTGGCCCATACCCAAGCGTCTGCTTTTCGCAGGCGTGACGCATCGCGGCGCGGCCTTCGGCCCCCGCTATCGACGCGCCGCGGTTCATGGGTGTCATCGGTGCTGGAGCCGGGTGACGAGCCCCGGATAGCCGCAAGGTCCGGCCGCATTGCGCCGGCAGCGCACAGCCGCCCGGCGCCGGGGAGACGTCAGTGGTGAACCCGACGCGCATTCCACGGGCTCGCGCCGTCCGTCGCCTTCATGCACCACGGTTCCCGCCGACACCTGCCGGTCCAGCTTGCGGTGCTGGCCGGACTTGAGCCAACCTGTTTCCGGCTGACCGCGACGTGTTGCCATGCACGGGTCCGGTCAGCCTGGACCATCGCAATCAGCCCGCGCCGTTCTGAACGACGAGGGATATCCCGCGACGCAAGGTTGACCGCCCCATGACCATGAGTGCACGCATCGTCCTGGCCGGTGAGGCCTCGGGTCCCGTCGTCGCGACCTCCGAGGGCTTGAGCTTCTGGGGTGGTGTCGATCCGGCGACGGCGCGCGTGATCGACGTGCATCACCCGCTGCAGGGTGTGAACGTCGCCGGTGCCGTGCTCATGATGCCCACCAGCCGCGGTTCCTGCACGGGGAGCGGTGTCCTGCTCGATCTCGCGCTGAACCGGCGTGCTCCAGCCGCGCTGATCTTCAGCGAGAGCGAGGATGTGCTGACCCTTGGCGCGCTTGTTGCCGCGCGGCTCTTCGGCTGCGGCGTGCCGGTGGTGCGGCTTGCGCGCCCGTTGTTCGATCGCGTGGCGAGGGCGGACAGGGTCGTCATCACCGATGCCGCCTTGATGGTGGATGGCGAAGCGATCGCCCTGACGCCGCCGGCTGCCGGCGGCCTCGTGCTGACCGACCGCGACCGCGCCATCCTCGCCGGGGTGCATGGCCTCGCCGCGCAATGCGCGATGGAGATCCTCGTCGCCATGGCGGCGAGCCAGGGCGCGACGTCCCTGTGCTCCGTCACCCGGGTGCATATCGACGGCTGCATCTATGCGAGCCCGGCCAATCTGCGTTTCGCCGAAGAGATGGTGGCCATGGGCGGGCGGGTCGTGGTCCCGACAACGACCAATGCGATCTCGGTCGATCGCGAGAACTGGCGCGCGCAGGGCGTGCCCGAGGATTTCGGGGGGCCGGCCAGCCGCCTCGCCGATGCCTATGTCGCGATGGGGGCCCGATCCAGTTTCACCTGCGCGCCCTATCTGCTCGACGATCTGCCAAGGGCCGGGGAGGATATCGGCTGGTCCGAGTCCAATGCGGTGATCTATGCCAATTCTGTCCTGGGTGCCCGGACCGTCAAGCATCCCGACTTTCTCGATCTCTGCATCGCGCTGACGGGTCGCGCCCCGCTCTCAGGCGTCTATCTGCCGGACAATCGCCGTCCGCAGCGGCTCATCCGCGTCGCGGCGCCGGCGGCCGTGGACGACGCCTTCTGGCCGATGCTGGGCTGGCTGGTCGGCGAAGCCGCCCCCGATCGCATTCCGGTCGTCCTCGGATGCGAGGCGCTGGCCGCCTCGGGCGACGACCTCAAGGCCCTCTGCGCGGCCTTCGGCACGACATCGGCGGCGCCGATGCTCCATGTCGTCGGGCATACGCCCGAAGCCGGCTTGCCGCCGGTCGACAGGGCCGATGCCGTGACCCTGACCGGCGATGATTTCCGCAGGCTCTGGGCGCTGTTCAACGCGGCCCCCGACGAGGTCGACCTGATCGCCATCGGCAGCCCCCACGCCTCGGCCTGCGAATGCCGAAAGCTGGCAAGCCTCCTCCCGGACAGCCGCAGTCTGGCGACGGCACTGATCGTGACGGCCGGCCGGACGACACTGGCGGAGATCGAGCGGGACGGAACGCTCGGCCGATTGCAGGCTGCCGGTGTGAAGGTCGTGCCGGATCTGTGCTGGTGCTCGATTTCGGAGCCCGTGTTTCCGCCGACCGCCCGCGTGGTGATGACCAATTCCGGAAAGTACGCGCATTACGGACCGGGGCTGACCGGGCGCCGGATGCGGTTCGGCACCATCGCCCAATGTGTCGAGGCAGCCTGTTCCGGCAAGGCGCCCGCGATGCCGCCAGACTGGCTTGGCGTGGCCTGATGAACCGCGCCGCGGGGGCCGTCGACTGCTTCGGCGTGGCCGCTGGCGCGCCTCGCCGGGGGGCTGGTGGCTGGCGGAGCCTCCCGTCGACCGGCATCAGTAGAGATTGGTCGTGTAGGCTACATTCAGACGCTGGTTGGCCGTCTCGGCATCAACACCCTTGATCTGGTCGGCGAGGACGGTGCCGAGTGGGGGGAAGGCTTCACGCCCGACCTTTTTCTCGGCGTTCCACAGGTCCGACCGCAGGATCGCCCGGCCACAGTGGAAATAGACCTGTTCGACGGTGATCTCCATCGCCGAACTCGGAATGATCTTGCCCTTGATGGCCATCGACTGGAGCACGGCGGGGTCGGTCACGATCCGGGCCTTGCCATTGACGCGCAAGGTCTCGTTCAGCCCCGGCACGAGGAAGAGCAGCCCCACCTCCGGTTTCGTCAGCACATTCTGGAGCGTATCCAGGATGTTGTTGCCCCGCCGGTCGGGCAGCAGCAGCGTCCGGTCGTCGACGACTTGGACAAAGCCGGGTTCGTCACCGCGCGGCGAGCAATCCGTGCCGTTCTCGCTGGTGCTGGCAATGGTGAGGAAGGGCGACAGGGCGATGAACCGCCGGCAATGTTCGTCGAGTCGGTCGAGAATCTTGCGCGTCGTCATTTCCGCCGGCTGGTCATAGATCCGGCGCAGGCCGTCGCGGCCGTCGATGGCATGCTGATCATTCATTGTCGTTTCTCCGGAACCGGCTCCGTCTGTGCCAAGACGCGGGGAGGCCGCGAGCAGCCGCCGCGTGTAGGCGTGTCGGGGTTTGTCGTAGACAGCATCGCGAGACCCCTCCTCGACGATCCGTCCCTGCTGCATGACCACCACCCGATCGGAGATCTCCTCGACGGCGGCCAGGTCGTGGCTGACAAAAAGGCAGGCGAAGCCATAGGACTGCTGAAGCGACCTGAACAGGGCCAGAATCTGCTTCTGGATGGTCATGTCGAGCGCGGAAACGGGCTCGTCGGCCACGACGAAATCAGGCCTTCTCACCAGGGCGCGGGCGATGGCGACGCGCTGCCGCTGGCCGCCCGAGAGCTGGTGCGGATA
Organism: Phreatobacter sp.; assembly: GCA_019749835.1. Lineage (GTDB taxonomy): Bacteria > Pseudomonadota > Alphaproteobacteria > Rhizobiales > Phreatobacteraceae > Phreatobacter. The sequence goes on along the minus strand of JAIEPJ010000305.1, from coordinate 21,111 downwards.
TCGGTCACCGATCCCGCTCAGACCGACATCGTCCAGCATCGCGGAAACGCGCCTGGCGGCTTCCACCGGGTCGAGGCCGGGAACCAGCCGGAGCGGCTCCCTGACGATCGCGTCGACCCGCATCCGCGGGTCGAGCGAGGAATAGGGGTCCTGGAAGACGATCTGGCAGGCCAGCCTGAAGGGCAGCAGGCGGGGACCTGTCAGGCGTGAAACATCCTCGCCGCGGAAAATGATGCGTCCGGCGTTTGGCTCGACCAGTCGCAGCATGGCCCGACCGAAGGTCGTCTTGCCCGATCCGGATCCGCCGACGAGCGAAACCGTCTCGCCGGCGTGGACGGACAGGTCCACGCCGTCCACCGCGAGCACGGTCCGGCGCGACCGGACCCAGCCGCTGCCCGCCATGAAACGGACGGAAAGCCCCTCGGCGCGGATCACCGGGTCGCCCGAGACGGGAGCAGCCCGGCGGACCGCGCGGCGCGGCAGGGCGTCGAGAAGGGCGCGGGTATAGGCATGGCGCGGAGCGGCCAGCAGCCGGCGCGCCGAGCCCTCCTCGACGATTTCGCCTTGGCGCATGACGAGGGCCCGGTGGGCGTAGCGGGCGACAAGTCCGAGATTGTGGGTGATGAGCATGACCGCCGTGCCGCTCTCGCGCGTCAACTCCGTCATCAGGTCAAGCACCTCGGCTTGGGACAGGGTGTCGAGGGCGGTGGTCGGTTCGTCGGCGATGAGGAGTCTCGGCTTCAGGAGCATGACGCTGGCCAGCATGATCCGCTGCCGCATGCCGCCGGAGAACTCATGAGGATAGGCGGCAAGGCAGGCTGCGGGTTCGGCAATGCCGACGCGGCTGAGCATGGTGAGGATCGCCTCGCGGATGGCGGTGTCGGTCATGGCGGTATGGATCCGCATGGCTTCCGACATCTGCACGCCGATGGTGAGGGCCGGATTGAGCGATACCATCGGCTCCTGGAAAACCATGCCCACCACGGCGCCGCGGATTGACCGCAAGTCACGCGGCGCCAGGGCCGTCACTTCCCGACCGTGGATGCTGATGGAACCGCCGGTGACGGCGAGGCCCGCCGGCAGAAGGCCGATCACCGCGCGTCCGGTGGCGGTCTTCCCCGAGCCGGATTCGCCGACGATCGCCACGACCTCTCCTGCGCCGATGTCGAAGCTGATCCCGGCGACGGCGACGAAGCCGGATGGCGTGCCGACCTTCAGGTCGCGCACCGACAGAACCGGTGCGGCGGCCGGGACGATCCGAAGGTCCGGCGAGGCGGAGGGCAGGAAGGTCATTGTCCCAGCATCCTCGGATCGAGGAGATCGCGCAGTGCGTCCCCGAGCAGGTTCGCGCCCAGGAGGCAGAGCGCGATCATCACGCCCGGCACGACGGCGAGCAGCGGCGCCGTCTCCATGAAGGGGCGCGCCGCCGACAGCATGTTGCCCCATGTCGGCGCTGGCGGCGGCACGCCGAGTCCGAGGAACGACAGGGCGCTCTCGGCGAGGATGACCCAGCCGCACATGGACGTGGCGAGCACGATCAGCGGCGAGACGGTATGGGGGAGAACATGGCGGACCAGCGTGTATCCCTCGCCATTGCCGAGGGCTCTCGACGCCTCGACGAATTCGCGCTCGCGCAGGGACAGCACCTGTCCGCGCACGACGCGGGCGACGGTGGGGGCGTAGGCGAGCCCCAGCGCCAGGACGATCCCCCATTGCGAAGGGCCGATGACGGCGAGGAGGCCGAGCGCCAGCAGGATGCCGGGGAAGGCCAGAAGGGCGTCGTTGCCCATCATCAGCAGCCTGTCGACCCAGCCTCTGAAGAAGCCGCTGGTGACGCCCACGGCGATGCCGATGGCCATGGCGACCGCCACGGTCGCGAGCGCGACGCTCAGGCTCGTCTGTGCACCTGCCATCAGCCGGGACAGCACGTCGCGGCCGAATTCGTCGGTGCCAAGCCAGTACTGGCCGGAGGGTGGTTGCAGGCGCACCCGGATGTTCACGCGCACCGGGCTCGCCGGTGTCCAGACCAGAGCCGTCACAGCCATGGCGACCAGACCGGCGACCAGTGTCCCGCCGATGACGAGGTTGAGACGTGGGCGCATCACGCCTCCGCCGCCACACGGGGATCGAAGAGGGGATAGGCGAGGTCGACGGCGAGGTTCACCAGGACATAGGTCGTGGCGATGAACAGCATGACGCCCTGAACCACGGGATAGTCGCGTTGGAAGATGGCGTCGACCATCAGCCGCCCAAGCCCGGGCAGGGTGAAGACCGTCTCGATGACGGCAATGCCGCCGAGAAGGTTGCCGAGCACGACGCCGATGAGGGTGAGGGTCGGGGCGAAGGCATTGGGGAGCACGTGGCGGGCCATGACGGCCGCTTCCGAGACGCCCTTGGCGCGGGCGTGCGCCACGTAATCGAGGCTGAGGACATCGATGGTGGCGGCCCGGGCCATGCGCGTGAGAACGCCGACCTCGATCAGCACCAGCGTCAGTACCGGCAGGACGATGAAGCTGAGGGATCGCAGGGGGTCCTCGGCGAGGCCGACATAGCCAACGATCGGCAGCCATTGCAGCCAGACGCCGAAGACGAGGAGCAGGATCAGGCCGAGCCAGAAGCTCGGCAGGGACACCATCAGCGTCGAGAAGGAGGTGATCCCGAGATCGAGGCCCGAGTTCTGTCGCCAGGCCGCCATCATGCCCAAGGGGACGGCGATCAGGCTCGACAGGGCGACAGCGACGATGACGATCTGGGCCGTGACCCCGAAGCGGGTCAGGATCAAGGGAAGGACAGGTTCGCGGCTGGTGATCGAGGTGCCGAGATCGCCGGTCAGCACCCGGCCGCTCCAGTGCAGAAACTGCGCCGCGAGAGAAAGGTCATGGCCCATCGCCCGGCGAAGGGCTTCGAGAGTCTCGGCATCGGCGCTGTCCCCCAGCATCAGTTGCGCGGGGTCGCCGGGAACCATGCGGATCAGTGCGAAGACCGCCAACGCGACAAGAACCAGGGTGGGGATCGTCAGCAGCAGGCGACGGAGGATGTAGCCGACCATCGGCGCAATCCCTCAATTCGGCACGCCGGCCCGACCGACGTCCGGCGTGCTGACGGTTTGATGATTGATAAAAAACATCCTTCTATCTCCTTGCTCGCCTTCATCATCAACGATAATGGTTTTCATGTCGACAAAAAACAATAGGATTAGGAATGGCAACGCCGGCACCGCTGATCGAGGTCTGCGGCTCTCCCCAGGAGCGGGGCGAGCAATATGGCGAGGCCGCGCGCGACCGCGTCCGGCTCGGCATCGCGCATTACCAGGAGCAGCTCGCAGGGGCCGACCTCGCGATCTCCGATATTAACGGGATGGTGGCAGGCTTCCTGCCAACGATCGAGCGTTTCGATGCCGATTATGTGCCAGAGATGCAGGGCATCGCGCGGGGGGCTCGCGTTCCCTTCGAAGACGTGGTGCTGCTGAACGCGCGCACCGAGATCCTCAAGCTGGGGGCGCGGCGCCGCCGGGCCGCTGTCGCCGCCGACATGGAATGCACCGGTCTGGTCGTGACGGGGGAGGCAACGGCGGACGGACGTCTGATCCATGCACAGAACTGGGACTGGAAGGTGGAATGTGCCGAGACCACGGTCGTTCTGAAGATCAGGCGTACCGACGGCCCGGACATCCTGACTTTCACCGAGGCCGGCGGCCTTGCCCGTTCCGGCTTCAATGCCGCCGGCATCGCCATCACGGCGAATTACCTGCAATCCGATCGTGACTACAGCCAGACGGGCGTGCCTCTTGCCCTGATCCGCCGAAAGGCCTTGCAGCAGGACAATCTGGCGATGGCGATGCATGCGGTCTATGCGACGCCGAAATCGGCATCCAACAACATGATCATCAGTCATCCCGCCGGGATCGTGATCGATTTCGAATGTGCACCGGACGAGACCTTCCAGGTCTTCCCGGACGCCGGCATCCTGGCCCATGCCAACCACTGGCAGAGCCCGGTCGCCCTGTCGAAGCTCAGTGACACGGGTATCGCGACCACGCCGGATTCGCTGTACCGCGACCTGCGGGTGCGCCAGCTCATCGAGCTGCATCGCGGACGCGTGACGGCCGATCGCGTCAAGGAAGCCCTGCTCGACACCTTCCAGTCGCCGCGCTCGGTCTGCCGCCCGCCCTTCCCGTCCCTGTCGGGGATGGTGACGGCGACAGTGGCGATGGTGGTGATGACGCCCTCGCTCGGTCGGATGGAGGTGGCGATGCTGCCGGCGATCGACCCGACCTTCACCACCTACCGGCTGGACATGGAGGACGCCGCCGTCGAAGGGACCTTCGACGGTTGCGTGCTGCGCGCCGCCGAATAGTGGCGGCAGGCGCGGGGGAACTGCCACCCCTTCTCAGGCGATGGCCCGGACGGCGCCCCGGATCGTCTCGAAGATCCGGTCGATCTCGCCATCGGCGATGATCAGCGGTGGAGACAGGACCAGGGCATCGCCGGCCGTGCGGACCAGCACGCCGGCCTCGAAGCATATATTGCCGACGGCCAAGGCCCTGCCTCCGGGTTCGCCGGGCTTTGGCGCGATCTCGACGGCGGCGAGGAGCCCGAGGTTCCTGACGTCGACGATGTGGGGCTCGCCCTGAAGGGAATGGGCCTGCTCCTCCCAGCGTGCCGACATGCGGGCGCAGTTGGCGAAGATGTCCTGCTCCTCATAGACGTCGATCGAGGCGATGGCCGCGGCGCAGGCGAGTGGATGCCCCGAATAGGTATAGCCATGCATCAGTTCGACGGCGCCCTCGGGCCCAGCCATGAAGGCATCATAGACCTGGGCTGAGGCGATGACGCCGCCCATGGGGACGGCGCCGTTCGTCATGCCCTTGGCGCAGGTGATGATGTCGGGTGTGACTCCCAGCGCCGTGGAGCCGAAGGGGGCACCGAGGCGACCGTAGCCGCTGATCACCTCATCGAAGATGAGCAGGATCCCGTGCCTGTCGCAGATGGCCCGCAGACGCTCAAGATAACCCTTGGGCGGCGGCAGGACGCCGCCCGAACCCGTCACCGGTTCGACGATCACGGCTGCAATCGTCGAGGGGTCGTTGATCTGGGCGATGGCGTCCAACTCGTCTGCGAGATGGGCACCCCAGGCCGGCTGGCCGCGCGAGAAGGCCTGGTGCTCGCGGGAATAGGTGTGGGGGAGATGGGCGACGTCGGGCAGGAGCGGCCCGAAGTCGCGGCGGTGGCGGCCGATACCGGCGACCGACAGGCCACCGAAGCCCATGCCGTGATAGCCCTTGGCGCGACCGACAAGCCGCGTGCGATGGCCCTCACCACGCATGCGGTGATAGGCGCGGGCGATCTTGAGGGCGGTGTCGACCGCCTCCGATCCGGAATTGACGAAAAAGATGTGATCCATCCCGGCCGGCGTCAGGCCGGCGATGCGTTCGGCCGCCTTGAAGGCAATCGGGTGGCCCATCTGGAACGAGGAGACGTAGTCGAGATGCGCCGCCTGATCACAGATGGCGTCGGTGATGCGCTGCTGGCCGTGGCCGGCATTGACGCACCACAGCCCCGCCATGGCGTCGAGCACCTGCCGCCCCTCGGCGGTCGTGTAGTACATGCCTTTCGCCGCGATCATCAGGCGCGGATCGGCCTTGAAGGCACGGTTGGCGGTAAATGGCATCCAGTAGGGGTCGAGCGCCTCGCGGCTGAGATTGAGCTGGGGAACAATCGTCATCGCAATACCTGGTCCGGCTGTCGCGCCCAGGCCTTGCGGATCGGGAGCGATGGGTCGGCATGCCGCAACCGGCCATGCCAGGCGAGCCGGTCCGGACGTCCCGGACGCAAAATCGCCATGAATGTACTATGGCAATTTAAAAAACATCATGCAAGGGCCGGGTCTCGATCGTCAGCCCTGGGCCGCCCTCAGCGCGGTCCAAGGCTCACGGTCCTGGCCAGGTCGAGATGCTGGCGCAGGAGGGCCGCGGCGACCTCGACCTCGCCCGCCTCGAGCCGCGCGATAATCTCCAGATGCTGCAGGCAGGACACTTTCACGCGCTCAGAACCGTAGCGCCATTCATAGTTCGTATAGCGTCTCAGCCTTGTCTGCTGCTGGATCGCGAGCAGGAGGTAACGGTTGCCCGAAGCGGCGATGAGGCCTTCGTGGAAATCCGCGTTCATCTCGAACAGCGACACTGCGAGCGCCTCGCTCCAGGTCCGGGTCATCATATCCTCGTGCCGGCGGCGCATTTCTGCGAGCCAGGCCGGATCGATACGGCCACCTGCCTCGAGCAGGGAGGCCGGCTCGATAATGCGGCGGAACGCATAGCTTTCGGCGATGGCAGCGGGATCGTTGACGGGTGAGAACAGCCAGCCGTGCCCGGGCAGTCGGTCGACGAGGCCGACCTCGGCGAGCTTGTTGAGGATCCGGAGCAGCAGCGGCCGACCGAGATCGTAGCGCCGCATCAGATCGGCTTCCGACACCTGGGGCGGCAAAGCCCCCGACAGGCGGTCGCGCGCCATCCGCGAACACCAGACGTCGATCTCCACGCCGGCGGAGGAAAATTGCGCATCCGCCACCTGGTCGAGCGGCTGGGCAAGCGTCAGCCCGCCCTCTGGAAGGGCAGTGAGAACGCCCCGCTCGGCGAGGTGCTTCAGTGCTGCCCGGACGGGGGTACGGGAGACGTGCAGGCGCCGTGCCATCGCAGCCTCGGTGATCCGGTGGCCGGGCTCCGACGCGTCCAGGCGCAGAAGTTCCACGATTCGTGGCAGGAGATCCCGCTGTAGCCTGCTCGGAACTTCCGCCGGGGTCATGGCGGCGGCAGACCTTGCGGCGCCGGCAGAGACTGGCTTGCCGCGGCGCGAAAGGGCGGCTGGCGTTCTGGGCTTTGGAGACATGGGTGCCGTGGACGACGTCATGAACGGGGTCCTGGCATAGCCTGAAAGGGGGCCTGGGCGAAGAGGCTGGTCGGATATCTGCGAGCCCGATCTTCCGGCCGCGCAGTCGCAGCCGTCACGGTCCGCCACAGGGACAGGAACCACGGATAGTGATGTCTCATGAGTTGACAAAAAACATGTCATCGTCCTCCATGGCAATCCGGAGGGTTTATCGATGTCCGCAGCAATGTCCGCTCATCCTCTGGCGAGGTCCCGCGCCGATGCCGTCCGTGCCGATTGCGACCTGTGGTCCCTCGATGCGAGCGAACTCGCCGGGCTGATCCGCGCCGGTGTGGTCTCGAGCAGGGACGCGGTCGAAGCCTGCCTGCAGCGCATGGACACGATCAACGGCGTGCTCAACGCCGTCGTCCGCCGTTTCGACGCGGAGGCCTTGCGCGATGCCGCGCGCGCCGACGCGTTGCTTCGCAGTGGCGACCTTGTCGGGCCGCTCCACGGCGTTCCCGTCACGGTCAAGGTGAACATCGATCAGCAGGGGCATCCGACGGACGGGGGCATCGTCGCCTATCGCGACCTGATCGCTGCCAGCGACAACCCGGTCGTCGTCAATCTGCGTCGCGCCGGCGCGGTCGTCATTGGCCGCACCAACACGCCGGGCTATTCGATGCGCTGGCATACTGACAACGATCTGCACGGGCAGACGTTCAATCCCTGGAACCGCGACGTGACACCTGGCGGCTCCTCTGGCGGCGCGGGAGCCGCGGTCGCTGCCGGCCTCGGCCCCATCGCTCATGGCAACGACATCGCGGGCTCCGTGCGATACCCCGCCTATTGCTGCGGCATTTTTGGGCTCCGGCCGAGCCATGGCCGCATCCCCTCGAACAACGGCACGGCCACCGGCCTCGCGCCGATCTCGTCGCAGCTCATGGCCGTGCAGGGGCCGCTCACCCGCTCGATGCGCGACATGCGCCTCGCCTTCGCCGTCATGGCCCAGCCGAGCCCGCTCGACACGCGATGCGTGGTCCCGGCGCCGTTTCCGCCGCCGTCGCGTCCCCTGCGGGTGGCTCTCGTGCCCGGGTCCGCAGAGGCCGCCGTCGCGCCGGAGGTGTCGAACGCCGTGCGCGAGGCCGGGCGGCGGCTGGCTGCCGGTGGCTATGTGGTCGAAGAGGTCAGCCCGCCGCGGATCGACGCGATTGCGCGTATCTGGGCGAAGATGGCCATGCCCGACGTGATGGCGGGCCTTCAGCCGCTCATCGACAGGAACGGCGACGAGGGCATCCGGCGGGCGGTCGCCCTCTGGCACGAGGTTCTGCCCGCCTACGGCCCGCAGGACGTGCTTTCCGCCCTCGGCGAGCGCTCGGCGGCGCTGCGGGAATGGCAGGTCTTCCTTGAGACCTATCCTGTCGTGGTCATGCCAGTGTCCTACGACCTGCCCTACCGCGTCGGCTTCGACCTGACGGATGCGCCGACAACGGCGCGCGTTCTGGAGGCCCAGGGACCGATGATGGCGATCTCCGTCTTGGGGCTTCCCGGCCTCTCGGTCCCGGTTGGCCTTGCGGGAGGCATTCCGACGGGCGTGCAGGTCGTCGCCGGCCGGTTCCGAGAGGACCTGATCTTCGACGCGGCGGAGGTGATCGAGGCCCACGGCATTCCACGCACGCCTCTCTCCCCCGCCTGGAGCGCGGAATGACCCCATCGCGCCGCGTCCACGGTCGAAAGCTGTCCTCCTACGATTTCGGCAGGACAACGGTCTATGCCAGCCGCTTCGACCCGCGGCTCTCCTACTGCGCCTATGTGCCTCTCGGATATGACGAAGACGGCACACAAGGCTATCCGCTGGCCGTGGTCGTGCACGGCACCCTGCGCGACGCCACCGGCAGCCGCGATGCATTCGCCGCCTTCGCCGAGGCCCATTCCTGCATCGTCCTGGCGCCGCTCTTTCCCGCCGGCATCACCGGCCCGGCCGATGTGTCGTCCTACAAGCTGATGGTTCCCTGCCCCATCCGCTATGATCTCGCCCTCCTCGCCATGGTGGAGGAGATCGGAGCGCGCTATCGCCTCGCCGGTCCCCGCTTCAGCCTCTTCGGATTCTCGGGCGGTGGCCATTTCGCCCATCGGTTCTTCTACCTGCACCCCGAACGGCTCCAGGCCGTATCTATCGGGGCGCCTGGCATCGTCACGCTGCTCGACCGCGAGCGCGACTACTGGGTCGGCGTGCGTGACTTCGCAGCGGTCTGGGGCCGTCCTATCGATATCGAGGCCATGCGGACCGTGGCGGTCCAGACGGTCATCGGCGCCGACGACCTCGACACTTGGGAGATCACCATCACCCCGTCCCATCCCGCCTGGCGGTCCGACTGGGACGTGGCGGGGGAGAACCGGCCGGAACGGCTGGCTTCGCTCAAGGCCAGTTTCGAGCGCAACGGAATCGTCGTGCGTCATGACGCCGTTCCCGGCGTGGCCCATCGCTGGGACGGCCTCTTGCCGGCTGTTGTGGATTTTTTCGGCGAGCGCATTCCCCGGCTCCCGCCTTCCTCACCCACCCCCCGAACGTGACGGAGAGATGCCGATGACCCGCACCTTGTGGACCCTGTCGCTGATGATTGTGCTCGCATCGATGCTGCCGGCGTCTGCGCCTGCGCAGACGCCGAGCCGCCTCGTGATCGGCATGAATGCGGATATCCGCAGCCTCGAGCCGGGCGTCAATCGCGACTCGAACACGGACACGGTCATCCACCAGATCTTCGAGGGATTGGTTGCCTATCGGCGTGACCTCACGGTCGGCCCGGCGCTGGCGGACAGCTGGCAGGTCTCCGACGAGGGGCGCACCTACACCTTCACGCTGAGGGAGGGCGCCACGTTCCACAACGGCAAGCCGGTGACCTCAGCCGAGGTGAAGTGGGTGTGGGACCGCCTGATCGGCGCCTCGACCTGGGCCTGCCGCGCCATCTTCGACGGTCGCTCGGGCGCGCGGGTGGCGGCGGTGGAGGCGCCCGATCCGCGGACGGTGGTGTTCCGCCTCGACCGGTCGAGTGGCGTCTTCCTCAAGCAGCTCGCCAACCTCCAGTGCCACATCGTCGCCGCTCATCCGGACAGTGTCGATGCCGAGGGCAGATGGGCGAACCCGATCGGCTCCGGGCCGCTGCGCCTGCGCGAATGGCGCCGGGCGGAATATGTTCTCCTCGACAGAGTGCCGGACTATCGCTCCTCGGCGGCACCGGCCGACGGCTTTTCCGGGGCCCGCGTCATGCAGGTGGACCAGGTCCAGTTCCGGATCATCCCGGACAGCAGTGCGCGCGAGGCTGCACTGGTGACCGGCGCGGTGGATGTCGTCCACCAGATCGAGCCGCAGCAGATCGACACGCTGAAGCAGCGAGGGATGACGGTCACCGCAGCGCTGGGGCTCAGCTGGTCGACGCTGCTGCTGCAGACGGACGATCCGCTCCTGTCCAACGTCAAGATCAGGCAGGCCATCGCCCATGCCCTCGACCTCAAGCAGATCGCCGAGGCGCGCAACATCGGCATGGCGGAGGCCAATCCCTCCGCGGTGAGCGAGGCCACCGCCTTCTTCTCGCCCGCCTATCTCCAGTGGCCAGCCCATGATCCCGCCCGCGCCCGGGCGCTGCTGCGCGAGGCCGGTTACCGCGGCGAGCCTCTGTGGCTCCAGACGAACCGGCAGTTTGCCAACATGTACCAGAACGCGGTCATGGCGGAGGCGATGCTGAGCGCCGCAGGGTTCAGGGTCCAGTTGGAGGTGATCGACTGGGCGACCCAATTGTCGAACTATCTCAACGGGCGTTTCCAGATCCAGTCCTTCGGCTTTTCCGCCCGCTTCGATCCCGGGCTGATGTACGCGACCTTCATCGCCGACAAGATCCAGACCAAGACGGCCCAGTACGGAAACGCCGAAGCCATCCGCCTGCTGGCGGAGAGCGAGAGGACGAGCGACGACAGGACGCGGGCCGGCCTCTTCGCGCAGCTCCACGCGATGATCCGCCAGGACGTTCCCATCATCGGCCTCTACTTCAATCCCAATGTCGAGGCGAGCCATCCCCGCGTTCAGGGATACAGGCCGTGGCCCGCAGGCCAGCCCATCACATGGGGCGTCACAAAGTGACGTGCTCCGTGATCTCGCGCCCGCCCTCTGCGCAGGGCAACGTGTGACGGGCGGACGCCAGACCAAGCGCCATGGCGGGAGCCCTGCTGCGGGGTCGACGGCCGGTCTGCATTGCGGGTCTCGCTTTGGGCGCCGGGGCATGGCCCTTTGCAGCGTGCCGCTGGTGATCACCACCCCCCACAGGCGGATGAGGGGCGGGCTGTTGGTCTCGGTCGGTCGGGTAGGTGGCGTTGCGGAAGTCGTCCCGGAGCCGACAGCCTCGAGAGAGAGAAAGCCGGGCTTCCACCTGTTGGGAACTGGCGCTTTCGGCGCCAATGGATGTTGGTGGTGTCTGGCAACCAGGCGGTCCGGGATCCCTACGATGCCCGCCCGATCAGGCGAACACTCGACCTGCCTGGTCGCCAGCACGGCGTCTTTGCGACTGAGGGCCGTGCATGTTCGGCAACTGTCGAGTGCGTCGGACTTGCGCATGGCATTTGCCGCGGCGCTTACGGAGGGAAGCCATGTCGCGGCCTTTCGTACGGTGTGACCAGCTTATGACCGGCTGTTCCGACGAGGCTTTATCCCTAGGGTACGGCCTGACTGAACCCGCTGATTTCGCGGCATTAAGCAACTGGCGCACCCGGCACGATTCGAACGTGCGACCTTTGCCTTCGGAGGGCAACGCTCTATCCAGCTGAGCTACGGGTGCATGCCGCGCGGCGCGCCGGACGTGTTTAGCGGATCGACCGCCGCGCCGCAATCGCCTCGCGCGGCCTGTTCGGCGCTTTCACGTGGATGGCGCGGTCCCATCGGATGACCCACGTTGGCCCCCCGCGGCGGGGCGTCCGGCAGGGCCGGGGCGCGGCGACCGAAGCGTTCATGATCGCCAGCCCGCATTGCGACCCGGATCAACAGACGGCGATCCCTTGGGCTGTGGGCTTGCGGATGGCCTGACGCAGGGATAGGTGACGGCCATCCCGCCCCGTGGAGAGCCATGATCCGACTCCCGTTCCGCATCCTCGGCTTTGTCCTGATCGTCGCCGGCTTCGTGGCGCTGGTCATCGATGGAACACGATCGATTGCCGGCCAGCGGCTGATCGCGACGGCGCTCTCGGACACGTGGCGCGCCGTGCATTTGGACAGCCTGACGCAGGCCGAGGCCTGGTTGCGCCAGGCTGGTCCGCCCTGGGTCTGGGATCCCGTCGTGCTCACCCTGATCGGTCTGCCGGCGGCGGCCGTCGGCCTCGGGCTCGGCGCGTTGCTGATGTGGATCGGGCGCAGCCGCGCGCCACAGATCGGCGTCATCGGCCGGCGCTGAGGCGTCAGGCGAGGACGATGTCGAAGCGGAAGCGCGGCAGGGCCGCCGGCTCGAGGACGGCGGTGAGGGCGTCGCGTGCGGCTTCTCCGGAGAGCGAGCGGAACAGGGAATCACGGGCGTTCATCACCTCGCCGGGGAAATACATCTGCGTGACCAGATCCGGCCGGCCTGCAGCGGCAACACGGAAATGGATGTGCGGCGTGCGCATGAACGAGCCGCTGCCATAGAAGCGCGGCCGGATGGTGCGGAAGAGAAAGGCGCCGGCCTGCGTGGTGCGGACGGTCCCGAAACCCTGGAAATTCGGATCGGCCGTTCCGGCGCTTTCACGCGGATGGTGGTAACGGCCCTGGTGGTCGGCCTGCCAGATCTCGACCGTCGCGCCGGGGAGGGCGCCGCCCCGTGCTGCGAGCACACGTCCGGTGACCTCGATCACCTCGCCCTCGGCGCGCTGGCTGCGGCCGGCCACCTGCGTCAGGTCGAGGTCGGAATCGGTGGGCTTGGTCACGGGATAATAGGGGCCGCGCATCTGCGGCGGTGTGACCATGCCCGTCGCAAAGGCCGGGCCGGCGACGAGGATCAAGGCGGGGGCTGCGATGAGGCTGCGGCGCAAAGCGTCTGGCCGGTCGCCCCGGCCGGTCTGTTGGTGGCGCTCCGGCATGGTTTGCTGGATGGCGTCGGTCATCGCGGTCGTCCTCGTGGTTCCCCGCTGCGACATGGCGAGACGACGCCCCGCCCGGCAACCCACGAAACGGTGAGGTGCGCGTCCATCACGCAGGCGTGTTGTGGATCGCCGGCAGAGGACCCATGTTGTCGTGTCAGGATCGCGCGGGTAAGACCGAAGCCCGGGATCGCGAATGAGGGGGATCGAGGAGGTATTCCATGTTCGGATTCAGGAAGAAGCTCGCACTGCCCACCCCCGGCGAGGCCCTGCCCGGCCGGGAGACGGCGCTGCCGACGGCCGAGCGGCACTTCGTCAACGGCCATTCGCTGCAGGCCCCCTATCCCGCAGGCTTCGAGACGCTGGTCGTCGGCCTCGGCTGTTTCTGGGGCGCCGAGCGCAAGTTCTGGCAATTGCCCGGCGTCTTCGTGACGGCGGTCGGCTATGCCGGCGGCGTCACGCCCAATCCCACCTATGAGGAGGTCTGTTCGGGACTGACGGGTCACAACGAGGTGGTGCTGGTGGTCTATGACCCCGCCGAAGTCTCGACCGAGCAGGTGCTGTCGACCTTCTGGGAGAGCCATGATCCGACCCAGGGGATGCGCCAGGGCAATGATGTCGGCACCCAGTACCGGTCGGGCATCTATCCGACGACCGAGGCGCAGCGTGCGGCGGCCGAGGCCTCCAGAGCCGTCTATGGTCGGGCGCTGGCGGCGAAGGGTTACGGACCGATCACCACGGAGATCGTCGCAGCGCCGGCCTTCTATTTCGCCGAGACCTATCACCAGCAATATCTGGCGAAGAACCCGCACGGCTATTGCGGGCTCGGCGGCACCGGCGTCTCCTGCCCGATCGGCACGGGAGTCGCCGCGTGAAGGCGGTGGCGGAGGCGCATGACCTGGCGCTGGCGGCGGCGGCCCATGCCCGCGCCGCCGGACGCCTGCTCGCCTCCGAGAAGGACCAGGTCGCCGCGGTGCATCTGGCCAGGCGTCACATCAAGAGGGCCCGCAGCCTGCTGCGTGCCCTGCGGCCCCTGGCGCGGCAGGCGGTGGCCCGCGAGAACGGCTTCCTGCGCGCCTTCGCCCATACGCTGGCGCCGCTGCGTGACGCCCATGCGCTGGAGGAGGCGGCCCGTACGGTCGGGGCACGCGGTCCGGGTGCCGCGCGCGGCGATCGAGTCGATCTCGTGGCGCTCGGCGAGGCGCTGAAGCGCCAGGCGCGGGTGATCGGCCGGCTCGCGCCGCAGGACGCCCCCCGGCACTATCTCGCCAAGGCCGTCGCGCGGGCCTACGCCAAGGCCCGGCGGGCCTACCGGAGTTATGAGACGGCGCCCGGCGAGGAGCCGCTGCACGATGCCCGCAAGCGGATCAAGGATTGCCTGCACCTCGTCGAAGCGCTGGACGAGGTGAGGCCGCGCGGTGCCCGGCCGAAGGCGGGCAAGCTCGACCGGCTCGGCGAACTGATGGGGGCCATCCGTGATCTCGAATTGCTGTCGCAGCGGATGACCCATGACGATGCCGGGCGCGCCAAGCGCATCCGCATCGCAGCCCGTCATACGCGCCTCGCCCGGGAAGTGGCGCGGACCGGCGACAAGACCTTTGCCGCCAAGCCCTCGCAGGTCGAGAAAAGCTGGCGCAGGGCGCGGGCCTGACTGCCGTGCAATGGCGCGCCATGACACCGGCGGATCTGCCCGCCGTCAGCACCATCGCGGCCGCGGTCCATCCCGATTTTCCCGAGGAGGATGCCATCTTTGCCGAACGGCTGCGGCTTCATCCCGAGGGCTGCCGTGTGCTCTCCGGCAATGGCGGGCTCGGCGCCTATGTGATCAGCCATCCCTGGCCGGCCGGTTCCTGCCCGCCGCTGAATGCGCTTCTCGGCGCGCTGCCCGTGGGGGCGGAGAGCTACTACATCCACGATCTTGCGCTGATGCCTGCGGCACGCGGGACGGGAGCGGCGGCTATGGCTGTCGCCGCGCTGGCCGACCACGCCGGGAGTGTCGGTTTTGCCGCGATGAGTCTCGTCGCGGTCAACGGGTCCATGGGCTTCTGGCGGCGCCAGGGCTTCGCCATTGAAGATGTCCCGGGCCTTGCGGCCAAGCTGGCGAGCTATGGCGATGACGCTCTGTTCATGGTCCGCGCCCTCGCCTGAGCCATGCTGCACCGCATCATCCCTTCTGCCACCGTGACATCGGCCTCATAATCTGCATCATGCCGCCTCTTTCGGGGCCTGTCGTCGCAGGCCTCGTCCCCGAAGGCCAGGGACTGCGTGCCGATGAGTTCCTTTTCGCTCGCCGACCTCGAGGTGATCGTCGCCCAGCGCGCCAACGCGGCGCCTGCCGAGAGCTATACTGCGGCGTCGCTCGCCAAAGGGGCCTCCCACTGCGCCCGCAAGTTCGGCGAAGAGGCAATCGAGGCGATCATTGCCGCCACCGAGAACGACCGTGACGGCCTGGTGGCGGAGAGCGCCGACGTGCTGTTCCACCTGTTGATCGTCTGGAAGGCGCGCGGCGTCACCCTCGACGCGGTGATGGCGGAACTCGCCCGTCGCACGTCCCAGTCGGGCCATGCCGAAAAGGCATCGCGTCCGAAGACCTCAGAATGAACGAGCGCCTGATGCCCGCAAGCCTCGCCGCCGCCGCCCTGGTCGAGCCTCCCAATGGCAATCCCTCGCCTTATCGCGTCTTTTCGCGTGCCGAATGGGCCGAGAAGCGCGCCGACACGCCGATGACGCTGATGCCGGAGGAGGTGACGAAGCTGCGCTCCTTCACCGACCAGCTGTCCATCGAGGAGGTCGAGGCGATCTACCTGCCGATCTCGCGCCTGCTGTCGTTCTATGTGGCGGCCCAGCAGAAGCTGTCGCGCGCCAGCCAGTCCTTCCTCGGCGCCAAGGACGTGAAGATCCCCTTCGTCATCGGTGTCGCCGGCTCGGTCGCGGTGGGCAAGTCGACCACCTCGCGCGTGCTGCAGGCGCTGTTGTCGCGCTGGTCCAACACGCCGAAGGTCGATCTCGTCACCACCGACGGCTTCCTCTTCCCCAACGCCCATCTTGAGCGCGAAGGGCTGATGAAGAAGAAGGGCTTTCCCGAGAGCTATGACACCAAGGCGCTGCTGCGCTTTCTCGCCGCCGTGAAGGCGGGCGAGCGGCATGTGCGGGCGCCGGTCTATTCGCATCTCGTCTATGACGTCGTGCCCGGCGGCACGGTGGAGGTCGACCGGCCGGACATCCTCATCGTCGAGGGGCTCAACGTGTTGCAGACCGGCCGCGCCCCGCGCGAGGGCAAGGCCATCCCCTTCGTCTCCGACTATTTCGACTTCTCCATCTTCATCGACGCGGAGGAGGAGGTGCTGGAGCGCTGGTATCTCGACCGCTTCATGCGGCTGCGCGAGACGGCCTTCCGCGACCCGCAGAGCTATTTCCGCCGCTATGCCGAAAAGTCGGATTTCGAGGCGATGAAGACGGCACTGGCGCTCTGGTACGGCATCAACCTCGTCAACCTCAGGGACAACATCCTGCCGACGCGACACCGCGCCAAGCTGATCCTGAAGAAGGCCAACGACCACAAGATCGAGAGCGTCAGCCTGCGAAGGGTGTGAGAGGCGAGGTCGCGTCCCTCTCCTGGGCGTCATGCCCGGTTGCCGCATCCCCGATCGGACGAGATGACAGGCCCGGTCGCCTCGGATAGCTCTCTGACACCACCCGATCCAACGAGGACCGTCCATGGCCACCTACGAGACCCTCATCGTCGAGACCCGCGGCAAGGTCGGGCTGATCACCCTCAACCGTCCCAAGGCGCTGAACGCGCTGAACAGCCAGCTCATCGGCGAGATGAACCAGGTGCTCGACGGGTTCGAGAAGGATCCTGCCATCGGCTGCATCGTCGTCACCGGGTCGGAGAAGGCCTTCGCGGCTGGCGCCGACATCCTGGAGATGAAGGATAAGACCTATCCGGAGAGCTATCTGGAGGACTTCATCACGGCCTGGGATCGCGTCGGCCAGCGGCGCAAGCCGATGATCGCAGCCGTGGCCGGATTCGCGCTCGGTGGCGGCTGCGAGCTCGCCATGATGTGCGACTTCATCCTGGCCGCCGAAACGGCGAAGTTCGGCCAGCCGGAGATCAAGCTCGGCGTCATGCCGGGCGCCGGCGGCACCCAGCGTCTCACCCGCTTCGTCGGCAAGTCCAAGGCCATGGAGATGTGCCTCACCGGGCGGATGATGGATGCGGCGGAGGCCGAGCGTGTCGGGCTCGTCTCGCGCATCGTCCCGGCCGCCGATCTGATCGAGGAAGCGGTGAAGGTCGCGGGCCAGATCGCCGACATGTCGATGCCCACGGTCATGATGACCAAGGAGTCGGTGAACCGCTCCTATGAGACGACGCTGGCCGAAGGCATCCGCTTCGAGCGCCGCGTCTTTCACGCGATGTTCGCCATGGCCGACCAGAAGGAAGGCATGTCCGCCTTCGCCGAGAAGCGCAAGCCGGCCTTCAAGAACCGCTAAAAGGGCATGGCTGCCGGGCATTCGGGTCGCGCGCAGGTGCCCTGCGGTCCGGCGGGGTGCAATTTGTCCCACGATCGGTGCCAATCATGGCCTCAACGAGGGTGTCCTCGGAGGTCGTGACCATGCCCGTTTCCCTGGCCGATATCGCGACGGCTCATGCCAGTCGTTATCTCCAGCAGCTCTGCAAGCACTGGAGCCACAAGTTCGCCGTCTCCTTCGACGAGCATTCCGGAAGGGTGCCGTTCAGCGAGGAGGCGGCGCTGATGCTGACCGCCAATGGCGACGTCTTGAGCCTGAAGCTCGACGCTTCCGCCGACCGGCTGCCGACCCTTGAGGATGTGGTCGCCGATCACCTCAAGCGCTTCGCGTTCCGCGAGGAACTGCACATCGACTGGCAGCCGATCGGCTAGGCGTTTCGCCTTTCGGAGGGTCTCGCCGCGGCGCAGCAATCTGTGGCAGCATGGCGGGAGCCGGGTTCGTGGCCCGGCCGAGGAGGCCCCATGACCTTCGTCACCGACATGCTGGCGACCGTTTCGCGCCGCAGCCGTGAATTGATCGGCTGGAAGCCGGTCGAATTGCAGCCCCGCAAGCCATCCGACATCGTGGCCCTGGCCCGGGCGCTCCTGTCGCGGCGGGGTGAAGCCTCGGGAACGGCGGTGGCTCGGGATATCCTGGACGGCTACCGCCAGCTCGACGAGGCCGGGCGCCTCGCCGTGCTGCGCGACTTCGCCGAAGGGTTTGGCGCCGACCGCGGCAAGCTCGATGCCGCCATCGCCGCCTATCAGGCCGATCCCTCGCCGGCCGCCGCCGCCACGCTCCATGCCGCCGCCGAACCCCGCCGGCAGGAACTGATCCGCCGCCTGAACCTGGCGCCGCGCGGCACCGCCGCGCTGGTGCGGATGCGCGACGATCTCCTTGCCACGCTGCCCGCCCATCCCGATCTGAAGGTCCTGGATGACGACATCGTCCATCTCTTCTCGTCCTGGTTCAATCGGGGGTTTCTGGTCGTGAGGCGCATCGACTGGTCGACGCCGGCCAACATCCTGGAAAAGATCATCCGCTACGAGGCGGTCCACGAGATCCGGGACTGGGACGCGTTGCGCCGTCGCCTCGAACCCGTCGACCGCCGCTGCTACGCCTTCTTCCATCCGCGCCTCGACGACGAGCCGCTGATCTTTGTCGAGGTGGCGCTGACGGTCGACATCCCCGCCGCGATCGGCCCGCTGATTGCGGAAGGCGGCGCGCCGCTCGCCGCCGACGAGGCGCGCGTCGCCGTCTTCTACTCCATCTCCAACTGCCAGACGGGGCTCGCCGGCATCTCCTTCGGGTCCCTGCTGATCAAGCAGGTGGTGGAGGAACTGAAGCGGGAGCTGCCGAAGCTGACCACCTTCGTCACCCTGTCGCCGGTGCCGGGCTTCGCCAAATGGCTTGCCAAGGAGCGCAAGACCGAGACCGGCTTCCTGCTTGAGGAGGACCGCCAGTTGCTGGCGGCGCTGGACGTCCCCGACTGGCGCGCCGATAGCGCCCGCGCCCAGAAGGTCGACAAGCTGCTGGCGCGGTGTGCCGCGCGCTATTTCCTCACCGCCAAGACCACCGGCAATCGGCCGCTCGATCCCGTGGCGCGTTTCCATCTCGGCAATGGTGCCCGGCTGGAGCGCATCAATGCCGGTGCCGACCTGTCGGAGGCGGGCCTTGGCCAGTCCCACGGGGTGATGGTCAACTACCTCTACGATCTCGGCCGGATCGAGGAGAACCACGAGGCCTATGCCGAGCGCCGCGAGGTGGTGGCGGCTGCCTCCGTGCGCAAGCTGGCGGAGGGGCGCGGCTGAGGCGTAACACGGTTACCTGTCTCACCGACCTGTGTCTTGGTCGCCTGACCAGGGCTACCTAGGCTCGCCCGGAGATGCCGTAACGACAAGGCATCGCGTCCCGGGAGGACACCATGACACTGATCCTGAAAATCGCCCTCGCCGGGGCGTGTGCGACTGCCGTGATGGCAGGCCCTGCGGCGGCCCAGCAGGCTCCGATGGGTTTCTTCATCACCTCCGCGCCACTCGATGGCGGCAATCTCGGCGGGCTCGCCGGCGCCGACCGGCATTGCCAGGCGCTCGCCGCGGCGGCGGGGGCCGGCAACCGCACCTGGCGCGCCTATCTGTCGACGCAAGGGGCCGGCGCGGTGAATGCGCGTGACCGCATCGGCGCGGGCCCCTGGGCCAATGCCCGCGGCGTCGTTATCGCGGCCTCCGTGGCCGAACTGCATGGCACCAACAACCTCACCAAGCAGACGGCGCTGACCGAGGCCGGTGCGGTGGTGAACGGGCGCGGTGACACGCCGAACCAGCACGATATCCTTACCGGCAGCCAGGCCGACGGGACCGCCTTCTCGGGTGACGCCGACCGCACCTGCGGCAATTGGACGAAGAATGGCGAAGGCTCCGCCATGGTCGGTCACCACGACCGCATGGGCCTGAACACCGAGCCGCCGGCACTGTCGTGGAACACTTCGCATCCCTCGCGCGGTTGCGACATGCCCTCGCTGCGGGCGACCGGCGGTGATGGCCGCTTCTACTGCTTTGCAGCGAACTGACCGGGCGCCGTCCCGTCACGAGGGGGTGAGTGCTGCAACCGAACGGGCCTGTGGCGGGTTACCCGCTGCAGTGACCTGACAGGAGCCTCCGCATGACCCTCGTCCCCTCGCGCCGCGCCGTGCCGGCTCTTCTCGCCGGCGCGGCCGCAGGCCTGGCCCTGCCGGCCGCACCGGCCCTCGGCCAGGACCTGCCGACCCGCGACATCCCCTTCGGGCCGGATCCGCGCCAGCGCCTCGACATCTATCTGCCGCGGGGCGGGGCCCCGCGCAGTCCGGTGCTGTTCTTCATCTATGGCGGCTCCTGGTCGAGCGGGTCCAGGGGCACCTACGGCTTCGTCGGCGAGGCCTTCGCCGGCCGCGGTTATGTGACGGTTATCGCCGATTATCGTCTCGTGCCCGATGTCCGCTTCCCCGCCTTCATCGAGGACGGCGCGCGGGCACTCGGCCATGTGCGGACCCATATAGCGCGCTATGGTGGCGATCCCGGGCGCATCTTCCTCGCCGGACATTCGGCCGGGGCCTACAATGCCATGATGCTGGCGCTCGATCCGCGCTATCTCGCCCGCGCCGGCGTGCCGCGCTCCACGGTAAAGGCGGTGGCGGGCCTCTCCGGGCCCTATGACTTCCTGCCGCTCGAAGGGCCCGTCACCCGGGCGGCCTTCGGCGCGGCGCGCAACCTCGCGGAAACGCAGCCGGTCACCTTCGCCCGCCGCGGTGTGCCCCGCGCATCTTCCTCGGCACGGGCACGGCCGACACCACCGTCCTGCCGCGCAACACCGATGCCCTGGCCGCCCGCCTGGAGGCGGCCGGCGTGCCGGTCACGCTGCGCCGCTATGACGGCGTCGGCCATGTCGGAACCATTCTGGCGCTGGCCCCGCTGATGCGCTGGACGCCGGTGCTGGACGACCTGACGGCCTTTTTCGGGGCTTGAGCGCGCATGAGAAAAGGGCGACCCGAGGGCCGCCCTTCTGGTGTCTGGAGCCTTCGCAAGACGGCGAGGCGGATCACTCCGCGGCGTCGCCCTCTTCGGCGGCGGCTTCCTTCTGCTTCTTCTCGAGGTCCTCGCCGGTCGCC
>JAIEPJ010000094.1 GCA_019749835.1 Phreatobacter sp. | reverse complement strand
TCTCCGACGCGACCCTCGACATTTTCGAGCGCTACGACGCGGAGAGCTACCGCGCCATCACCGAGAACTTCGCCTATTGGGACGACATCGAGGTTCGCTTCAAGGACACGGTGCACCGCATCGGCGGCAACGGCTTCTGCGGCTGCTCGCGCCAGACGCTGCTGATCCTCCTGCAGAACCGCGCCCGCCAGTTGGGCGTCGCCATGCAGTTCCAGACCGAGGTGGAGCCGGATCTCGCCGCCTTCGCCGGCTACGATCTCGTCGTCGCCTCGGACGGCATCAATTCGCGCATCCGCGAGGCCAACCGCGACCATTTCCAGCCCGAGGTGGACCTGCGCCCCAACAAGTTCACCTGGCTGGGCTCCACCCGCGAGCTCGACGCCTTCACCTTCTTCTTTCGCGAGACCGCGTTCGGCATCTTCATCGCCCACACCTACCAGTACGAGCCGGGGCGCTCGACCTGGGTCATCGAGACCGATCCCGACACCTTCGCCCGCGCCGGCCTCGACCGGATGGATGAAGAGCAATCCGCCCGCTTCCTCGAGGGGGTCTTCTCCGAGGAACTCGCCGGCCATCCGCTCATCACCAACCGCTCGCTCTGGCGGCAATTCCCGATGATCCGCTCCAAGCGCTGGGTGAAGGACAATGTGGTCCTGATGGGCGATGCCAAGGGCACGGCGCATTTCTCGATCGGCGCCGGCACCAAGCTCGCCATGGAGGATTCCATCGCCCTGTTCGACGCCCTGCGCGCCAGGGGCACGGTGGCCGAGGCGCTCGCCTCCTACGAGACCGACCGGCGCGAGGAGGTGGAGCGCACCCAGCATGCCGCCGACGTCTCGCTCGTCTGGTTCGAACATGTCGACCGCTTCTGGGACATGGACCCGCGCCAGTTCGCCTTCGGCCTGATGACGCGCTCCAAGGCCATCACCTACGAGAACCTGAAGCTACGTGCGCCGGACTTCGTTGCCGAGACCGACCGGATGTTCGCGGAGAGCGTGCCGGGTGCGGACCTCGCGAAGCCCCGGCCGCCGCTGTTCCAGCCGCTCACCCTGCGCGGCCTCACGGTGGCGAACCGCGCGGTGGTCTCGCCCATGTGCATGTATTCGGCGGTGGAGGGCATGCCGACCGACTGGCATGTGGTGCATTACGGCGCCCGCGCCATCGGCGGCGCCGGCCTCGTCTATACCGAGATGGTCTGCGTCGCCCCGGACGCCCGCATCACCCTGGGCTGTGCGGGCCTCTGGTCCGACGCGCAGGAGGCGGCCTGGACGCGCATCGTCGCCTTCGCCCATGCCAATTCGCAGGCGAAGCTCTGCCTGCAGCTCGGCCATGCCGGCCGCAAGGGCGCGTCGAAGCTGATGTGGGAGGGCATGGACCGGCCGTTGCCTGCCGGCGCCTGGCCGATCGTCTCCGCCTCTCCCCTTCCCTATTACCCCGACAGCCAGGTGCCGGCGGAACTGGACGAGGCCGGCATGGCGCGCATCACCGCTGACTTCGTCGCGGCGACGGAGCGGGCGGCGCGCTGCGGATTCGACATGCTAGAGCTGCACTGCGCCCACGGCTATCTCCTCGCCTCCTTCCTCTCGCCGCTCACCAACCAGCGCACGGACGCCTATGGCGGCAGCCTCGACAACCGCCTGCGCTTTCCGCTCCGTGTCTTCGCGGCGATGCGCGCGGCCTGGCCGGCGGAGAAGCCCATGGCGGTGCGCATCTCGGCCACCGACTGGGCCGAGGGCGGCATCTCGGAAGCGGACAGCATCGCCATCGCCCGCGCCTTCGCCGAGGCCGGCGTCGACCTTGTCGACGTCTCGACGGGACAGACAACGCCGAAGAGCCGGCCGGTCTATGGCCGCATGTTCCAGACGCCCTTTTCCGACGCCATCCGCAACGTGGCCGAGGTGAAGACCATGTGCGTCGGCAACATCACCTCGGCCGACCAGATGAACACGATCCTCGCCGCGGGCCGCGCCGATCTCGTGGCGCTGGGACGGCCGCATCTCGCCGACCCCGCCTTCATGCTGAAGGCGGCGGCCTGGTACGGCGTCGACATCCACCAGCCGCCGCAATATCAGCCCGGCAAGGACCAGGCGCTGCGCAATGCGGTGAAGGACCGGGCGGATTTCGAGGCGCTGAAGGTAGCGGCCAAGCCGAAGCGGCACGCCCGCGGCACCTTCGCGCCGAAGGTCGCGGCGGAATAAATCAGCCGAGGTCGGCGAGACGGAAGGACAGGCCCGCGAGATCCGCATGGGCCGGCCGCAGCGTGTCGCTCGCGCCAAGGCGGCGGATGCTGCCGTAGCCGTCGGCGCGGGGTTCGCGGTGGATGGTGACATCCAGCTTGTGGGCGTCCACCACCCAATAATCCGCCACGCTATGGGCCCCCATCAGCTCGGCCTTGCGACCAAGGTCGAAGGCAAGACCGGTGTCGGCGACCTCGACCACCAGCAGCACGTCGGCGGGCGTCAGGCGGGTGCAGCTGAAGTCGCGGTAGATGACGAGGTCGGGTGCGAGGAACGTCGTCTCGGACAATTGCAGGGTCGGCTCGGTTCCGACCCGGAAGCCCGGCGGCAGGCGGCGGGCGATCAGCATGATGAGGTCGTCCTGGAGGCGCTGATGGATGCGGTTCTTCGCGTTCATCGGGACGAACTCTCCCTCGATCAGCTCGACCCTCTCATCGTCCTGCAGAATGCCCGTCTCCAGCATGCGAAAGGCGTCCTCGACGGTGAACGCCCGTCGCGGCAGACCTTCGGCTCCCTGTGTGACCATCACGTTCATGGGCTGACCTCTCCTTCAAGGATAGCACCGATGATGCCTGACGTATTGATCTGCGGGCTCGCTGCCAGCCTCTACCGGCTCGCCGCCGACAGGCCCCCGTCCACCGCGATCTCCGCCGCCGTCACGTAGCGCGCCTCGTCGGAGACGAGGAACAGCACGGTCTGCGCCACGTCCCAGGCATCGCCCATCCTGCCCGTCGGCACCTGCGCGTTGCGGGAGGCGATGAGCGCCGCGACGTCGCCGCCGGCGACCTGCTTCGCCAGCCGGTGCTCGACCAGCGGCGTGTGCATGAGGCCGGGGATGACCGTGTTGCAGCGGATGGCCTGTTTCGCATAGGTCACCGCGATGGAGCGCGAGAAGCCGAGAATGCCGAGCTTGGTGGTCGTATAGGCGACGTGCGGCCGGTCGGGCAGGATGCGGACGCCGGCGATGGACGACAGGTTGACGATGGCGCCGCCGCCCTGCCGCTGCATCGCCGGGATGACGTATTTGCAGGCGAGGAAGGCGGTCTTCAGGTTGAGGTCGAGCTGGAGGTCCCAGACCTCCTCGCTCATCGTCACCGGGTCTCCCGGCGCCGATCCCCCGACATTGTTGATCAGGATGTCGATGCGCCCGAAGCGGGCGAGGCAGTCGGCGACGGCCGCCTCGACCTCCCCGGCCTGCGTCATGTCGACGGCGCGGGCAACGGCTGTGCCACCCTCCGCCGCAATCAGCCGCTGCGTCTCTTCCGCCGCGGCGAGGGTGATATCGGTGCCGTAGACGGTAGCGCCCTGGCGGGCGAGCAGCACGGCGGTGGCCTTGCCGTTGCCCCAGCCCTCCCCCGCCGAACCGGCTCCGGAGATGAAGGCCACCTTGCCGGTGAGGTCATGCATGGGTCTGGCTCCGCTGGGTGGGTGTGCCCCCGTCACACGAGGACGGGGTGGGCTTTCATGCCGATGGTGCCGAAGACCCGGCGATAGCGGGCGATCTCCTCCGCCGGACCGGTGGCCTTCAGGGGATTGTCGGAGAGCTTCACCGCCGGGCGGCCATTGGCCTCGATCACCTTGCAGACGACCGAGATCGGCGCCAGCGCGTCGGGATCGCCGTTGGGCACGCAGCCCTTGAAGTCATTGGTCAGGTTGGTGCCCCAGCCATAGCCGATGCGCACCTCGCCGGTGAAGCGGCGGGCCGTCGCCTCGATCGAATCGATGTCCATGCCGTCAGAGAGGATGACGAGCTTCTTGGCGGGGTCGCGGCCCTTGGCGCGCCACCAGGCAATGAGCTCCTCGGTGCCCTCGGTCGGGTCCTTGGAATCGGGCCGCGCGCCGGTCCAGTCGGCCACCCAGTCGGGCGCATGGGCGAGGAAATGCGCCGTGCCGAAACAATCGGGGAGGATGATGCGCATGTTCTGATCATAGATGCGCGCCCAGTCCTCCAGCACCTTGTAGGGCGCCTTGAGCAGGTCCTCGTCGGTTGCCGCCAGCGCCCCGTAGACCATGGGCAGTTCATGGGCATTGGTGCCGATGGCCTCGAGGCCGAGGTCCATGGCGAGCTTCATGTTGGAGGTGCCGGTGAAGACGTCGGGGCCGAGGGCGTCGGCCATGGCCTCCATCATCCATTGCTGCCAGAGGAAGCCGTGGCGGCGGCGGGTGCCGAAATCGGAGATCTTCAGCGTGCCGACCTCGTCCTTCAGGCGGCGCAGGCGCTTGATCTTCTCCCAGGCCTTGGCCTTGGCATTGGCGTAGAGGATGTCGAGTTCGAGCTTGGACAGCGTGCGCATGGTGGCGCGGGCGCGCAGCTCGTTGATGATGGCGAGGGCCTGGACCTCCCACATCGTCGTCTCGGCCCATTTGCCGGCGAAGGTCAGCTCATATTGCCCGTCGCGCTTCTCGAGCTGGTACTCGGGCAGGCGGAAATCCTTGAGGAAGGCCAGATAATCCGGGCCGAAGATGCGCTCGCGGCCGTAGAAGGTATTGCCGGCGAGCCAGATCAGTTCCTTCGGCTTGAACCTGAGGTCGCGGACATGGTCGAGCTGGGCGCGCAGCTCGCGCTCGTCGATGATCTCGGCGAGACGGATGGTCCGGGTGCGGTTGCTGAGCGCGAAGGTCGCCGTCACCTCCGGGTGGAAGCGGCGGATGAGCTGCTGCATCGAGAACTTGTAATAGTCCGAATCCAGCAGCGACCGGATGATCGGGTCCAGCTTCCACGTGTGATTGTAGACCCGGGTGGCGATATCGACCATGGACGGCCCGCTCGTGGCGCTTCAGGGCTGCGGACCTTAGGAGCCCTGACAGCCCTTGGAAAGTCACCCGCCGGGTACCCGCATGCAAGGCTGCCGCGCGGGGCGGGGTCAGGCCAGCGCCGCATCCCGGCTGAGGCCGAACTCGCGGCCGGGGATCGAGGCGAGAAGCGCCTGTGTGTAGGCATGCTGCGGATTGCCGAAGACCTCGCCGATGGGGCCGGCCTCGACCACCTCGCCGCTCTTCATCACCGCCACGAGGTCGCAGACCTGGGCGGCGACCCTGAGGTCGTGGGTGATGAAGACGATGGAGAGCCCGAGCCGCTCGCGCAGGTCGGCCAGGAGCCGCAGCACCTGCGCCTGGACCGAGACGTCGAGGGCGGAGACCGCCTCGTCGGCGACGAGCACCTCGGGCTCCAGCGCCAGGGCGCGGGCGAGGCCGATGCGCTGGCGCTGGCCGCCGGAGAACTCGTGCGGATAGCGGTCGGTCGCGGCGGGATCGAGCCCGACGAGGCCGAAGAGTTCCTTGGCCTTGGCCAGCGCAGCGGCCCGGTCCATGCCATGGACGATGGGGCCCTGGGCGACGAGTTCGCCGGCCTTGCGGCGCGGGTTGAGCGAGCCGTAGGGGTCCTGGAACACCATCTGGATATGGCGGGTCTCTTGGCGCATCTGCTCGCGGCTGAGCTTGGCGAGATCCTTGCCGTTGAGGACCAGCGACCCGGTATCGGGATCGATCAGGCGGA
Organism: Phreatobacter sp.; assembly: GCA_019749835.1. GTDB lineage: Bacteria > Pseudomonadota > Alphaproteobacteria > Rhizobiales > Phreatobacteraceae > Phreatobacter. The sequence goes on along the minus strand of JAIEPJ010000094.1, from coordinate 29,904 downwards.
TGATGCAGCGGGCGAGCGTCGACTTGCCCGATCCGGATTCGCCGACGATGCCAAGCGTGCCGCCCCTGGGCAGGACCAGCGAGACATCCTTCACCGCATGGGTGACGCGCACGCCGCGACCGAGGAAGCCGCCGGTGCGGAAGGTCTTGGAAACGTTCCGCATGGTGAGGATCGGTTCGTCGGAGATCGGCCGTGGCGGCGGCGCCTTCAGCGGCGGAACGGCGGCGATGAGCTGCTTGGTATAGGCATGCTGCGGGCGGTTCAGCACCTCGACCGCCGGGCCCTGCTCGACCACCAGGCCATATTGCATGACGGCGACGCGGTCGGCGATCTCGGCGACGACGCCGAAATCGTGGGTGATGAAGAGGACGGCGGTGCCCTTGCGCTTCTGCAGGTCCTTGATGAGGCTCAGGATCTGCGCCTGCGTCGTCACGTCGAGGGCGGTGGTCGGCTCGTCGGCGATGAGCACCTTGGGGTCGAGGGCCAGCGCCATGGCGATCATGGCGCGCTGGCGCTGGCCGCCGGAGAGTTCGTGCGGATAGGCTCTGGCCGCCAGTTTCGGGTCGGGAATGCGGACCTCGGCGAGGAGGTCGAGCACCTTGGCGGCGATCTCCTGCTTCGACAGGCCGGTATGGATGTCGAACATCTCGCCGATCTGGTCGCCGATGGTGCGCAGGGGATTGAGCGCGGTCATCGGTTCCTGGAAGATCATGGCGATGCCGGAGCCGCGCACGGCGCGCATCTCCGCTTCCGTCAGCTGCGTCAGGTCGCGGCCGTCGAAAAGCACCTTGCCGCCATCGATGGTCACGCCGGTCGGCAAGAGGCGCATGATGGCATTGGCGGTCATCGACTTGCCGGAGCCGCTCTCGCCGACGACGCAGAGGATCTCGTTGCCGGCAATGGCGAGCGAGACGTCCTTCATGGCGTGCGGACGATCGGCGCCGGCAGGCAGCCGCACGCTCAGGCCTTCGAGGGTCAGGACGGGGGGCATGGTCACCGACCCTTCAGGCGCGGGTTGAGCGCGTCGTTCAGCCCCTGGCCCACCAGCGAGACGGCGAGCACGGTGAGGAGGATGGCGATGCCGGGAATGGCCGAGACGTACCACTGGACGCGCAGCACGTCGCGGCCGAGGCCGATGAGATTGCCCCAGGAGGCGACGTTGGGATCGGAGAGGCGGAGGAAGGCCAGGGCGCTCTCGAGCAGGATGGAGACCGCCATGACGACGCTGGCATAGACGATCACCGGCGGCAGGGCGTTGGGCAGGATCTCGCCGAAGATCAGCTTGAGGTCCTTCAGGCCGAGGGTGCGCCCGGCCTGGACGAATTCGCGGTTGCGCAGCGACAGGAACTCGGCCCGCGTCAGGCGCGCCGGCGCCGGCCAGGAGACGATCCCGATGGCGATGATGACCGTGTTGATGTTGGAGCCGAAGACGGCGATCAGCACCAGCAGCAGAAGGAAGTTGGGCAGGGTCTGGAAGGCTTCGGTGATGCGCATCAGGACATTGTCGACCCAGCCGCCGTAATAGCCCGAGACGGCGCCGATGACGATGCCGATGAGGACGGCGATGACGGTCGCAACCCCGCCGATCAGCAGCGAGATGCGGGCGCCGTAGAAGATCTGGGCGGCGATGTCGCGGCCGGAATTGTCGGTGCCAAGGGGAAAGCGCGGATTGGTGAAGGGCCAGACCAGCGGCCGGCCGGCCAGGGCCAGCGGGTCACGCGGGAAGAGCCAGCTGGCGCTCGCCGCCATGGCGATGACGACGAGGAGCAGGAAGAGGCCGACAATGGCCGCCGGGGAGCGGAAATAGGCGCGCACGATCTCCACGGCTCAAACCCCCGTGGTGATGCGCGGGTCGAGGCGCGCATAGATGAGATCGACGATGAAATTGACGGTGATGACCAGCAGCGCCGAGACGAAGATGATGCCCAGCAGCGTGTTCAGGTCGCGCTGGACGACGCTCTCATAGGCGAGGCGGCCGAGGCCGGGCAGCGAGAAGACGCTCTCCACCACCACCGAGCCGCCGAGCATGGTGCCCGCCTGCAGGCCGATCAGCGTCACCATGGGCAAAAGCGCGTTGCGCAGCACGTGGCGGGTGATGATGCGCGTCTCGTCGAGGCCCTTGGAGCGGGCGGTGCGGACGAAGTCGAGGTTCAGCACCTCCAGCATCGAAGCCCGCATGATGCGCAGATAGATGGCGAGGAAGATCAGCCCCAGCGTCAGGGTCGGCAGGATGAGATGCCGCGCCGTATCGAGCACGGCGCGGATGCCGGTCGCCGTCGAGGTGATGTCCGAAAGGCCGCCGGCCGGCAGCCATTGCAGGTAGATGGAGAAGACGACGATCGCCATCAGGCCGAACCAGAAGGAGGGCGTCGCGTAGAAGATCAGGCCGACGGTCGAGATCAGCGTATCCGGCCATTTGTTGACGCCGCGGGCGGCGATGACGCCGAGGATCAGGCCGAAGAAGAAGGCGAAGGACAGCGACGCCGTCATCAGGAGGATGGTCGCCGGCAGGCGCTCGGCGATGACGGTGGCGACCGGCTTGCCGTAGATGGCGGAGAAGCCGAGATCGAAACGCACCAGCCGCCACAGATAATTGCCGAGCTGGGCCGAAACCGAGAGATCGAGGCCGTAGAAGCGGCGCAGATCCTCGGCGGTGCGGGCGTCGCCGCCGCCCATCTGCGCCATCATGGCGTCGACCGTGTCGCCCGGCGCGAACTGCAGCAGCAGGAACACGCCGACGAGGATGAGGATCAAGGTCGGGATCGAGGCGGCGAGACGCCGCCCCGCAAGGCTCAGGACACGCATGGGATGGGGCCGGGCTCCGTGCTGCGGACCTACTCGGCCAACCAAAGATCGTGCCAGGACGAGGACCCCCAGCGCGGCGTGTTGGAATGGTTGCGCGCCCGGGCCGTGATCGTGGTGACGAAGATCTGCTCGATCGGCATCCACAGCGGCAGGGCGGCATTGGCCTTGGTGACGAATTCGGCATAGAGCGCCTTGCGCTTGACCGGATCGACCTCGGTCGCGGCATCGTCGATGACCTTGTCGATGACATCGTCCTTCCAGCCCCACTGGTTGGTCCAGGGCGCGCCGGCCGGCTGGCCGGAGCGATACCAGACCGTGGTCGAGACGGCGGGGTCGTTGCGGTACTGGTGCCAGCCGGTGGCCAGGTCGAAGGCATGGTCGGCATAGACCGACTTGAGGAAGCCGCCGCCGTCGTTGCGCACCACCTCGACGCGGATGCCGACCTCGCCCAGCGACTGCTGGATGAAGGTCGCCCAGAGCGAGATGTCCTCGCCCCAGGGCGCCGGGAGAAGGCGCAGCGTCAGGCGCGTGCCGCCGGCGCCGGGGCGCAGGCCCGCCTCGTCGAGCAGCCGGATCGCCCGGGCCTTGTCATAGGGGTACTGCGGGGTGTTCGGGCCCGGATAGAAGTCGGTCGAGACCGAGGGGATCGGGCCGGTGCCGAGCTTGGCGAAGTCGCCGAGGAAATTCTCGATGAAGAAGGGCACGTTGATGGCATGGGCGATGGCCTGGCGCACCTTGATGTCCGCCAGTTCGCGGCGCCGGAAGTTGAACTCCAGCGTGTTGGTGCGGGCATTGCCCTCGTTGCCCTTGGTCGAGACGATGAAGCGCCGGTCCTTGGCGAGACGCGCCATGTCGGAGATCGTCAGGCCGGAGAAGGGCGAATAGTGCAGCTGACCCGCCTCCATCTGGGCCGCGGCGGCGGAGCGGTCGGTGATGACGCGCCAGACGATGCGGTCGAGATTGGCCGGGCCCTTCCAGTAGCCGTCATGGCGGTCGGCGATGATGTGCTGGCCGCGCTCGTACTGGACGAACTTGAACGGGCCGGTGCCGACCGGGGCGAGGTTCAGCGGGTTCTGGCGGACATCGCCGTTCTCGTAGAGATGCTTGGCGGTGATGTAGCCGAGATCGGGCAGCGCCCGCAGCAGCAGGTTGAGCGGCATCGGCCGCTCGTAGCGGAAGATCGCGGTATGCGCGTCGGGCGTGTCGACGGCGGTGAGGAAGAGTTGCAGCGTGGTGCCGTAGTTGAGCACCTTCTTCCACATCTCCATGGCGGTGAACTGCACGTCCGCCGAGGTGAAGGGCTTGCCGTCGTGCCAGGTGACGTTTCGCCGCAGCTTGAAGGTGATGGTCTTGCCGTCCGGGGTCGACTCCCAGCTCTCGGCGAGCACGCCGACCGGGTTGCCGGCCGCGTCGAGATCGACCAGCGGCTCCTGGATCTTGCCGCTGACGATATAGACGCCGGTCGAGGCCTGGATGCTGGGATTGAGCTGGCGCTGCTCGGCTCCATAGTGGACGACGAAAACGCCGCCCTTGCGCGGGGTTGTCTGGGCAAAAGCGCGGAAGGGATCGACGACATTGGCGGCGATGGCGGCCGAGGTCATCAGGGCTGCGCGGCGGGTGAAGTTCATGGAGCTCTCCTAGCGGCAGGCAAGACAGATTTTACGATGGGCGAGTGCGGAAAGACCGTCAATCGCCGATCTGGTCGCGGGGTCGTCGTGCCGCTCAATGGGGCACGAAGCTGACGATGACGCCATTGGCGCGGGAGGCCGGCACGCTGACCGTCTCCTCGCCATGGGCAAGGCCGCCCGAGGCCTTCGCGGCCTTCGCGAGATCGTCGGTGGCGATGACCAGGGCGACGGCGCCCTCACCCGCCGCGCCCTCGCGGACAGCGGCGGGATAGAGCGCCGCGAAGGTCTTGGCGTCGTAGAAGCGGAAGTCGGCGCGCTTGCCGCCCGATGGCACGCGCCAGCCGTCCGGCGTCTCGGTCGCCGGCTCGTCGATGAGGCCGGCCATCTTCGCGGCGGCCGCCTTCGGGTCGGCAGAGAGGATCTCGATGCGGGCGATGCGCCTGGCGCCGTTGGCATGGGTCATGATCTCGGGGATCCAGACCGTGTCGCGCGTCAGGTGCTGGCAGGCGAAGATGCGCATGCCGCCGGGATTCTGGTCGAGGGGCCAGCGGAAGACATTGAACTTGGCTTCGCCCATGCCGCCGCCGGGAAGATCGACCGGACGGCCGAAATGGACCGGGCCGAGTGGCACGAGGCCGCGCGCCTTCAGCTCCTCGGCGCCGGCCGCGGCGTCGTCGGTGGTGAAGGCGGTGCGCTCGATGCCCTCGCGCCGGGCAAGGAAGTCGCGCGTCGGCTTGTTCTGGTCGGTCTCGGTCAGGACGCCGAGCAGTTCGAGATAATCGTCGGCGAACATGGTCGTGTAGTTGCCGGTCCCCAGATGGGGAGAATGGGTGCCGCGCGGCGACATGGAAAAGCCGATGCGCTCCCAGGCCTTGGCGGCGGCGTCGAGATCGCGGACCGTGACCACCACATGGTCGGCGCCGAGAATATGCTTGAGCGGCATGGCAGCAGCCCTCCCCTGATCATTGTGTGGGCACTTGAACCCAACATGGCGGCGGAGGCAACGCGATAAGGGCGGCAGATTTGCCGGGTCTCGGCTGCTCGGCACACATAGCTACCCTAGCAAATTATTCTTCCAGAGCGGATTTTATGAAATACAAACGATAGTTATTTTCTACATATGGCAGAACAAATAAAAATTTCATTCTGACTCCCGGATGGGCGGCATGGTTTCCGCGCTGTTCTCCCACCCCCGCCGTGCCCGCCCTGCGGCAGCGCTCTTGCCGCCGCCCTGTCAGGTCGCTTTCATGGATCATGCCACATTCCGCGGAGATTGCTTCCATGCCGTCCACATCATCGGCTCCCTGGCCGCCGTCCCTCTGGGCGGCGACGGCCCCGCCGGGTCCGACCCTCGCGCCGCTGGTGGGAGACGAGACCGCCGACGTGGTGGTGATCGGCGCTGGCTTCACCGGCCTGTCGACAGCCATCCACCTGCGCGAGATGGGCGTCGCCGTCACCGTGGTGGAGGCGGTGGAGCCGGGCTGGGGCGCATCAGGCCGCAACAACGGCCAGGTCATCCCGACGCTGGCCGGCCATGATCCCTCGGGCATGACCGCCCGCCACGGGGAGGCCGGTGAGCGCTTCAACGCGGTGCTGCGCGACGCGGCGCAATATCTCTTCGACACCGTCCGCAAATATGACATCCCGGCCGAGGCCGAGCAGGCCGGCTGGGTGCAGCCGGTCCATTCGCCCGGCCGCTTCAAGATCGCCGAGAAGCGGGTGAGGGAATGGTCGGCGCTCGGCGCGCCGGTCGAGCTGCTCGACCGCGAGGCCATGGCGCGGATGCTCGGCTCGGAAGCCTGGTTCGGCGGCTTCTGGAATCCGACGGGCGGCCATATCAACCCGCTGGCGCTGGCCCGCGGCCTCGCCGAGGTCGCCCTCAGGCTCGGCGCGGTGATCCGGTCGCGATCGCCGGTGCAGTCCTATGCGCGGTTCGGCGACAGCTGGGTGGTGAAGACCGAGAAGGGCCAGGTCACGGCCAAGGCGCTGGTGCTCGCCACCAATGCCTATACCGGCGAGTTCAGCGACACGCTCAATCCCGCCATCGCGCGCGAGGTGATCCCGGTCCTGTCCTGGCAGATGGCGACGCGGCCGATCAGCGACAATGTCGCGAAGTCGATCATCCCCGACCGGCAGGCCATGTCGGACACGCATCGCGAGCTCTATTTCTGCCGCTGGGATGCGCGCAACCGGCTGGTCACCGGCGGCGCCGCCATGTTCCCCGGTGCCGGCGGCGACAACCTCAAGCCCTATCTCGCCGAGCGCCTGAAAAAGCTCTGGCCGCAGATCGGCGATGTCGAATTCGACTTCGTCTGGTCGGGCTATGTCGGCATGACCCCGGACAATCTCCTCAAGCCCCAGGTGGCGGGCTTCCCGCGTTTCCACCGGCTCGGGCCCAACGGCTATGCCTGGGCCGGCTGCAACGGCCGCGCCGTTGCGCTCTCCGTCGCGCTCGGCCGGGAACTTGCCCGCGTCACGCAGGGGGTGCCGGAGAACGAGCTCGGCCTGCCCTTTTCGGAGCCGACGCCGCAGCCCTTCCAGCCGCTCATCCGGCGCATCGCGCCCTTCGCGCTGCCGCTCTACCGCCGCCTCGACGCGCAGGAGATCTGAGCCATGAGCGCACCCGTGCCCGGCGAGGTGAAGGTCTTCGGCCCGGAGGAGAGCCCGTCCTACTGGCAGCCCGTGCCGGCCAACGGCTTCGTGCGCTGCATCCTCAACCCGAAGACGATCACCTCGGAAAGCCGCTTCGCCATGGGGACGCAGACCGTGGCGCCGGGGTGCCATATCCGCGAGCACACCCATGACCACCACGAGGAGGTGATCCACCTCACCTCGGGCAAGGGCTTCGCGCGCATCGACGGCGAGGACATCCCGATTGAGGCGGGCTCGACCGTCTTCATCGGCCGCGACCGCAAGCACGGCTTCGTCAATCCCGGCCCGGAGCCGATGAGCTTCGTCTGGTTCCTGATGCCGGGCGGGCTGGAGGATTTCTTCGCCGCCATCGGCCGCGAGCGGGTGCCGGGACAGCCGGCGCCCGAGCCCTTCCCGCGCCCGGCCGACGTCGCCGAAATCGAGAAGCGCACCGTCTTCGGCTGGGCCGATCCGTCACATAATCCGAAGGGATAGGACCATGATCGTCGAGGAGCGCGACTACCGCATCAAGACCGGCCACGTGGCGGAATTCGTCGGCCTCTACGAGGAGCACGGCCTGCCGATCCAGAAGGAGCTGCTCGGTACCTTCCACGGCTATTTCACCTCGGAGACGGCGGAGCTCAACCACGTGGTGGCCTGGTGGTCCTACGAGAGCCTCGACGACAGGCTCGTTCGCCGCGACCGGATGATGGCCGATCCGCGCTGGCAGGCCTATCTCGCCAAGGTGAAGGGCCTGGTCGAAACCCAGCACGTGCGCTTCCTCAGGCCGACGCGGTTCTCGCCGATCCGGTGAGCGAGGGGGGACGCGCGGCCTTCACCTCGCCCCGGCGGGGAGAGGTGAGCGGCGGAGAGGTTTGACGCCCGACTGAGCCCATGCCCCTGCACGACGCAAGTGCGTCCTTCGAGGCTCGCTTCGCTCGCACCTCAGGATGAGGGTGGTCGTGTGCTGCAGGGAGCGGCACAACGGGCGCTGAGGCACCCGTCAGGTCCAGTCGTGCCACGCACCCCCTTCCTCATCCTGAGGTGCGAGCCCAGGCGATGCGCGAGCATCGCCCGGAGGCGAGCCTCGAAGGACGCACTTCGGGTGATGCAGATCACCTGTATTGAGGTGCGAGGCCGCGAAAGGCGCGGGCGATCCCGCCTACCTGAAGCCCACCACCGCGTGCGGCACGTAGGCCGCCTCCATCGCCGCGATCTCCTCATCCGTCAGCTTCACCTTGAGCGCCGCGACCGCGTCGTCGAGATGGCCCATCTTGCTGGCGCCGACGATGGGTGCGGTGATGCCGGGCTTCTGCAACACCCAGGCGAGCGCCACCTGCGCCCGCGGAATGCCGCGGGCCTTCGCCACCTTCGCCACCGCCTCCACCACCTTGCGATCGGCATCCGCCGTCGCCGCATAGAGCGTCTTGCCGAAATCGTCGGTCTCGGCGCGGGCGCTGCCCTCCTCCCAGTCGCGGGTGAGGCGGCCGCGGGCCAGCGGGCTCCAGGGGATGACGCCGATGCCCTCCTCGCGGCAGAGCGGGAGCATCTCGCGCTCCTCCTCGCGATAGAGCAGGTTGACGTAGTTCTGCATGGTGGCAAAGCGCGTCCAGCCATGGGCCTCGGAGGTCTTGAGCATCTTCAGGAAGCGCCAGGCGCTCATGGAGGAGGCGCCGATGTAGCGGGCCTTGCCGGCCTTCACGACGTCGTGGAGCGCCTCCAGCGTCTCCTCGATCGGCGTGTCGTAGTCGAAGCGGTGGATCTGGTAGAGGTCGATATAATCGGTGCCGAGCCGGCGCAGCGAATGGTCGATCTCTGTCATGATCGCCTTGCGCGACAGGCCGGCGCCGTTGGGCCCCGGGCGCATGCGGTTGAAGACCTTGGTGGCGATGACGATGTCGTCGCGCTTCGCCATGTCCTTCAGCGCCTTGCCGACGATCTCCTCGCTGGAGCCGAGGGAATAGACATTGGCCGTGTCGAAGAAATTGATGCCGAGGTCGAGGGCCCGCTTGATGAAGGGCCGGCTCTCGGTCTCGCCCATCGACCAGGGATGGGCGCCCATGTCGGGGGCGCCATAGGTCATGCAGCCGAGGCAGAGGCGGGAGACGTCGAGGCCGGTGCGGCCGAGCTTCACGGTATCCATGGGGCTGTCCTCAGGGGTGCGGGGTGCAAGCTCTCTAGCGCGCCGCACCCGCCGCGAGAACGGCGGCGGCGCAGGGGCCTGCCATGCCGTCAATCCTCGCGGGTGCGGATGCGCCGGACGACGAGGGCCATGACCAGCACCACGAAGGGCAGGACGGCCGCGGTCGCCACCGTCGGCTCGAAGGGCAGGACGCCGGAATCCTTGCCGCCCTTGAACAGGTAGCCGAGCAGGCCGAGCACGTAATAGGAGACGGCGGCGATGGACAGGCCCTCCACCGTCTGCTGCAGGCGCAGCTGCAGCCGGCCGCGCTCGGACATGGTCTCCAGCAAGGTTCGGTTCTGCTGTTCGAGGGCGATGTCGACGCGGGTGCGCAACAGGTTGGCGGCGCGGGTGAGCTTCAGCGACAGTTCCGCCTGGCGGTCTGAGGCAGTCTGGCAGGTGCGCATGGCGGGTGCGAAGCGGCGGTCGAGAAAGGCCGCCCAGGTGGAATGGCCTTCGACCGGTGCCTCGCCGATGACGGCGAGGCGCGAGCGCACCAGCGCCTCATAGGCCCGCGTCGCACCGAAGCGGAAGCTCGACAGGGCGGCCTCGGCCTCGAGCTCGGCGGCCTGGGCGACCAGCGTGTCGAGGAGCGCGGCATTGCTTTCCAGGCCCGTCGCCGTCTTCATCCGGCCGGCGACCGCCACGAGTTCGCGTTCGATGCGGCCGATGATGGGGCCCATGCGCTGCGCCTCCGGCAGGCCGAGAAGGGCGAAGCAGCGGTAGGTCTCGACCTCGAGGAGCCGCTGCACCAGCGCACCGGCCACCGCCGGCGTGAGCGCATGGTCGATGACGAGAATGCGGGTATAGCCGCGGGAGTCCTGGCGGAAATCGGTGGCAATGGTGGCGGCGCCGTCCATGGCCCCGGACACGCACAGGGATGCGGGATCGAACAGGGCCTGCCAGTCGGCCGGCAGGGCGCTGGCGCGCACCAGGGCGAGGTCGATGGCAACCAGCAGCGACCCCGGCGCGGCGACGGCCCCGCCCACCGGGCTCGGCTGCGGCAGCGGCCAGTGGAAGGGATCGCTGCCGGGCGCCGGCACGTCCCAGCCATAGGTGGAGAACTCGCTGTGCCGCTCCCACCGCAGACGCGCCGTCGGGAACACCGCGCGATGGAAATTGGCGCCTTCGTCCGGTCGCGCGGCGCCCGTGGCCGTGCACCAGGCGGCGAGCGCGGCGCGCTCCTGCGCCACTGGCATCTCGGCGGTGGCGAAGGCATGGAGCAGCACCCGGCGCGGCGTCTCCACCAGCTGGAACGGCCGGGCATGCAACTCGTCCAGCACCTGGCGGCGGAGCGGGTGGGGCGCGAAATCAAGACTCACGGGGAGCGCGTTCCTTGGGCGAGGGAAGAGGGCATTGGAGCCCCGCCCCGCCGGCTTGGCAAGCGGCGGCGCAAGGCTGCGTCACTCGATGCCATAGGCCTTGCGGGCTTCCGCCACTTCCTTCTCGTCCCAGTAGCCGATGAGGATGCCGCCGCGCATCTGCCGCGCCGGGCCATAGGTCTCTATTGTGGCGTCGGGCATGGTGATGCGGTTGTGGTCGGTGAGGGCCCAGGCAAGGAGATGCTCCTTCAGCCGGTCGCGCTCGGCAGCGAAGTCGGGATCGTCGCCGAGGTCGCGATATTCGTTGGGGTCGGTGGCAAGGTCCCAGAGCATGGGCCGGAAGCCCGGGGCGTGGACATATTTGAACCGGCCGTCGCAGACCATGAACAGCCGGCACTCGTCGGGCTTGCGGCCGAGCGTGCGGCGCGAGTCGAGCATGGAATAGTCGTATTCGGAGATCGCCACCTGCCGCCAGGCCGGCGGCGCTTTGCCGGCGAGCAGGGGCTTCAGCGACCGCCCCTCGATGATGTGGCGCGGCACAGTGCCGCCGAAATGCTCGATGAAGGTCGGCGCGAGATCGATGGCCTCGACAAGGGCGTCGCAGACCGTACCGCGGGCGGCATCGGCCTCCTTCGAGGGATCGACGATGATGAGCGGCACCTTGACCGAGACCTCGTGGAAGAGGTCCTTCTCGCCGAGCCAGTGATCGCCGAGATAGTCGCCGTGGTCGGCGGTGAAGACGATCATGGTCTTGTCGGTGAGGCCCTCGGCGTCGAGGAACCTGAACAGGACGCCGAGCTGGTCGTCGATCTGCTTGATCAGGCCCATATAGGCGGGGATGACGCGGCGGCGCACCTCCTCGCGGGCAAAGTTGCGCGACACCCGCATGTCCATGAAGGCGCCATAGACCGGGTGCGGGTTCTGCCGCTCCAGATCCGAGCGGATCGCCGGCTGCACGTCTGCTTCAGAGAACATGTCGTGGTAGGGCGCCGGCGCGATATAGGGCCAGTGCGGCTTGATGTAGGAGAGATGCAGGCACCAGGGGCGGCCGTCCTCCTTCGCCTCGCGGATGAAGTCCATGGCCCGGCGGGTCATGTAGGGCGTCTCGGAGTGCTCCTCGGGGATGTTGGCTTCCTTGTCGGCATGGGCGAGCAGCCAGCCATTCTGCTTCTCCCCGTCGGGACCGATGCCGGAATTGGCGCGATCCTCCCAGGGGTTGCGGGCGGGGAAGCCGTGGTCCTCGAGGTATTTGTCATAGGCCGGTCGGGCTGCGCCGGGGCGCGAGGGGTGCAGGCCGTCATCGCGCTCATAGGGCTCGAAGCCGCATTGCGCCGCCTCGACCCCGATCACCGAGCCCTTGGGGATGCCGAGGCGCTCCATGCCCTCGTCGTCGGCGGTCATGTGGGTCTTGCCGACGAGGACGTTGCGCACGCCGAGAGCCTTCAGATGCTGGCCGAGGGTCGGCTCGCCGATACGCAGGGGGAAATTGTTCCAGTTGGAGCCGTGGGAGCGCATGTAGCGGCCGGTATAGGTGCTCATCCGCGACGGGCCGCAGACCGGCGACTGGACATAGGCGCGGGTGAAGCGCACGCCGCGGGCGGCGAGAGCGTCGATGTTCGGGGTCTGCAAGGTCGGATGCCCGTAGCAGCTCAGGTAGTCGAACCGGAGCTGGTCGCACATGATGAAGAGGACGTTCTTGGCGGCGTGGGGCATCTCAATGTTTTCCGTCTGAACTTCGTGCGGTGGCCGAAGGCCCTACCCGTACCCTCCCCTCTGCCGAGGGGAGGGAGACTACAGCGTTCCGGGTGTCCCCAACCGCCGCGACAGGCACGACCTTCGGCCGGGGGCGCGACGCGGTAGTCCCCCTCCCCTCGGCAGAGGAGAGGGTAAGGGTGGGGCAAATTCTCCTAGGAAGGCCTGAAACCAGAGGCCTTCACCGCCGGCGTCCAGGCCTCGTGATCTTCCTTCTGGATGCGGGCGAGGTCCTCCGGCGTCGAGCCGGCCGGCACCATGGAGAGGCGCAGGACCTTCTCCTTGACGCCGGCATCGCGCATCGCGGCCATGGTGGCGCGGCCGACCCGGGCGATCGTCTCGGCCGGCGCACCAGCCTTCGTGTAGAGCGCGTACCAGGCGCTGCCGACGATCGGGATACCGGCCTCGGAGAAGGTCGGCACATCGGGCAGGAAGGGCGAGCGCTCGCGGCCCGAGACCGCCAGAACCCGGATGCGACCGGCCCGCGCCAGTTCCGTGACGTCGGAGGTCGTCGTCATCACCATCGGCACCTGGCCGCCGAGGAGGTCGTTGAGGGCCGGCGCCGAGCCGCGATAGGGCGCATGCTGCATCGGCACGCCGATCTTCTCGGCCATCAGCGCCCCGAAAAAGTGCGGCAGGTTGCCGACGCCCGGCGAGCCGTAGGTGGTCCGCCGCGGGTCCTGCTTCATCCAGGCGACCAGCTCCGTCAGCGTCTTCGCCGGCGTCTCCGGATTGATGGCCAGGGCGAAATCGAAGGTGGTGACGAGGCTGATCGGCGCGAGGTCGCGGAAGGGGTCGTAGGGCAGCTGCGGGAAGATGATCGGGTGGATGATGATCGGCGCCACCGGCGTCAGCAGGAAGGTCCGTCCGTCGGCCGGCGCATTGAGCACCGCCTGGGTCCCGATCTGGCCGCCGGCGCCCGGTCGCGCCTCGACAATGGCCGTGTCGTTCAGAGCCCGCCCCACCTCGTCGGCGACGATGCGGGTCAGGGCGTCCCCTGCCCCGCCGGCGGCGAAGGGAAAGATGAAGCGCATCGGGCCGGACTGGGCGCGGGAGGCCCCTGCTGCAAAGGGCGCCAGCGCCGCACCCGCGATGAAATGCCTGCGATCCATGATCCCCTCCCGTTCCCTGTCGTTGCGCCCATCACTGCACGACGGGGCCAACCTATCAATGTTGCCGAAGGATGTCAATGCTTATTTTCCTATAATCGGATTTTTGTCTGTTTCTCATCGGTAGAATGTGGCTTGCACGGCCCCAAGTGCCATCCGCCGGCTCAGTAAGCCTTCACCGGGTGGATGAAGGGCCAGGGGGACGCCTCCGATCCGCGCTGCAGCCGGACCTCGATCAGCGCCGGGGCACCCTTGGCCAGCGCCGCGGCGAGGACCGGCTTCAGCGCCGCCGGGCTGTCGACGCTCACCGTGTCGATGCCGAAGGCCTTCGCCAGGGCCGGAAAATCCGGATTGACCAGATCGGCGCCGATCAGCCGGTTGCCGTAGCGGGTTTCCTGATCGCGGCGGACATTGCCATAGGCCTCGTTGTTGAAGACCACCGTGACGAGGCCGATGCCGTATTGCCGTGCGGTGGCCAGTTCCTGCACGCCGAACATGAAGCCGCCATCGCCCGTGATCGCCACCACGGGCTTGTCGGGATGGGCCACCTTGACCCCCAGCGCTGTCGGGAAACCGTAGCCGAGCGTCCCCTGGAAGCCAGTCGAGACATAGGTCCGGGGCTGGTGGACCGGATAGCCGAAATAGCTGGCGAAACCGGCCTGGCAGAGTTCCTCGACCAGCAGGCCGTCGGCGGGAAGGACGTCGCGGATGACGTCGAGATAGTCGATCTCCGGCTGGACCACGCGGATCGCCTCTGCCGCCGCGGCGCGGGCGCCCTCGATCGCGGCGCGGTTGTCGACGGCGCGGTGTCCGTCGAGGGCGGCGAGCAGTGCCATGACGCCCTCGACGCTGTCGGCGACGATGCCGGCATCGGCCTCGAGCCGCCCCATCTCCGCGGGGTCGATGTCGATGCGGATGAGCGAGCGGCCGCCGTCGAGGCGGGTCGCCACCTGCATCATGTTGGCCCAGCGCATCGTCGGCATTTCGAGCCGCGTGCCGATGCCGATGACGAGGTCGCAGTCCCGGTAGAGCCGGAAGGCGGCATAGGAGGACAGGCCCCAGGGGCCGGCCTCGTCGACGACGCCGCGGCCGCCGCGGAACGCCGCCACCGGCGCGCCGATGCGCTCGGCGAGCCGGGCGATCGCCGGGCCGGCATCCTGCGCCCCGGATCCGGTCATGATGACGGGGAAGCGGGCGGCGCGGATGAGATTGGCGGCATGGGACACCGCCAGCGGGTCGGGCTTCGGCGGCGCGTCGAGCACCGCGGCGCCCGCTTCGGGCACGTCCTCGGACCCGGCCATGACGTCCCAGGCCATTTCGAGCGCCACGGGGCCGGGCCGGCCGGACTGGGCCTGGCGGAAGGCCTCGGCGACGAGGGCCGGCGCATCGGCAGGCCGCTCGATCCGGTCCGCCCATTTCACCAGCGACCTGAGCGTGCCGAGCTGGTCGGCGATCTCGTGCAGATGGCCGCGCCGCCGGCCGATGAAGCCGGAGGGGATCTGCCCGGTGAGGCAGACCATCGGCGTGTTGCAGCCCCAGCCGGTGGCGAGCGCGGCGGTGGTGTTGAGGACCCCTGGGCCCGGCACGACCGCATAGACGCCCGGCCGGCCGGTCGAGCGGCCATAGCCGAAGGCCATATAGCCGCAGGCCTGCTCGTGGCGGGCCCCGACGGTGCGGATCCGGTCGATGTTGCGGGCCAGGGCGTCGAAGAGCGGATACATCTGGGCGCCGGGCAGGCCGAAGACCGTGTCGACCCCGTTGGCGATCAGGCCCGCGACGATCGCCTCGCCGCCGGTCATCAGCCCGGCCCCGCCGGTCGGCGGTGCGCCCTGGCCGCTCAAGGCCACTTCACCACTGGCGGCAGGGAGGACAGGATGCTCTCGACATTGCCGCCGGTCTTCAGGCCGAAGACCGTGCCGCGGTCGTGCAGCAGGTTGAACTCGACATAGCGGCCGCGACGGACCAGCTGTTCCTCTCGGTCGGCCTCGGTCCAGGGCGTGGTGAAATTGCGCCGCACCAGTTGCGGATAGATCTGCGCGAAGGCGCGGCCGACATCCTGGGTGAAGGCAAAATCGGCGTCACGGTCGCCACTGTCGAGATAGTCGTAGAAGATGCCGCCGATGCCGCGCGGCTCCTTGCGGTGCGGCAGGTAGAAATAGTCCTCGCACCAGGCCTTGAAGCGGGCGTAGTCGGCGACCCCATGGCCGTCGCAGGCGCCCTGCATCGCCGCATGGAAGGCGAGCGTGTCGGGATCGGTCTGGTTGCGCCGGCGGTCGAGCACGGGCGTCAGGTCGGCGCCGCCGCCGAACCACATGCGGCTGGTGACGACGAGACGGGTGTTCATGTGCACGGCCGGCACGTTCGGATTGACCGGATGGGCGATCAGCGAGATGCCGGTGGCGAAGAAGCGGGGGTCCTCGTTGGCGCCGGGAATCTGGCTGCGGAATTCCGGGGCGAACTCACCGTAGACGCTGGAGCAGTGGACGCCGACCTTCTCGAACACGCGCCCCGCCATCATGCTCATGACGCCGCCGCCGCCATCGGCACCGCTATGGTCGGTGCGGGTCCAGGGCTTGCGGGCAAAGCGTCCAGCCGGCGCCGGGGACCCGGGTAGCTCGTCTTCCAGAGCCTCGAAACGGGCGCAGATGTCGTCGCGCAGGCTCTCGAACCAGGTTCGGGCCCTGACCTTGCGGTCGGACAGGTCGGGCGGCATGGGCGAGGGATCGGGACGGGGGGCGTTCTGTGTCTTCATGGCCATGCGATCTAGCGTCGTTGGATCGTCCCGTTCAAGACAGTCGGACGGCGAGGGTGGCGTGAGGCGGCGGGGCGAAGACCGGCGACTTTGCCGCCTGTCTCACAGCCGGGCGGTATCGTACCAGAACCGCTGGATGTTCTCGGCGAGCGCCCGGTAGCCGTCGGAGGAGCGTGGCTTGACGACATAGGCGTTGGCATGGTCGCGGTAGCAGCGCCGGATGTCGGCACTGCTTTCCGATGACGAGAAGATCAGGGTCGGCAGGCCGCGGGTGACCTCGTCGCTGCGGATCTGCAGGAGCACGTCGTGGCCGTCCATGCCGGGCATGTTGAGATCAAGCAGGACCAGATCGGGATTGAAGCGCGGTATCTCGGCGAGTGCTGCCTCGCCGCTATCGGCGTGCCTGATCTCCAGAGGGTCGGCCGCCCCGGCGAAGGCGTTGCGCAGGAAGAGGACCTCGTTCGGATCGTCGTCAACGATCAGGAGTTTCCGGCAGGGATCGCGCATCGTCTCCTCCTTCTGGGCGGTTCTTGTTGTCCCGCTGTCGGGGCAGCGTGAGCTGGAAGCGTGCGCCTTTCGGCCAGTCCTTGTCGAGCCAGATTTCACCGCCGTGGCTTTCGACGATGCGGCGGCACAGGGCGAGGCCGAGGCCAAGGCCGGGATAGCGGCTCTCGTCGCGGTGCAGGCGTCGGAAAATCTCGAAGATCCGCTCGCTGTAGAGGGGGTCGATGCCGATGCCGTTGTCCTCGACGCTGATCTCCCACATCCGGCCGGCCGGACGGGCGCGGATCTTGACGACCAGCGGCTCCTCGCCGCGATATTTGATGGCGTTGCCGACGAGGTTCTGGAACAGCCGCGCCAGCAGGTCGCTGTCGCCCTCGACCTGCGGCAGGTTGAAGACCTTGATGCTGGCGCCGGCGGCAGTGATGTCGGCATCGAGCAGGGCGACGGCCTCGCGGACCACGGCGCCGAGATCGACCTCCTCGCGCTTGACCAGGGCATAGGCGACCTGCGTGTAGGCGATCAGGCTGCGGATGAGGCGCTGCATGCGCTCGACGCTGGCCATGATGTTGGACGCATAGCCGGCGGCCTCGGCATCAGCATCGCCGATCTTCGCCTTCAGCATGTCGGAGAACATGTTGATGTGGCGCAGCGGCGCCTGCAGGTCATGCGACACGATAGCGGAGAACTGGCGCAGCGCCTCATTGGTCTGCCGGAGCTTGGTCTCCTGGTCCTGCCGCTCGGTATCGTCGCGGACCACGACCATGATGTTCGGCTCGTCCGGACCGACGCCGTCGATGCGGCTGTAGGCGGCCTGGATCCAGACCCAGTGTCCCTCCTTGTGGCGCAGCCGGTGGATGCTGAAACCGAGGTCGCGGCCCTCGCCGAGGGCCCGGATGATCGCCTCGACCCGCGCCCAATCGTCCGGATGGACGAGGGTGACGGGTCGCGCCTCCATCAGTTCGTCAGCGGTGTAGCCGAGAAGCCGCTGCGCCGAGGGAGAGGCGTAGAAGATGCGCCCCTCGACAGTGCGCAGCAGGATCATGTCGCGGGCGTTCTCGGCGAGCAGCCGATAGCGCTCCTCGCTGGCCCGCAACTCGAGCCCGCGCTGCTCGACGCGCTGCTCGAGTTCGCGGTTGGCACGGGCGAGGGCCGAGGCCTGGAGGTGGAGCCGGACGGAGGCCCGGCCGAAAGCCTCGCCGACCCTGTTGACCTCGGCGACGTCGGTGCGCGGCACCATTGTCAGCTGACCGCGCTCCATCGCGACGGCGGCATCCGTCATGGTGGCGTTGGCGCGCGCCAGGCGCCGGACGATGACGGTCGCCATCACGGTCGCGACGCCGATCAGGGCGACCGCGACCAGCAGCATCCAGCCCAGCGACTGCCAGAGCGCCCGGTCAAGGGCCACGACGTCAACACCGAGCGACAGGAGCCAGCCGGAGGAGGGCAGACGGCTGTACAGGGCCGAAACCTCGACCCCGTCGGGGTTGACACCGCGCCAGGTGCCGGCGCTCCCCGTCAGCATGTCGAAGGCCGGCAGGGGCCTGCCCATCAGTTCGGCATGCCGGGACGAGCGGGCGATGATCAGCCCCTCCCGATCGGCAAGGGTCGCATAGAAGGGCGCGGCGACGCCGAAATCGGCCATCATGCGGGTGAAGACCTCCGGGCTGAAGGTCGTGGACACGACGGAGACGACCTCCCCGCCACGGATGACGGGCAGGAAGATGGCCACCGCATAGGTTCCGGTGCCGCGGCTGACGAAGAGGTCGGAGAAGACCGGCCCCTTGCCCGTGATGGCGGCACTGATCGGGGCGATGACCGACCAGCTCGGCAAGGGGCTCCCCGGCGGCGCGCTGGTATCGACAAGCAACTGCCCGTCCAGACGCCGCAGGCGGATGTCGATCCCCATGGCGGCGAATTCGCGCGCCTGGGAGTCGAAGCGGGCGACATCGCCGGCATCGATGGCAGGCGATGTGGCCAGAACGCGCAGGATGGCGAGGCGTGCGGACAGAAGGCGGTCGATCTCGGCCGCCACGTTCTCGCTGCGCTGCAGGGCACCGGCCTCGAGCTGGCGGCCTTCCGCCTGGGTGTAGCGCCAGGTGAGAAAGGCGGCGAGCAGAAGCAGGGGCACGGTCAGGGCCGCGGCGAAGGCGGCAAGGTAGATCGCCAGCGAGCGTTCCTTGACTGCGCCGTCCACGTCGCCCCGCCACGTCCGATTCGCACCAACCCGTGGCGATTATACCATTGCGGCAGCCGTTGCGGCGGCAGCCCCGGCGTCAGCCGCCGCTCGACTCGGCGGTTCCGCAGAAGATGTCGTGGACGACGCTGATGACCCGTCGCACGTCGTCATTGGCGAGACTGTAGTAGATCGTCTTGCCGTCGCGGCGGGTCGAGACGAAACCCTCGAGGCGCAGGCGCGCGAGCTGCTGCGACACCGTCGGCTGCCGCAGGGAGAGGATCGTTTCCAGTTCGCCGACCGAGCGCTCCTTCTCCGACAGCAGGCAGAGCAGCACGAGGCGGTTCTCATGGGCGAGCGCCTTGAGGAACCTGCTGGCATCACGCGCCTTGTCGGCGAGACCGACGGTCGCGGTGGACAGGTCCTCGGCGGCCCGCCAGTCGATCGATGCCGCCTTCGCCATTCCTGCTGCCATCTCCGCGTCTCCCGTGCGCCCCGCCGCGCGTCGCCGTCTCCGACGGGCGCCGGCCGACTGGCCGGACGTCCAGCCAGGGGTCATGCAACCCTATATCATTCAGACCTTGATCATTCATACCGCCCGCTTGCGCACAGGTCGGTGAGGCCGTCGCGGGAGCAGGCGCGACCGTCGGCGCCGCGGCTCATCCTGCATCCGCCCCACGCAGAATGCAGCCGCAAGGACTCCTCCCAGGCGGGACGATGACTCCAAGTCAGGGCCTTGCAAAAATCCGCCTCCGGAACAGGGGGCATGAGTCGGGGCAACAATATCACGGCCCGGATGCTGCGTCGCACAACTGCGGATGCTCGCCACCTTCCCCGCAACGTCACGATACCGACTAAGGTTTTCGGCCAGCATGGGATATTAGCGCTCGCATCTCTCTGCGTAATCTGACACTGTTCCGCTGCCCATGCGGGCAGGTGCTGGCGCACCTCAGGCGCGACCGTCGCGCCGCCCCTGACGGAGGTACGTCCGTCCAGGTAGTGGAGTTCACCATGACCATCATCCGAGGCAGCCGCATGGCTGCCGCCTTCGCCGTGACGATGCTCGCGTCCGGCCTGACCCTCGGCCTGCCATCCTCGGCGGCGCGCGCCGCCTCGCTCATCGACATGGCGCCTTTGTCGTCCTTCGACTCCGACCGTTCGCCGGTCGAGATGCAGCAGCGTCGCGGCGGTGGCTTCCGCGGCGGCCCTGGCTTTCGCGGTCCCCGCCCCGGCGTTGGACGCCCCGGCTTCCGTGGCGGACGCGGTGGCGGCAATGTCGGCGCGGCTATCGGCCTCGGCGCGGCGGCCCTGATCATCGGCGGCGCTGCCGCCGCAGCGGCCTCGCAGCGCGAGGGCTATCGTGACGGCTATCGCCAGAGCTATGGCCCTCGGGAATGCTGGATCGAGCGTCGCTGGATCGACACGCCCTATGGCCCGGAGCGCCGTCGCGTGCGCATCTGCGAATAAGCAGACTGTCCTGAGTTTTCGGGCCGGCCTCGTTCCTGCGGGAGCGGGGCCGGTCCTTTTTGTTGACTCCGTCAAGAGGCAGTGAACGGTCGCCCAGCCGACCCTTGTCCCGCGGCTCCCTACTCTGGTAACGACTGGCAGGCGGCGTCTGTGGTATTTTCGCTGCGGCTTTCCGATTCTGCTGGAGATTGGCATGCGGCAGTTGACCCGCCTCATGATCGTTGACGACGAGCTTCACGACATCGGGTTCATGCTGCAGTTCTTCGAGGAACGCATTCCCGATTGCACCTTCGAGACATTCAGTTCCGCAGAAGAGGCCATGGACCGCCTGCATTTCGCCGAAGCGCGCGGCGACAATCCGCATCTGCCGGACGATCCCGACATCATCATTCTCGACCTGAAGCTCGGTGCCATGGACGGGTACGACTTCCTGAAGTCGCTGCGCCAGGACGAACATCTGCGCCACATCCCGGTGATCGTGATTTCGGGAACGGACGCGCCTGGAGCGGTCGACCGCGCCTATGAATTCGGTGCCAATGCCATGTTCAGGAAGCCGGCCTCGCTGGACGGCTATCGTGGAATGATCGGGTCGATCGTCGACTACTGGCAGCGAACGGCCCGCCACGCCGCAGCCTGAAGGACGCAGGGCTGCGGCTTCACCGATCCGGCGTCCCCCTTTTCAGGCACTTGCCGTGGATTGACGCCGCAAGCCAGCCGACGGCATGAGCGGTCGATGCGCACCTCGTCTGCATGATGCCGGGGCCAGTCCTGAGGCAGAGCCTTTGGCGACCCCGCGCCAGAGGCCCCCGGAGATTCCCATGATTCGCGTCGCCCTCGTCAGCCTCGCCCTCCTCCTCGCGCCAGGTGCCGCGGTCGCCCGTGACGCCGGCTGCCGGGTCGAACAGGCGGGACGGGTGGTGCTCGACCGGACGTGCGATTTCGCCCCCGACGGCCGTGACGGGTCCTTTACCCTGTCGCCGCGCGGCGGTGGCCAGGGCGCGCTGTTCGGGCCGATCCTGATGGTGTCGGTCTCGGTCATCGAGCCGGGGCTGGCGGAGGTCCGCGGCCTGACGCGCGACGGCATCAATTCACGCTGGGGCGCGGCCCGCCGCTCGGCCCGCGACGGGGCCTGCTGGGAGGGCAGCGACTTCCGGATCTGCGCCCGCTAAGGCCGCCCTGGCAGCCGGAGCCGCTGCCGCTTACGCCACCGCCAGCCACTGGGCGTCGAGGGGGCCGCTGACCGTGCCGAAGCCTCCGAACACGCCGTTGTTCATGTCGGCGAAATAGGTGGTGCCGTCGGCGAGGTTCTGGACGATGACGTCGCGCCAGCCGTCATTGTCGACGTCGGCCGAGCCCCTGACATCCCAGCCGGCGAGGCCGTTGACGACGACATTGAACGCGGAGTTCGAGCCGCCGAGCATGTCGACCCACCAGATGTCGGAAGTCGCGGTGTTGCGGAAGATCACGTCGGTATAGCCGTCGCCGTTGATGTCGGCGGCCTCGCGCGCCACCCATTGTGAGCCGATGGCGCCGGAGACAGAGCCCCACTGGCCGTTGGCGACGTCGCGGTAATAGGTGGTGCCATCGGCGATGTTCTGGACAAGGATATCGGAGGCGCCGTCGCGGTTGAAGTCGCCAAGGCCGACGGTACGCCAGCCGGTGCCCGGATTGGGGCCGAGAATCCAGCTGCCGAAGGTGCCACCGGCCTCCATGTCGGCGATGTAGGTCTGGCCGGTGGTATTGTCGCGCACGAGCACGTCGGCCGTGCCGTCCCGCGTCGCGTCGCCCGAGGCGATCGCCTGGAAGTTGGCGCCCATCGGACCGGCGACCAGGCCCCAGACCGAAGCGCCGGAGGCGATGTTGAGCGTGTAGATCGCGCCGGTATTGCCGTCCTGGACAAGTGCATCGGCGCGCCCGTCGCCGGTGAAGTCGTCGGAGCCGACCAGACGCCAGCCGGCGGGCAGCGAGCCCAGCACATTGGCGAAGCCGACGGCGGAACCCGCATTCATGTTGACATAGGCGATCTGGCCGGTGGCGCTGTTCTGGAACAACACGTCGTCGAAGTACGAACCGTCAATGTTGGAGACGAGGTTCTGCTGGATGCCGGCGAGGCCAAAGATCCGGGCGCCGTTGGCGAAGCCCAGCAATTCGACATTGAGGAGCACATCTGCGCCGTCGGTGCCCGAGGCTGCCGAAACCTGGGTGTAGATCTGGCCGTCAAAGGCGAAGCTGCGAATGAAGTAGCTGGACCTTGCCAGCGTGAAAAGCGCCGTATCTGTCCCTGCCCCGCCGTCGAGGCCGTCATTGCCGGCCCCGCCGGTCATCGTGTCGCTGCCCACCTCGCCTAACAGCATGTCGTGGCCGGCCCCGCCCGCCATGGTGTCGCCGCCATCGCCGCCGAACATCACGTCGTCGCCACCGAGCCCCAACATCGTATCGGCGCCGCCAAAGCCGGAGATCCGGTCGCTGCGATAGTCATTGCCGTAGAGCGTGTTGGCGGCGGCGTCGCCGGAGATCACGTCATCACGCGGATCGAGAATGCGCGTATAGATGCCCGTGTCGGAGGCATCGGCCGCGGCGGTGCCGGCCCAGGTCACCGCGATGCGGCCGTCCGGCAGTGCGGCGACGTCGAGCATGGTTTGGCTAAAGACATTCTCGGCAAAGCGAAGACTCGCACCGTCCAGGCTGCCGGTGCTGCTGAAGGCCTGCGCCACCAGGGCCCCCGCCGTGGTGCGGTAGACCACGACGAAGCCGCCCTGCTGCGTCGCCGCGACACCGGCAATGTCGATACCGGCGGGGTCCCCCGCCACCAGGAACTCCGACCCGATCCTGGTGCCCGCGGAGGAGACGATCTGGCCCCTCAGCACCGAAGCGGCAACGTCATTCCAGACAACGACGTGGTTCTGCGTGGTGAGCAGTGCCACCGGCGAGTAGACTTGCGACCCCGCCGTCGTGGCGTTGACCGTGACCTCCGCCGTCGGCGAGCCGCCGGTCAGCGAGAAGCTCCGTGCCTGGATGTCGCCGCCATTGGCGGAGTTGTCAAACCAGGTCACGAGGATGTTGCCGGCCGTCGCGGAAAGGTACGGCGATTGCTGGGTGCTGCCCGACGGGTTGTCGACCACGATCTCGGCTCCGACGACCCCCGCACCCGAGATGATGCGTAGCGCGACGTCACGTTCACTCACGGCAAGCGACACATAGGCCAGGGCATAGGTGTTGTTGGCGAGCCCGATGAAGTCGAAAGGTTGGACAAAATTGGTGGATGAATTGGCGGTGACGAGCGTCGCCCCCCCATCGAGGGCGCCGTTCGCCTGGAAGCGCTGGAGCGAGATGTTGGTGTTCGACGACATCCAGGCCACCGCGTAGCGCCCATCCGGCAGGACGGCCACCTGCGGGCTGCCAACGAAGTTCGACGCGTTGCCGATCGTCGTCTCACCGCCAACCGGGTCCCCGAAGACATCGAAGCGCTGAATGCGAACAATGGAGGGATTGGGGTCCTGATCGGTCCAGGCCACCACCGATCCGCCGTCGGGCAACACCGCAACCGTGGGTTCGCTTTGACGGCCCGCGGTCGTCGTGTTGACGAGGCGTTCGGGGTTCCAGAACGTGATCGGCATCGGCATTCCCTGTCGGCAGCGGCCATGAGCGACCGAAGGAGGTTGTCGGAACCACAAGCGGATTCCCTCATTACCTCGCACCCCGGACGTCGAGTCAATTGAAGAGACGCCGCGATGCTACTGGAGGTATTGCGCACCCCGACATTGAAGTCAGGTGAGCCGATCAACCAAGTGTACTGCGCCGTTCGGCCTGTGCGGAATGGATGGCTGGGTCGCTAGGATTCGAACCTAGATAGCGGGTACCAAAAACCCGAGTCCTACCATTAGACGACGACCCAAAGCCGGCCTGCCCCCGCACGGCGCGAGGCAGCGGGCGAAGCAGGCAGGCGGGCGGGACCATAGCGATGTGATCCGCCGGGTTCAACGGGCGCTGTGGAGACCGGTGCCGACGGTTGCCGTCGCGCCTGCCTGCCGAACGGCCAAGCCGCGGGCAGTGGACGGCGCGCGCCCTCCTGCACTAGGTTTCGCGCGAAACCGGCTGGCATCCGTTCGGCCGGCGCATCGCCGTGGAGGATACCATGCTGGGTCTGATGCAGGATTGGCCGCTGCTGATCCCGAAGATCATCGATCATGCCGGGCTCTATCACGGCGGCCGCAAGGTGATTTCGCGCTCGATCGAGGGGCCGATCGTCGAGACCACCTATGCCGACATCCGGCGCAACGCGCTGCGCGTCGCCAAGCGGCTGGAGAAGGACGGCATCGGCCTCGGTGACCGCGTCGGCACGGTGGCCTGGAACACCTGGCGGCATCTGGAGGTCTGGTACGGCATCACCGGCATCGGCGCCATCTACCACACGCTGAACCCGCGGCTGTTTCCCGAGCAGATCGCCTGGATCGTCAACCACGCGGAAGACCGGCTGATGCTGGTCGACCTCACCTTCGTGCCGCTGATGGAGAAGCTGCAGGACAAGCTGCCCTCGGTGGAGCGCTTCGTCGTGCTGACCGACGGCGCGCACATGCCGCAGACGAGCCTGCGCAACGCTGTCGCCTACGAGGACTGGCTGAACGAGGTCGACGGTGACTTCGCCTGGAAGAGCTTCGACGAGAGCACCGCCGCCGGCATGTGCTACACGTCGGGCACGACGGGCAACCCCAAGGGCGTCGTCTATTCCCACCGCTCCAACATCATCCACTCGCTGATGTGCAACGCGCCCGACATGCTGGGACTGTCGTCGCGCGACGTGATGCTGCCGGTGGTGCCGATGTTCCACGCCAACGGCTGGTCGCTGGCCTTCACCGCGCCGATGGCGGGGACCTCGCTCGTCATGCCGGGCGCCAAGATGGACGGCGCCTCGATCGCCGAACTCCTGACCACCTACAAGGTGACGCATTCGGCGGCGGTGCCGACGGTCTGGCTGATGCTGCTGCAGGAGCTGGAAAAGACCGGTCAGAAGCTGCCCGACCTGACCAAGGTGATCATCGGCGGCTCGGCCTGCCCGCGCGCTGTGACGGAAAAGTTCCGCGACACCTATGGCGTCGAGGTCATGCATGCCTGGGGCATGACGGAAATGAGCCCGATCGGGACGCTCTGCTCGCTCAAGCCCGAATATGCCGACCTGACCGGCGATGCCTGGCTCGACATCAAGGAGACGACGGGCCACCCGCCCTTCGGCGTCGAGATGAAGATCGTCGACGACGCGCGCACCGAACTGGCGCGTGACGGCAAGGCCTTCGGCCGCCTGATGGTGCGCGGCCCCGCCGTCGCGGGCTCCTATTTCAAGGGCGAGGGCGGCGCCATCCTCGACGCCGACGGCTTCTTCGACACCGGCGACGTCGCCTCCATCGATCCCAACGGCTACATGCGGATCGTCGACCGCTCCAAGGACGTCATCAAGTCCGGCGGCGAGTGGATCTCCTCCATCGACCTGGAGAACCTGGCGGTCGGCCATCCCGACGTCGCCGAAGCCGCGGTGATCGGCGTCGTGCATCCCAAATGGGACGAGCGGCCGCTGCTGATCGTGGTGCCGAAAGCCGGGCGCGCACCGACGCGCGAGGGCGTACTCGCCTATAGGGAGGGCAAGATCGCCAAGTGGTGGATGCCCGACGACGTGGTGGTGGTGGACGAGATCCCGCATACCGCCACAGGCAAGATCCAGAAGACGACGCTGCGCGAACAGTTCAAGGCCTATCGCTTCCCGGCGTGATCATCCTGCAACGGAGATGCGGTCATCCCGGCGTGGCGCTGCAACCTGCGCGGGGCTACGATGGGCCAGCCGACGCCGCCGGAGAATGAGATGACCGATGCAGCCCAGCCAGGGCCATGGGGACCGCGATCCGCCGCCGCGGCCATGGCGGCGGCGGAACAGGCGCAGCAGCAGCGGGCGGCGACCTCGGTGCCCAGCACGGTCCGGGCGACGCCCGCCGCGACAGCGGTCGGCTTCACCGGCCGCGCGGGGGAATTGTTTGGCCTCCTCGTCAAGGGCTTCCTGCTGCAGGTGGTGACCCTCGGGATCTACCGGTTCTGGTTCATCACCGAGATCCGCCGCTATTACTGGGCGCATAGCTTCGTCGGCCCCGAGGACATCACCTATACCGGCCGCGGCCTGGAACTGCTGAAAGGGTTCCTCATCGCGCTGGCCATCCTGGTGCCGATCCAGGCTGCCTCCTTCTTCGTGCTGCTCGGCCTGCCTCAGGCCGAGATCGTCGTCACCGTCGTGGTCTTCGTCCTCTACCTGCTGCTCGGCCAGTTCGCCGTCTATGCCGGCCGCCGCTACCGCCTGACCCGCACCGCGTTCCGCGGCCTCCGTCTGCGGATGACCGGCTCGGCCTGGTCCTATGCCTTCAAGGCCTTCGGGCTGTGGATCCTGGTGATCCTGACGCTCGGCCTCGCCTATCCCTGGGCCGCAACGATCATGGAGCGCCTGAAGATGCGCGCCACCTGGTTCGGCGACGCGCAGGGCGACTTTGTCGGCACCGCCGGCGACCTGATGAAGCGCGGCATCCTCCTCTGGATCCTCGCCCTCGGCCTGCCGCTGCTGATGATCGGGTCGGTGCTGGCCTCGATCCCGGCGGAGATCTGGCGCGAGCTGTTCGTCGCCCTCGACGACGGGGTGATCAGCCGGCGGTCGGCCACGGGCCTCGCATTCGCCGCGCTGACCGGCGCGGGCATCCTCACCATCGCCATCCCGATCCTGCTGTTTCCTGCCTTCTCCGCCGTGGTCTATCGCTGGCGGATGAACGGCACGCGGATCGGCGGCGCGGCGCTGGCATCGACCTTCAGCATCGGCAGTTCCTACCGGGTCTTTGTTCTCGGCGGCCTCGCCATGTTCGGCATCCTGGTCCTCATGGCGATCGTCGGCCTCGTCATGTTCGGCGGCATCGCCGCGGTGGTCTTCTCGCGCGACGACCTGAGCTTCGATTCCCCCGTGGCGGGGGTGACGGGCGTGGTGCTCCTGGTGCTCGTCTATATGGGCTTCATCGGTTCGCTGTGGATCGCCAAGCAGCTCCTCATCGACCTCAGGCTGCAGCGGGCCCGGCTGCGGTCGCTGAGCGTCCTCAACCTTGCCGCCCTGGACGCCGTCCGGGCCAACAATGTCGACGCCTCGGCCATGGGCGACAGTCTCGGTGACGCCGTCGACTTCGGGTTCGGTGCCTGATGCCCAGCGTCGCCGCCACCTATTACGACGGGATCATCAGCCGCCGGCAGACGGTGGAGATTTCGCTCCATCCGCAGGGTCTGGCGATCTTCTCCGCCGAGGGCCTGATCGTCGCCACCTGGCCCTATGCCGATATCCGGCGCATCGAGGGCTTTCGCGGCAGCGGCCTTGCGGTAACGCGGGTGCCCGAACCCGGCTCCACCGCCGAACCGCGCCTGGAGATCGCCGATCCGGTCTTCGTCGCCGATCTGTCCTCCCGGGCGCCACTGACGCTGACGGGCAAGGCTGCCGGACGCAGGGAAACCCGGTCTGTCGTTGTCTGGGCGATGGCCGCCGTGGTCTCGCTGCTGGGCCTCGCCTATTGGGGCCTGCCGGCCATTGCCGGCCGCATCGCGCCGCTTGTGCCGGCCAGTGTCGAGGCGCGGCTGGGCGCCGCCATGGATCCGCAGATCCGCGCCGAGTTCGGCGGCCCCTCGGGCATGAAGACCTGCACCGCGCCGGCGGGCCTCGCAGCACTCTCAGAACTCGTCGGCCGCTACGAGAAACTGGCCGACCTCCATGTTCCCCTCAAGGTCGTGGTCGTCGACAACCCGATGGTGAACGCCTTCGCCCTGCCGGGCGGCTACATCTATCTCATGCGCGGGCTGATCCAGCGTGCCCGCTCGCCGGACGAGGTCGCCGGCGTGCTCGGCCACGAGATCGGCCACGTCAAGTTCCGCCACGGCCTGCAATCGGCGATCCAGAGCGGCGGGCTCGGCTTCCTGCTCGGCACGATCTTCGGCGATTTCGCCGGCGGCACGGCGATCCTCCTCGCCTCCCGCACACTGCTCAGCAGCGCCTTCTCGCGCGATGCCGAACGCGAGGCGGATGCCTTCGGCGTCGATCTGATGCTGAAGGGCGGCGGCAATCCGGAGGGCCTCGCCGGCTTTTTCGGTTCAGCCGGTGGCGGCGGCGCCCCGGGGGCGCTCAACTGGCTGACCAGCCATCCCGCCAGCGCCGAGCGCGAGGCCGCCATCCGACGCCTGGCGCAGAACCGGCCCGTTCTGTCTCCGGCACTGACGCCCGACCAGTGGCAGGCCCTGCGTGGCATCTGCCAGACGACCAGCTGATGCGGAAGACCTGACGATGCGCCGCGCCACACTGGTCGAACCGACGTCGCGCCTGGCGGTCTGGAGCCTGCGGATCACGCTGGTCGGCCTCGCCGTGATGGTGGTGGCGGTTCTGGCCGCACGGACCGACAGGCTCGACGGGCTGCAGGCAGTCGTCGCCCTCGCCATCGGCCTTGGCATCACAGGGATCGGTCTCCTGGCGGCGCTGGTCGCCGGGGCGACGATCTGGTTCAGCGGCTATCGCGGCGCGCGCCAGGCGGCGGCCGCCGTGCTTCTCGGCCTGGCGGCGACGGCCTATCCGGTGGCGATGGTGCCGATCGGCCTCCGGCTTCCGGCCATGAACGACATCACGACCGACTTCGCCGATCCCCCCGGCTTTTCCATCGCCGCCATGGCACGGCCGGAGAGCGCCAATCCCGTGGCCTATCCGGCAGCCTTCGCCACCATCCAGCGGCGCCTCTATCCCGAGATCCGGCCGATCGAGGTCGATCTGCCCGCAGAGAGCGTCAATGCGATCGTCACCGACCTGGTCGAGGAGCGCCGCTGGACCGTGCTCGAC
Source organism: Phreatobacter sp. (assembly GCA_019749835.1). GTDB lineage: Bacteria > Pseudomonadota > Alphaproteobacteria > Rhizobiales > Phreatobacteraceae > Phreatobacter. The sequence goes on along the minus strand of JAIEPJ010000094.1, from coordinate 698 downwards.
CAGGTCGACTATCGCGGGCCCGAACGCGAGGGTCGGGTCGAGATGGTGACCCGTTCGCTGCTACTCGGCTTCCGCGACGACATCGTCATCCGCATTCGCACGGTGAATGGCAGGTCCCGCATCGACATGCGGTCGGCGTCGCGATACGGAAGCCAGGATTTCGGCGTCAATGCCCGGCGCGTCATCGCTGCACTGGACGAGATGCGCGCGGCGGCGAGGCGGGCCCAGCGCGAGCGATAGGTGACTGACATGAGCATCAAGGCGGCGACCGTTCCCCTCCATGAGGACGAGGTGATCGAGGGCATCCGCCGCTGGGTGACCATCGAGAGCCCGACCTATGACGTCGGCGGGATCGAGGCCGTCCTGGATGCGGTCGAGCAGGACTTCGACGGCCTGCCCGTGGTCTTCGACCGGCGCGAGGGCCGGGACGGCTATGGCGGCATCCTCAAGGTCTCGTCGGCGGAGCCCTCCAACGAGAAGCCGATCCTCGTCCTCACCCATATCGACACGGTCCATCCCAAGGGGACGCTGACCGGCCGCCTGCCCTTCCGCCGCGACGGCGACAAGCTGTTCGGGCCGGGCCTCTACGACATGAAGGGCGGCGCCTATCTCGCCGTCGCCGGCTACCGGGCGCTGGTGCGCGCCGGCGTGCCGACCGCCCGGCCGGTGACCTTCCTGTTCACGCCCGACGAGGAGGT
>JAIEPJ010000275.1 GCA_019749835.1 Phreatobacter sp. | reverse complement strand
ACCCGCAATTCCGTCTATGGCGCGACCGGCAACCCCTTCGATCCCACCCGGTCGGCGGCCGGTTCCTCCGGCGGTTCCGGCGTGGCGCTCGCCTGCGGCATGGTGCCGATCGCCACGGGATCGGATACCGGCGGCTCGCTGCGCAATCCCGCCGCCTTCAACGGCATTGTCGGCTTCCGCCCGTCGCCGGGGCTCGTGCCGAGCGACAAGCGACCGCTCGGCTGGAACCCGCTCAGCGTGCTCGGGCCGATGGCCCGCACGGTGCCGGATCTCTGCCTGCTGCTGTCCACCATGGTCTCGGACGATGCCTGCGACCCGCTGGCGACGACCATCCATGGCCGCGCCGTGCGCCGGGCCGAGGACTTCGCCATGCCGGCGGAGATTGACCTCGCGGGGTTGCGGGTCGCGGTGACGCCCGATTTCGGCTTCAGCCCCACCGAGAAACACATCCGCGCCGTCTTCGCCGAGAAGGTCGCGCTCTTCGGCCACCTCTTCGCCGGGGTCGACGAGGCGACGCCGGACTGCACCGGCACGGACGAGACCTTCGAAGTGCTGCGGTCGGTTGCCTTCATGGCCGGCATGTATGAGCGGGTGCGCGACACGCCCGAACTCGTCGGCCCCAATGTGCGTACCAATGTCGAGGAGGGCCTGACCTATTCGGCACTCGACGTGACGCGGGCGCTGAAGCAGCAGACGGTCCTCTACAAGAGCTGGCAGCGGTTCTTTGATCGCTATGACGTGATCCTGTCTCCCGCCGTGACGCTGAGCCCGCGGCCCTGGTCGGAACTCTATCCTGCCGAGATCGACGGCCAGCCGACGCGCAGCTATTTCCACTGGCTCGCCAATGCCTATGCGGTGACCAATGTCGGCCATCCCGCCCTGTCGCTGCCGGTCGGCCTCGACCATGCCGGCATGCCCTTCGGGCTGCAGATCGTCGGGCCGCGCGGCGGTGACGCCAAGGTGCTCGCCGTGGCGGCGGCGCTTGAGCGCGAACTGGCCGGCGATGCCAGAACCGCCCGTCCGGTTCCCGATCTCGCCAGGCTGGCGGCCGCGCCGCCGATCAGCGCCATGCCGGGTTTCCTCGGCTTCGATTGACGAGCCGCGCGGCCGGGATTGCCAGGTGCCTCCGGCCGCGCCACGATGCCGCAGGGCGCGCCCGCAGGAAGGATGCGCCTACCGCAAGGGGAGACGTGTCCATGGGTATCGATCGACGTTCGCTGCTGAAGGCGGCTGCCGTCTCGCTGGTGGCGGCACCGGCCCTGGCGCAGGACTGGCGCGCCTCCACCATGCGCTTCATTCCACAGGCGAACCTGTCCTCGCTCGACCCGATCTGGACGACCGCGACCGTCACCAACAACCACGGCTACTATGTCTATGACACGCTCTATGCCGCCGACATGGACTTCGTCGCGCGGCCGCAGATGGCCGAGGGCCACGAGGTTCTCGACAACGGGCTCCGCTGGCGGTTCCAGCTGCGCGCCGGCCTGAAGTTCCATGACGGCGAACCGGTCCGTCCCGTCGATTGCATCACCTCCATCATGCGCTGGACGCAGCGCGATTCCTTCGGCCAGTTGGTCGCGCGGGTCATCGACAGCTGGCAGGTGGTCGACGACCGCACGTTCGACCTGAAGCTGAAGCGGCCCTTCCCTCTGCTGCTCGACGCGCTCGGCAAACCCGACACGCCAGCCTTCATCATGCCCGAGCGCCACGCCAAGACGGAAGCCACCCGTCAGGTCACCGAGATGATTGGCTCGGGCCCCTACCGCTTCGTCGCCGGCGAGTACAATTCCGGCAGCCGCGTGGTCTACGAGAAGTTCGACGGCTACGTGCCGCGCCAGGAGGCTGCGAGCCGCGGAGCAGGCGCCAAGGTCGCCCATTTCCCGCGTATCGAGTGGCACATCCTCCCCGACCCCTCGACGGCCGCCAATGCGATCGTCCGCGGCGAGATGGACTGGTGGGAACGCCCGCCCGCCGACCTGCAGCCGCTGCTCGCACGTTCGCGCGACATCACCCGCGAGGTCACCGATCCCTCCGGCCGCCTGGCCATCATGCGGCTCAACCACCTGCAGGCCCCGTTCAACAATGTGAAGGTTCGCCAAGCCGTGAGGATGGCGGCGCTGCAGGAAGACTATATGCGGGGGTCGCAGGGCAACGACACCTCGGCCTGGACGCTCTGCCGGAGCCTCTGGCCGCAGGGCACGCCCTATTATAGCGGCGAGCAGGAGGACCTGATGCCGCAGTCGATCGACAAGGCCAAGGCGGCCCTTCAGGCTTCGGGCTATGCCGGTGAAAAGGTCGTCATCATCAACCCGACCGATTTTCCGGATATCGGTCCGCTTGGGCAGGTGACCGCCGATATCCTGCAGAAGATCGGCATGAGCGTGGAACTGGCCGAGACCGACTGGGGCACCGTCATCCAGCGCCGCGGCAGTCGCGAGGCGACCGACAAGGGCGGCTGGAGCATCTTCCACACGACGGGCCCGGCGTCCGGCTGGGGCACGCCCGCCACATCGCTGCTGGTGCGCGGGCAGGGCGCACGCGGCTGGTTCGGCTGGTGGGACAGTCCGAAGGCCGAGGCGCTGACCGAGGAATGGCTCTACGCCTCCGATACGGCGGGCCAGCAGAAGGCCGCCAAGGAACTCGGCCGTCTGGCGCTCGACGAGGTGGCGACGGTGCCGCTCGGCCAGTTCACCCTGCGTACGGCCTATCGCAAGACGCTCACCGGCATGGCCCACGGCTCGGCGCCCTATCCGTGGAGCCTCAAGCGCGCCTGAGGCTCCCGATCGGGCCTTCAGGTCGCGGGCTTGGGATCAGCGGCGGACGCTGGCGCCCCCGGCTCGTCCAGCGCGACGAAGGGAAGGTCGTGGGGATGGGCGGTGCCAGCCGCCGCTCCCTGCCGCGTCAACCCGGGAATCTCGGCGATGATGCCGCGCGCGATTTCCCTTTCACCCATGATGACCACGCCGGCGCCGAGGCCCTTCAGGTGATCGACCTCGGCGTCCGAATGGGCCCGTGCGATGATGTCCAGGCCCGGATTGGCCGCTTTCGCCGTCTCGATGATCTGGCCGGCCTCGAAGGCATTGGGAATAGCGACGATCAGGCGCTTGGCGCCGGCGATGTTGGCGCTGGCAAGGATGTCCTCCTGGACGGCGTTGCCCGTGATGGTCTCGACTCCCTCATGGCGCAGGCGAGCCTGTGGCCGGGTCGCATCCTCGATGACGAGATAGGGCAGGCCCTTGGCGCGGAGGCCCTCGCCGACGAGGCTGCCCACCCGCCCATAGCCGACGAGGATCGTATGTCCGGAGAGCCCCGTGCTCTGCGGCGTCTCGTCGTCCGCGACGGGGGCTGCCGCAGGGGGCGGCGCGGGTGCCTCTCCGCGCGCGGCCGCTTCGGAGGGCTGTGCGGCATTCAGGTCGAACCGCCGCTTGAGCCAGCCGATGCCGGCGAAGACGGCAGGGTTCAGCATGATGGACAGGATGGCGCCGGCGAGGATCAGGTCGCGGCCCTCGGGCGGCAGGAGCTTCAGCCCGACGCCCAGCTCGGCGAGAATGAACGAGAACTCGCCGATCTGGGCCAGTGATGCGGAGATCGTCAGGGCGGTTCCGGCGGGGTAGCGGAAGGCGACGACGATCAGGAAGGCGGCCAGCGACTTGCCGATGATGATGATGAAGAGCGTTGCCAGGATCGGCCAGGTGGCGGTCAGCAAAGTCCAGGGGTTGAACAGCATGCCGACAGAGACGAAGAACAGCACCGAGAAGGCGTCGCGCAGCGGCAGCGATTCTTCCGCGGCGCGGTGGCTGAGTTCGGATTCGCTCATGATCATGCCGGCGAAGAAGGCGCCGAGCGCGAAGGAGACGCCGAAGAGCTTGGCAGCACCGAAGGCGACGCCGAGCGCGATGGCGAGCACGGCAAGGCGGAACAGTTCGCGCGACCCGGTATGGGCGACATAGTGCAGCAGCCAGGGGATGACCTTCCGGCCGAGCCCCAGCATCACCGCGACGAAACCGAGCACCTTCAGCAGGGTGACGAGGATGACCCCGCCGACGCCGAGGCCGAGCCATTGCACCAGGGGATCGCTCGCGGCACTCGTCTGGGTCGCCCCGCCCAGCACGCCCGCCAGCGCCGGCAGCAGGACCAGCGCCAGGACCATGGCAATGTCCTCGACAATGAGCCATCCGACTGCGATGCGGCCACGCTCGGTCTCGATGATGCGGCGCTCCTGCAGCGCCCTGAGCAGGACCACGGTGCTGGCGACCGACAGGGCGAGGCCAAAGACGATTCCGGCTCCCATCGGCCAGCCGAGCAGCCAGGCCAGTCCCATGCCCAACAGCGTCGCCGTCGCCATCTGCACGACGGCGCCGGGAACCGCGATGGCGCGCACGGACAGCAGGTCCTTGAGCGAGAAATGCAGGCCAACACCGAACATCAGCAGGATGACGCCCATCTCGGCGAGTTCGGTGCCGAGCTTCTGGTCGGCGACGTATCCCGGCGTATGCGGCCCGATGAGAATGCCGGCGAGCAGGTAGCCGACGAGGGTCGGCAGTTTCAGACGATTGGCGATGAGACCGAGGATGAAGGCGAGCCCGAGACCGGCGACGATGGTGGCGATCAACGGGGTGTCGTGCGGCATCGGGCGGCCTTCGTCCTCGAACATCATGGCTGGGAACCGGGCGGCGGGCGCCGGTCCAACCATTATGGGGACTGCTCCCCGGCGAGACAACATTCCCCGCCAGGGAACCGGCCGGAATCACGCGGAAACGTGGGTTTAGATTCCGGAAGCGAGATAGCCGCCGTCGACCGCGATGACGGTTCCGGTGACGAAGCTGGCGGCCGGTGACGCGAGATAGACCGCGGCGCCCACCAGTTCCCGTGTCTGGCCCCAGCGGCCCATCGGGGTGCGGCGCAAGGCGTTCTCCTTGCGGTCCGCCGGCATCTTCGCGGCGTTCAGTTCGGTCATGAAGAAGCCCGGCGAGATGGCGTTGACCCTGACGCCCTGCGGTGCCCACTCCGACGCCAGGGTCTGCGTCAGGCCGACGACGGCATGTTTGGTCATGGCATAGGGGCAGGCCTTGGGCCAGCCGCGATGGGCCGAGAGCGAGGCGATGTTGATGATGGCGCCGCTGCCGCGCGCGACCATGGCCCGGCCGAAGGTGGTGCAGGAAAAGAACACGCTCGTCTGGTTGGTGCGGAAAATCAGGTCGATCTCCGCCGGGGTGAAATCCAGCGTCGGCTTGATGATCGTTGTGCCCTGGCACGGTACGAGGATGTCCACCGGCCCGAAGTCGCGCGCCACCGTGGCGGCGAGTTCCTCCAGCTGGCCCGCATCGGTGACGTCAGCGACATAGCCCTTCGACCCGGGATAGGCGGCGGCGAGGCGCGCGGCGGCCTCCTGCAGCTTGTCCGGGCTGCGAGCGGCGATGGCGACGCGGGCTCCGGCCTCGGCATAGCCATGGGCGATGGCCTCGCCGATGCCGCTGGAGCCGCCGATGACGAGGGCATTGAGCCCGGCGAGGGACAGGGATGTCGAGGGCTGGCTCATCGCGCGAGCCTCCCCGCGGCGGGAACGTCGATGAAGGGGAGGCGCCGGGGCGGGCCGGCCGTAACGGTGGACATGGTCATTTCCTCTGCGGTCTTGGGCGGATGGCCGCTGGCGCCAAAGTGCTGGCAGGCTCGCGCCGATGCAAGGGGCCCATCGCTGCAGGACCTGACGTGCAGCGTCGCGTCACGCTGTGGTGGAGACCGCGACTATCGTTGCGGCAGGAGAAAAAATATTGCGTGAGGGAGCCGAAAGACTGCGGTAAGAAGCGACAATTTTCTTTTGCGGGCCGCACCGAGCCCGGCGTCACCAGGGGCAAGACCATGGATGCCATCGACCGGAAGATCCTCACCTTCCTGCAGGACGATGCGGCGATCTCGATCGCCGAGCTCGCCTCCCGCATCAACCTGTCCCAGACCCCTTGCTGGAAACGTATCCAGAAGCTCGAGGCGGCGGGATATATCATCAAGCGCGTCGCGCTGGTCTCTCCGGAAAAGCTCGGGCTCGGCCTGACGGTCTTCGTGTCCATCGAGACCTCCGATCATTCCCGGGAATGGCTCGCGCGCTTCGCCGAGACGGTTTCGGGCATGTCGGAGGTGATGGAATTCTACCGGATGGCCGGCGATGTCGACTACATGCTGCGCGTGGTCGTGACCGACATGGCCGCCTATGACGCCTTCTACAAGCGGCTGATCGATACCATCCCGCTGAAGAACGTCACCTCGCGCTTCGCGATGGAGCGAATCAAGTCGACCACGGCCTACGAGGTGCCGGTCGCGGCCAAGGCGTGAAGGGCAAAATAGGACGATGTTCCTGGCCGATAATGGGTAGCATCGCGTACAAAATGATCCCAATGGTTGCTTAAGGATCCTGCATTGATCGTCTTCATCGCGGCTCTTCCATCATTTGTTTGCCTCATGCGCGCAAAATTCATGAAAATGCCCGCATGCGCTGCACAGCGCGCCAAAATGCCCGCAAAGACGTTCATTCTATTGTGAATTAAGAAAAAATGCCAGTAATCGCGCATCATTGGTGCCGTAAATGATGTGATTAGCATTCGAAATTCGTTGCAAAACGGTCATAAAGACCTATAATCGCTCCGAAAAGTAAATTAAAAACATCGATAGCGGGCATTGCTGCAGCTCATTGCGCTCCCGGTGATTCTCCTGTTTCACGGAGCGCCTTGAAAATGCGTCGATGTTGCGATCCTAATCTTTCGAGTTCATGTGTTGGTAGGAAAAATATCAATGCAGCAAGGTCTTGATATCCGCATCGATCGGGAGGGACGCGTTTTCTTCGCGATCCCGCTGCCGACGACGGTTGTCAGGAAGTATCGGAACCTTGCGGTCGACGTCGTCTATGACTGTTTCCGGTTCTGTGTTGATGTCGATGACGAGGTGGCCTTGCCGCTTGCGAGCAGATCCTTCGACGATGCCCGCAGTGCGGTGTCGGTTGTCGCCAACCAGGTGGTTGTTCGTCTTCTGGAACTAGAGCGAAGCGCTCAAGGCGTAGGTATCGCGGTGCGCGATAGCCGTCAGGCGCCGCATGCGAATCTGAACGCGATGCCGGGCCCCGGCATCGTTGCCGAGGCGCGCGGTGATGCCGGATGCGCCGACCAGCAGAAACGGACCTTCGCGGAGTTGTTCGAGGCCTGGGCACTCCAGCATGTGCAGTCGGGCGGAGCGCCGACCACGCCGCCCTACTGGCGCGTTCTCGTCCAGCGGTTCGTCGTTTTTCTGGGGCATGACCGGCCGCAGGACGTCACTCCCCACGACATCCGGGCCTATCGCGATCATCTCATCGCGACGGGGCGGCGGCTGCGAACGGCGCGCCATTCCGACTTTGCTGCGCTCCGCGCGCTGTTTCAGTTCGCCGTGGAAAACGAGTTCGTGACCGGCAATCCGACGAGCGGAATCCGCTTCAAGCCGGAAAGGCTGGCCGCGACCCAATCGATGAAGGCGTTTTCGCCCGTTCAGGCGCGGGGCATTCTGGCCGCGGCCGACCGGCAGACGCTCGCCGCGCGCCGCTGGATCCCCTGGCTGACGGCACTGACCGGCAGCCGGGTGGCGGCCATCGCCAATCTGCGCAAGCAGGACGTCGTCCAGGTCGAGGGCATCTGGTGTGTCAGGATTAGCCGCCAGGCGGGACCGATCAAGACCGCCGCTTCGGAGCGGCTGGTGCCGATTCACTCGGCGATCCTGGCGCGGGGCTTCCTGGCCTTCGTCGAGAAGACCGAAAGGGAGCGGCTTTTCATCGAAAAGCCCCTCGCGGTGAACGGATTGCAGCCGGTGATCACCGTGGAAATCGGGCCATCGGTCTATCATCCGGCCCGCAGCACACTCCGACGGCTGAGCGACTGGCTCCATTCGCTGGATCTGGGCATCGGCCGGGACGCGAAAGTCGATCCGAACCATGCGTGGCGTCACTGGTTCAAGGAGCAGGCCTTCGCCGAAGGTGTGCCGGAGAAGATCACCGATGCCATTGTCGGCCATGCGCAGGCGACGACGTCGCGCCGCTACGGGTCGGTGTCCATCGCCATGATGGCCGAGTCCCTGGAGAAAATCCGCCCGCCGACCTGAGGCGGGGAGGGGGCGACGCATGATTTCACAATGCTCCAGACGCAAAGAACCCCGGCGGTTTCCCGCCGGGGTCTTTGAGACTGGAACCGGTCTGAGACCGGACCCGATCAGAAGTTGCGCTGGACGCGGAACATGCCCGACCAGGCGTTGGCATTGCCGAGATTGCCACGGGCAGTAGCCGCCGAAAACGACGGGGAACCAACCGTTGCACCGCTGCCATTGTCCCGCGAACGGAGGTCCTGGTAAACGATCTCGACGCCAAGGTCGAGATTGCGAACCGGCGACCAGAACGTGTTGACGCCAACAGCCCAGTAGCGGATGTCAGACACCGAGCGGCCCGCGATAGACGGCGCGTCGATGTTCACATACTTGCCCCAGATGGCGGAGCGAAGGGCCGGGGTCCAGAAGTGACGGAAACCACCATGGATGGACCAAGCCTTCGACTTCACGATTGCTCCGGTAGCGGTCTGTACACCGTCGGCATAAAATGCATTGAGCAGACCAACCTGCACGTTCTGGCGGGTCTGCTGAAGACCATCCGAGTTATCGTTCGTGAATGCATAGCCCAGAGCGCCGTCCGTGTAGACCGCCTGCAACCATAGCACGTCGCCGCGAGCGATCATGTCGAGGTTCAGACGGACGCCACCGCCAACAGCCCAACCGGTAGACGAGACGCCGATACGGGGAGCGACTGCAGGAGCAACTGCAACTGCCACGTTTCCACGAACCTCATGGAATGCGGCCATGACCTGCGCGGAACCCCAGCCCTGGTCGACGCGGAGATTGGCGACGACGTCGGGAAGGCTCTGGCCATTGTAGATCACGCCATCGACCGGGCTTGCAGCCAAGAGCGTGCCAGTGCCGCCAATGAAGTTACCAAGAGCGCCGATGCGGCGGAACTGCGGATCCTCGATCGAAACCGTGGCCGAGAAGCCCGAACCGAACGACGCTGTGTAGGCGATGAGGTTCGAAGAGGTTCTGGACGGGTCGAGAGCAGCACCACCGCCCGCGACCATCTGGACGTCTGCCTGGTAGAAGTTGAAGAACGACGCCGAGTTACCGAACGTGAAGCCAGCGAACTGGATGAACGCGCGGGACATGTAGGCAGCCGAGGCCTGGCCAAGAGTGCCTGCGCCTGTTCCGGCGATGCCAGTGGGGAGGGTCTGATTGAGCGGGCCACGCTGGATCAAGAACTCACCGAAAGCGCGAAGCAGGCCATACTCGGTGTTCGAGCGGGCGTCGAAGTTCAGAAGCAGGCGGGTACGAGTGGAGTACGCGCCGGTCTGCGCTCCGAACGTCTGAGCAACATAGGCATCCATGCGGACGTAGCCGCCGATGCGAAGGCAGGTGTCGGTGCCCGGGATGAAGAAGAAGCCAGCGCCGTAGGTGTCGCAGATGCGCACGTACTCGGCGGGAGCTGCCTTGCCCGGGAGATCAGCTGCCTGAGCGCCGGTGAGGGCAACGAAGCCCGCCGCAGCGCCGAGAAGAAGGCTCTTAACCGTCTTCATTGTGTAGACCTCCAAATGTTTCTCCTGAGGGAGCCTGGTTCCGCGCCTTTGACGGCTTTGGTTCCGATATTCCCCGTGTGGCCGCCTTTACTGCTGTCGTGGCAATCTGCCGTTCGACCCCAGGAAGGGCGGTGCGACCGGGGTGCCCCCCTTCGTCGCAAGGTCACCATTACCGATGCCCCCGCGCTGATCAATGGAAAGAACGGCTCCAGACCGGTCCCGGGCCGGCTTTGGGAGGAACTGTTGCAGGAAGGACACGCGCCTCTTAACCACATCGTGCTCGCGGAAATTGAGGACAAGTTTATGAAAAAAAACGGACTTTCACCAGTCACGGCGGCGTGAGGGCGTTAATTGTCCCGTCCCGCGCCGCGGGCCGCAGGGGCCCGGCCGGGCCCGCCGGGCGATGGCGCAGCGGTTCCTGCCCCGGGAGACATGGTTCAGGCGGAAAGCCACATAATCAGCCTCTGAGGGACCCGGTTTCCCTGGAAAGGGCCCCGAATCGGCTGCAAAGCCGCGCCAAGCCCAACCCGGCGCGAGGCCGGCGCCAGGGACCCACGCGACTCGGCGCAAAGGGCCGCCCGACCGGATTCGCCCCTCGCGAGGCCAGGGTCACGGGGATGCGAAGAGCCTTCTTCTCGGCGCTGCGGCGGGCTTCGTTGCCCTCACCGGCGCTCAGGCAGCGGATCTCCCGGGCAAGGCAGCTCCCGCCGAGTACGTGCGCATCTGCGACACCTACGGCGCTGGCTTCTTCTTCATCCCGGGCACCGACACCTGCCTTCGCATCGGCGGCTACGTCCGCATGGATGCCTATGTTGCTCAGACGTTCGGAGCGCAGACCGGCGCGTACTCCACTCGTACCCGCCTGCTTCTGAACTTCGACGCCCGCTCGAACACCGAGTATGGCCTGCTTCGCGCTTTCGGTGAGTTCTTGATCCAGCGTGGCCCGCTCAATCAGACCCTCCCCACTGGCATCGCCGGAACAGGCGCAGGCACTCTTGGCCAGGCCTCGGCTGCCTACATGTCCCGCGCGTTCATCCAGTTCGCTGGCTTCACGTTCGGTAACTCGGCGTCGTTCTTCAACTTCTACCAGGGCGACCTCCAGTTCGTTGCTTCGTCGGGCGCCGCCATGGACCCGTCGCGCAACTCGTCGAACCTCATCGCCTACACGGCGTCGTTCGGTTCGGGCTTCTCGGCCACGGTTTCGGTTGAGGATCCGCAGTTCCGCCGCATCGGCGCGCTGACGACCTTCAGCGCTGCTGCCGGTACGTTCACTGCTCCGGCCGCCGCCAACGGCGTCGTCTACAACGGCCAGGGTATCCCGGACGTCGTCGGTAACCTCCGCGTCGACCAGGGCTGGGGCTCCGCTCAGGTCATGGCTGCCTTCCACGAGGTTCGCTCGACCCTCGGTGGCATCGGCCGCTCCTCGACCGGCTGGGCCGTCGGCGGTGGCGTCCGTCTGAACCTCGACATGCTCGCCCGCGGCGACGTGCTCTGGTTGCAGGCGGCCTACACGGACGGCGCTCTCGCCTATGCCTTCACGAACGATAACTCGGACGGTCTGGTTCAGACCCGTCAGACGGTTGGCGTTGGTCTCCTGACCTCCACCTACGCTGATGGCGTGTCGAACGCTGCCGGCACCGGTCTCGTGAAGTCGAAGGCCTGGTCCATCCACGGTGGTTTCCGCCACTTCTGGACCCCGGCTCTCCGCTCCGCCATCTGGGGTAAGTACGTCAACGTCGACGCCCCGGGCACTGCTGCCGCTCTCGCCAACAACCTGAACGACTTCCGTTTCTGGCAGGTTGGCGTGAACACCATCTGGTCGCCGGTTCGTAACCTCGACCTCGGTGTTGAGGTCGTCTACTCGAACCTCACGACCCGCAACAACCTCAACGGTGGCGTCGCCAACGGCACGACCATCGGCAATGCCAACGCCTGGTCGGGCATGTTCCGCGTCCAGCGCAACTTCTGATCGGGTCCGGTCCCAGACCGGTTCCAGTCTCAAAGACCCCGGCGGGAAACCGCCGGGGTTCTTTTTTGCGTCCGGTCGGAGGCGATGAGCCTTCCCCCGCCGGGAGCCGGGACGATCGCGGTGCTGTTGCACTGGTGATGGCTCCGGAGCGGCGCGCCGTCGCTGGCCTGCCCATGTCGTCCCAGCCCTTTGTGGACAGTTTCGGGCGGAGCCTGTTTACGGGCCAATATGCGTTCTCTATCATAGGTTTGCTGGTTTATTTTCAACGGTTTTGTGGTTTGCTGCCAGGCCGCCACCCTTGCGCGATGCATGGCCCGGCGGCATGCGAGGCGCTAGTCTGCAACGGGGATTCGCGGGTGTCCGCGCCGGCAGCAAGGCGTGGGCGGCAAGGAGAGACGGGGATGGTGACGATCCGCCGGGATGACATGATTCATCGGGCCCGACGCCCCGTCTTCGGTCTGGCGTTTCTGGTCGCGCTCCTCGTTCTCGCCGGATCCGGCCTCGCCCGCGCCCAGACGGTGGCCGAACCCTATCAGCTCTCCCTGGTGCGCGAGGGCGACCTCGTCGTTCTCGGCGGTTCGGTGCCGAGCGAAGCGGTGCGCGAAGCGGTGCTCTCCGCCATCCGGGCCGCTGCCGCCGACACCTCCGTCATCGACATGACGGCTGTTGCAGAGGGGGCGCCGGCAGGTTTCGCTCTGGCCGCGACCTTCGCGGCCGGGCTCACCGCCCGGCTGAAGCCCGGCGCGGTCCTGCTGTCGGGCACTGCCATCAGCCTCGAAGGGCGGCCCGACGGGCTCGCGGGACAGGCGGCTGCCACCGCCGCGCTTGCCGCGCTTCCGGAGGGTTTCCGCCTGCAGCGGCAGGCGCTGTCGCCGCCGCTGGTGCGTCCCTTCCTGTGGTCGGTGGCTCGCAGCGGGGAGGGGGTGGTGATGTCGGGTGTCGTTGCCGCGGTGGAGGACAAGGCGGCCCTCGTCGCCTTCGCAGCGTCACTCGGGCTCGGGCCGGTCACCGACCGTCTGGTCGTTGCCGCGGGAGCGCCCGACGGGTTCGACCGGCTGGCGGCGGCGCGTTTTGCCCTGACGCAGGTCACGCGCCTGTCGACGGGGACCGCGTCCATCGCCGATCGGGCACTGACCGTGGAGGGGCAGGCCGCCGACCGCGCGGGTTTTGTCGCGGTCAACCTCGCCTTGCGCGCGGCGTCCCTGCCGGCTGGTCTGACGCTGGCCGGTGCGACGATCACGGCGCCCGTCATCTCGCCCTATGGCTGGTTCGCCGAGAAGCGACCCGAGGGCGTGCGCCTGCAGGGCTATGTGCCCACCGAGGCGGCAAGGGCGGAGATCCGCGCCGCCGCCGAGGCCCTTTTCGCGCCGCTGGCTGTGACCGAAGCGCAGGAAATGGCAGCCGGGGCGCCACAGGGCTTCGTCGAGGCCGCCGTCGCCGCCATGGGCCAACTGGTCCTGCTCGACCGCGGCCGGGCGACGTTGCAGGATTCGCGTCTGATCGTGACGGGGGAGGTTGCTTCGCCGACCGCCGCCCTGGCCGCCCGTGCCGCCATCGAGGGGTCGGCGCCTTTCGGCTTCACCGTGGCCCATACGATCGCCGCGCCGGCCATCGCTGCGCCGACGGCTGTGCCGCCCGTGGCCGCACCCTCAGCGGCCGCGCCCTCCACGGCCGCTTGCAGCGGACAGATCACGCAGGAAATGGCTGCCGGCGGCATCGTGTTCCAGTTCGGCCGCGACGTGATGCGCCCCGAGAGCCAGGCCCGTCTCCGGCGGATCGCGGCACTGATGGCACAATGTCCGACCGTGCGCTTCTCGGTGGAGGGCCATACCGATTCCGACGGCAATCCCGCCCAGAACGTCGATCTCAGCCACCGCCGTGCCCAGGCCGTGGTCGCTCTTCTGGTCCGCCAGGGTGTCGAGGCGAGCCGCCTTCTCTCCGAGGGGCACGGCGCGAGCCGGCCGCTGGTGGCGAACGATTCGCCGGCCAACAAGGCGCGCAACCGCCGCATCGAGATCATCGCCCGCTGACGGCGCCGCCCCGACTGCGGGCGGGGCGGATTTTCGCCGCTCCCTCCGACGCTTGCATTTGCGCGGCTTCCGTTTGAAGCGAGCGCATCCATCCGCTAAAGGGACGCACGTTCGAATTTTTCGGCCGCGCCCTCCGCGCCGCCTGCGAGACCTCCGAGGCTAATATGCACCGCTATCGCTCGAAAACCTGCGGCGAGCTGCGTTCGGCCCATGTGGGCGAGACCGTGCGCCTGTCCGGCTGGTGCCACCGCATCCGTGATCACGGCGGCATTCTTTTCGTCGACCTGCGCGACCATTACGGCATCACCCAGTGCCTGGCCGATCCGGATTCGCCGGCCTTCAAGGCGCTGGAGGCCTGCCGGGCCGAATGGGTGATCCGCATCGACGGCCGCGTCAAGGCGCGCGACGAGGGGCTGAAGAACCCGAAGATCGGCACCGGCGACGTCGAGGTCTTCATCACCGAGCTCGAAGTGCTCGGCAAGGCCGACGAACTGCCGCTGCAGGTCTTCGGCGAGCAGGACTATCCGGAGGAGACGCGGCTGAAATACCGCTTCCTCGACCTGCGCCGTGAGAAGCTGCACAAGAACATCATGACGCGCGGCGAGGTGGTGGATTCGATCCGCCGCCGCATGAAGGGGCAGGGCTTCTTCGAGTTCCAGACGCCGATCCTCACCGCGTCGAGCCCTGAGGGCGCGCGCGACTTCCTGGTGCCGAGCCGGATCCATCCCGGCAAGTTCTACGCCCTGCCGCAGGCGCCCCAGCAGTACAAGCAGCTCATCATGATGAGCGGCTTCGACCGCTATTTCCAGATCGCGCCCTGTTTCCGCGACGAGGACCCGCGCGCCGACCGGTTGCCGGGCGAATTCTACCAGCTCGACCTGGAAATGAGCTTCGTCGAGCAGGAGGACGTCTTCGCGGCTGTGGAACCGGTGATCCGCGGCGTCTTCGAGGATTTCGCCGGGGGCAAGCCGGTGACGCAGCGCTTCCCGCGCATCCCCTATGCCGAATCCATGCGCAAATACGGGTCCGACAAGCCGGACCTGCGCAATCCCCTCGTCATGCAGGATGTCTCCGAACATTTCCGCGGGTCGGGCTTCAAGGTCTTCGCCCGCATGCTGGAGGATCCGAAGAATCAGGTCTGGGCGATCCCGGGGCCGTCGGGCGGCTCCAGGGCCTTCTGCGACCGGATGAACGCCTGGGCGCAGGGCGAGGGCCAGCCGGGCCTCGGTTACATCATGTGGCGTGAGCTTTCGGCGGACACCGTCGCGGATGGCGAAAAGATCATCAAAGAGGTTCTGGAGAAATCCAGGGGATCTGGAGCGGGCGATGGGGTTCACGTTGAGCCAGGTGTGGTTGGCGCTGGCCCGCTCGCCAACAATATCGGCCCGGAACGAACGGAAGCCATTCGGCAGCAGCTCGGCCTCAAAGCTGGCGATGCCGCCTTCTTCGTCGCCGGCGATCCCGAGAAGTTCGTGAAATTCGCCGGCATGGCCCGGACCAAGGTCGGCGAGGAGCTCAACCTCATCGACAAGGACCGGTTCGAGCTCGCCTGGATCGTCGATTTCCCCTTCTACGAGTGGAACGAGGACGAGAAGAAGGTCGACTTCTCGCACAACCCCTTCTCCATGCCGCAGGGCGGCCTCGAGGCCCTGAAGACGCAGGAGCCGCTGTCGATCAAGGCGTTCCAGTACGACATCACCTGCAACGGCTACGAGATCGCCTCGGGTGGTATCCGCAACCATCGCCCTGAGGCCATGGTGAAGGCCTTCGAGCTCGCCGGCTATGACGAGGCGACGGTGATCGAGCGGTTCGGCGGCATGTATCGCGCCTTCCATTACGGCGCGCCGCCCCATGGCGGCATGGCGGCGGGCGTCGACCGGATCGTCATGCTGATCTGCGGCACGCAGAACCTGCGCGAGATCTCGCTGTTCCCGATGAACCAGCGCGCCGAGGACTTGCTGATGGGGGCGCCCAACGAGGCGAGCCCGAAGCAGCTGCGCGAACTCTCGATCCGTATCGCCGTCGACCCGAAGAAGCCGTGATGGTGGATGCGGGCGAGGGCGCCTTCGAGAGCCGTTTCGTCACGGCCAGCGACGGGTTGAGGCTCCACGCCCGTCTCTACGGGCGCCCGGTCGCCGGTCGGCTGCCTGTCCTCTGCCTGGCCGGTCTGTCGCGCAATTCCGGGGATTTCGACGTCATCGCGCGCGCGCTCGCGCCCGAGCGCCAGGTGATCGCCCTCGACTACCGGGGGCGGGGTCTGTCGGCCTCCGACCCGGACTGGCGGAACTATGCCCTGCCGGTGGAGCTCGACGACATGCTGACGGTGACGACCGTCCTCGGCGTTGCCCGTGCGGTCTTTCTCGGCACGTCTCGCGGCGGGCTCCTGACCATGATGACGAGCGCTGTGAGGCCCTCGCTGCTCGCCGGCGCGATCCTCAACGACATCGGCCCGGTGATCGAGGGGGCGGGGCTGGCGCGGATCAAGAGCTATCTCGGCCGGTTGCCGGCGCCGGCGAACTGGGACGAGGCGGTGGCGCTGCTGAAGAGCATCGGCCAGTCACGCTTTCCGGTCCTCACCGATGCCGACTGGCGCGGCCAGGCAGGCAGCATCTGGCTGGAGCGGGAGGGCCGGCTGGTGGCCGCCTTCGATCCATCGCTCACCAAGACCCTGGACAGCGTCAGTTTCGATCGCCCCATGCCGACACTATGGCCCCAATTCGACGGGCTGGCGGGTGTGCCCGTCATGGTCATCCGCGGCGAGCATTCCGACATCCTCAGTGCGGCGACCGTCGGGGCCATGGCCGACCGACGGCCCGATCTCGACGTGCTGACGGTGCCCGGCCAGGGCCATGCGCCGCTGCTGACCGACACCGCCTCCATCGGTCGGATCCAGACCTTCATTCGGCGCGCCGAAGCCGCGTGAGTCGCTCTCCTGCTGTCCGGGCTTATCCCCGTCACTGTCTTGGCAGCCCCCGGCCGGCACACTAAAGTCTCGGTCCCGTGGCCATCGCGACTGCGCAACAGTGAACATTCCCAATCTCCTGACCCTGTTGCGCATCCTGCTGGTGCCGGTCGTGGTATGGGCCATCTCCCAGGGGCAGATGGCAATTGCCCTGGCCGCCTTCGTGATCGCCGGGATCACCGATGCGGTGGACGGCTATATCGCCAAGCATTTCGATCAGCAGACGGAACTCGGTGCCTATCTGGATCCGCTCGCCGACAAGACGCTGATCGTCTCGATCTATGTTTCACTGGCGATTTTCGGCTTTATTCCGCCCTGGGTCGCCATCCTCGTCGTCTCGCGCGACATCATGATCGTCGGCGCTGTGGTGCTGTCGACCCTGATGGAGAGGCCGCTGGCCATCCAGCCGCTGATGGTCTCAAAGGCCAACACGGTGGCGCAGATCGTCTTCGCCGCCCTGGTCCTGGCGGCCAAGGGGCTGGAGATCAATCTCGACTGGGCGATCGTCGTCTGCATGTGGGCCGTGGCGGCGCTCACCCTCGCGTCCGCCGGCGCCTATCTGGTCAGCTGGACGCGCCATATGTCCAATTGAGTCCGCTGGCCCTGGCGCGTTGGACGAATCGCCGCTTGAAAGCCGGCCCCCGCCTTGCGACGGTGCCGCTATGGCGGCTTATGCGCCGCCTCGACCGGGAAAGGTGCCGCCCTTGACGTTGCAGAGACAGGTCGGCTTCTGGATCGGCGGGCTCGCCGTGCTGGCGCTGTCGCTCTACGTGCTGCGCGGTATCCTCCTACCCTTCGTTGCAGGGCTGGCGCTGGCCTACTTTCTCGATCCCATCGTCAGCCGGCTGGCCGCGATCAGGGTTCCGCGGGCGATCGGCGCGCTGGCGGTCATCGGCACCTTCGTCGTCATTTTCATCATGCTGACGGTGGTCATCGTTCCTATACTCGCCAATCAGCTGACGGCCTTCGTGGCGCGGCTGCCAAGCTATGTCGTCCAGCTGCAGGCGCTGGCCACCGAACAGAACCGCGAATGGCTGCAGCGCGTTCTCGGCGACCAGTTGCCGGACGTGTCGCGCAGTGTCGCCGACCTCGTCACCCAGTCGACCGGCTGGATCGCCGGCTTCGTCCAGCAGAGCCTGTGGACGGGCGGGGCGACGTTTATTTACATATTCAGTCTGTTTATTATTACGCCCGTGGTCGCCTTCTATCTGCTGAAGGACTGGCCGCACATGATGGACAAGGTCGATTCCTGGCTTCCGCTCCAGCACCGCGAGACGATCCTCGGCCTGATGCGCGAGATGAACGTTGCCATGGCCGGCTTCGTGCGCGGACAGGCGACCGTCTGTCTCGTCCTGATGATCTATTACGGCATGGCGCTGACCGGGGCGGGCCTCAATTTCGGCCTGTTGATCGGTCTGGGAACCGGGTTCCTCAGCTTCATCCCCTATGTCGGCTCGATCATTGGCCTGACACTCGCGGTCGGCGTCGCCATCGTCCAGTTCTGGCCGGACTGGACCATGGTCCTCGTCATTCTCTCGATCTTCGCCATCGGGATCTTTTTCGAATCCTACGTCCTCTATCCCAACCTTGTCGGCGAATCCGTCGGTCTTCATCCGGTCTGGCTGATGTTCGCGCTGTTTTCCTTCGGTGCCCTGTTCGGGTTTGCCGGCCTGATGCTGGCGGTTCCGCTGGCGGCCTCGGTCGGCGTCTTGACGCGGTTCGCGATCCGGCAGTACCTCGCCAGCCCGCTCTACACGGGCGTGGCGCGGCCGCGGCCGCATGAGGGTCCGGCCCGGCCGGAGAATTGAGATGGTTGCCACAGCACCGCAGGCAGGACCGCGCCAGATGGCGCTGGATCTCGCCCTGCCAGAAAGCCTGTCGCGGGACGATTTCCTCGCCGCGCCCTGCAACGTGACGGCGCTCGAACTCGTCGACTCCTGGCCGGACTGGCCGGCCCGGGTCATGGCACTCGTCGGGCCGCCGGGGGCGGGGAAGAGCCATCTCGGCGCCATCTGGGCGGACCTGGCGGGTGCGAGGCGCCTGGCGGCCCGTGATCTTGCGGGCACCGCTCCTGGCGATGCGCTGGCAACCGGCGCCCTGCTGCTCGAGGATGCGGGGCCGAAAACGTCGGAAGTTGCCCTGTTTCACCTCCTCAACAGCGCGCGGGAGGAGGACGCCTTCGTCCTGATGACGGCGCGCGAGGCACCGGTTTCCTGGGGTGTCGGCCTGAAGGACCTGGCCTCACGGCTGCGGGCCCTGCCGGCTGTTGCCCTCGCGGAGCCGGAGGACGGGCTCCTGCGGGCCGTGCTGGTGAAGCTCTTCGCCGATCGCCAACTCGTCGTCGAGGCTGAGGTGGTGGAATTTCTCGCCCGCCGGATGGAGCGCTCGCTCGATGCCGCCCGCCGCCTCGTCGCCGCGCTCGATCGCGAGGCGCTGGAAACCGGACGCCGGCTGACACGGCCCCTGGCGGCGCAGGTTCTCGACCGCATCATGCAACCGACCCTGATCTGAACCAGAGCGGCGCACGCCCTCTTTGACGGCCGTCACAGTCACGTCATGATGGCAGGTGATGGGTGGCGCTGTTCACCCTTGGGGGCATGATGACCGCTGGCGAGACCAAGAAGGATGCGACAGCCCGGGTGGCTGCCGAGGTCAAGGGCTTCGGCCGCAGCCAGGCGGCGGCGGCGGCCTCCGCGGTGCGCGAAGTGGCGCAGGCGGTTGCGACGAGCGACCTGCGCGACAAGCCCGAGCGCTTCATCAACCGCGAGCTCTCCTGGCTGCAGTTCAACCGCCGCGTCATGGAGGAGGCCTCCAACCGCAACCACCCGCTGCTCGAACAGCTGCGTTTCCTGTCGATTTCGGCGAACAACCTCGACGAATTCTTCATGGTCCGCGTCGCCGGTCTGCGCGGTCAGGTGCTGCAGGGCGTCGGCACGGTGTCGCCGGACGGTCTCACTCCCGCCGAGCAGCTCGCCAAGATCTCCGAGGCGGTGGCGAGCCTTGCCTCCGACCAGCAGAAGCGCTGGCGCGAACTGCGCGAGGAGGTCCTCCACGAGGGCATCGTGCTGGTCGATGCCCCTGACGTCACCAAGGCCGAGCGCGCCTGGCTCGAGGACCATTTCCTCGGCCATGTCTTCCCGGTCTTGACGCCGCTCGCCATCGACCCGGCCCATCCCTTTCCCTTCATCCCCAATCTCGGTTTCACCGTCGCGCTGGCATTGCAGCGCATCGCCGACGGCCGCCCGATGCGCGCGCTCATCCGTGTCCCCGCCAAGATCGACCGGTTCATCAAGCTGCCCGATCTCGCCGAGACGGGTGCCCGGCGCTTCGTCACGCTGGAACAGACGGTCGGCCTGTTCATCAACCGCCTCTTTCCCGGCTATGACGTGAAGGGGCAGGGCGCCTTCCGCATCATCCGCGACAGCGACCTCGAAATCGAGGAAGAGGCCGAGGATCTCGTCCGCCACTTCGAATCCGCCCTGAAGCGGCGGCGGCGCGGCTCGGTCATCCGCCTGGAGGCCGAGGCGTCGATGCCCGATGACCTCCGCCATTTCATCGCGGGAGCGCTCGGCGTCGTCGACGACGAGATTTTCCGGGTCGAGGGTGTCCTTGCGCTGAACGAATTGTCCCAACTCGTCTCGCTGGAGCGGCCGGACCTCAAGTTCGTGCCCTATGCACCGCGCTATCCCGAGCGTATCCGCGACCAGGGCGGCGACTGCTTCGCCTCGATCCGGCAGAAGGATCTGGTCGTCCACCACCCCTACGAGAGCTTCGACGTGGTGGTGCAGTTCCTCAACCAGGCGGCGCGCGATCCCAATGTCGTCGCCATCAAGCAGACGCTGTACCGCACCTCCTCGGACTCGCCGATCGTCAAGGCCCTGGCCGAGGCGGCCGAGGCCGGCAAGTCGGTCACGGCCCTCGTCGAGCTCAAGGCGCGCTTCGACGAGGAGGCCAATATCCGCTGGGCCCGCGACCTTGAGCGCGCCGGCGTACAGGTCGTCTTCGGCTTCATCGAGCTGAAGACCCATGCCAAGCTGTCCATGGTGATCCGCCGCGAGGGAGAGAACCTCGTCACCTACTGCCATGTCGGCACCGGCAATTATCACCCGATCACGGCCCGCATTTACACCGACCTGTCCTATTTTACCGACGACCCGGTGATCGGTCGCGACGTCGCCCGCATCTTCAACTTCATCACCGGCTATGCCGAGCCGCAGGAGCTCGAGGCCATGGCGATCTCGCCGCTCAGCCTCAAGAAGAAGCTGCTCGAGCACATCGCCGAGGAGATCGCCTTCGCCAAGGCGGGCAAGCCGGCTGCCATCTGGCTGAAGATGAACTCGCTCGTCGACCCGATGATCATCGATGCGCTCTATGACGCCAGTCAGGCCGGCGTACGCGTCGATCTCGTCGTGCGCGGCATCTGCTGTCTCAGGCCTGGGGTGCCCGGCCTGTCGGACAATATCCACGCCAAGTCCATCGTCGGCCGCTTCCTCGAACACAGCCGCATCTATGCCTTCGGCAGCGGCCACGGCCTGCCTCACGCCAAGGCCAAGGTCTATATCTCATCGGCCGACCTGATGCCGCGCAACCTCGACCGCCGCGTCGAGGTCCTGTGCCCGCTGGTCAACCCGACGGTGCATGAACAGGTGCTCGACCAGATCATGATCGCCAACCTCAAGGACAACGAGCAGAGCTGGCGTCTCTTGCCCGACGGGACCTCGGAGCGTATCAAGCCGGCCAAGGGCGAAGAGGCCTTCAACGCCCACAAATACTTCATGACCAATCCGAGTCTGTCCGGACGTGGAAAATCGCTCAAAGAATCGTCTCCCCGCCGCTTTGCCAGCAGGGCCGAGCGGGTTGACGAGTGACGTATTCGAGATCGCCCCGGGCCGGCTGCAGCTCGGCCCGACCATCGGCGTCATCGACATCGGATCAAATTCGGTCCGTCTCGTCGTCTACGAGGCGCTGACGCGGTCCCCGACTCCGATCTTCAACGAGAAGACCCTCTGCGGCCTCGGCCGCAACGTGCAGACCTCCGGACGGCTGGCCGATGACGCGGTGGTGCGGGCGCTGGCCTCGATCCGCCGGTTCCGGGCGCTCTGCACGCAGCTGCGGGTGGGCGAACTCCACATCCTCGCAACGGCGGCTGTCCGCGATGCCAAGAACGGCCCGGATTTCGTTGCCGCCTGCGAGGCGATCTGCGGCGTGCCGCTGCAACTCCTCTCAGGCCGGGACGAGGCGGCCTTTGCCGCGCTCGGGGTCGTCTCCGGCATGTATCGGCCGCACGGCCTCGTCGGGGATCTCGGCGGGGGGTCGCTCGAACTCGTCGACATCAATGGCGGTGCCATCGGCACCGGTGTGACGCTGCCGCTCGGCGGCCTCGCGCTGCAGGACACGTCCGGACAGTCGGTGAAGAAGGCCGAACGCATCGCCGCCAAGCTGGTCGGCAAGGTTGACCTTCTCAAGAAGAGCCGGAGCCAGACCTTCTATGCGGTTGGCGGCACCTGGCGATCGCTCGCCAAGCTGCACATGGCCCAGCGCGGCTATCCCCTCAACGTGATGCACGGCTATGCCCTGACCGGCCGGGAGGTCGCGGACTTCTGCTATCTCGTCAGCCGGCAGCCGACCGATACCATTTCCCGCATCGACGTAGTCGCTGAGAGCCGGCGGCCGCTTCTGGCTTATGGCGCCCTGGTGCTGGAGGCGGTGGTCCGCACCGCGCGCATCGAGCGGGTGGTGATCTCCGTCACCGGTGTGCGCGAGGGGTTGCTCTACTCGTTGCTCGACCCGGAGGAGAGGGCGGCCGATCCGCTGATCGCGGCGGCGCGCGAGCTCTGTCTGCTCAGATCGCGATCGCCGCGCCACGGCGAGGAACTGATCGCCTGGACCGACCGCTTCATGGAGGTCGCCCATCTCGAGGAAAGCGCTGAGGAGAAAAGGCTGCGCCATGCCGCCTGTCTGCTCGCCGATATCGGCTGGCGCGCCCATCCGGACTATCGCGGCGAGCAGAGCCTCAACATCATCGCCCATGCCAATTTCGTCGGGGTCGACCATCCGGGCCGCGCCTATCTGGCGCTGGCCAGCTTCTACCGGCACGAGGGCCTGCTCGACGAGTTCATGTCGCCGCGGATCCGCGAACTGGTGGGCGTCAGGCTTCTCGATCGCGCCCGCATTCTCGGTGCGGCGATGCGGGTCGCCTATCTTGTCTCCGCCGCCATGCCCGGGGCGCTGCCGCGCGCGCCGCTCGGTGTCGAGGACCGCCGGCTGGTTCTGACGCTGGCCGGCGACCTCGCCGGCCTCGCCGGTGACCGGCTGTCGAACCGGCTGCGCACGCTCGGACGGCTGGTCAGCCGCGAGAGCGAATTGCGCGTCATTCCCTGAGCGGGCCGCCGACGGAGGCTCGGGCTTTCTCGGGCCCGGTCACGTCCTTGTTCCCTGCTTTCTGCCCAGGGCAGCTTGCGCGATGCAACATGAATTACCAGACTACCCCCGGTTACAAAGAGTGACCAAGAATTCGGTTTCGCGGATGCCGGTAGCGGCTCCGCCCAGGAGAACAGCATGAGCCTCAAGCTCCATACGATCGTCACCAGCACGCGGCCGGGACGTGTCGGCCCCCAGGTCGGCAAGTGGTTCAATGACGTCGCGGTCGCCCATGGCGGCTTTTCGGCCGAACTGGTCGATCTCGCCAGCTTCAATCTGCCGGTCTTTGACGAGCCCAACCATCCGCGCATGGCGAAATACGAGAAGGCCCATACCAAGGCCTGGGCGGAGAGCGTCAAGGCGGCCGATGCCTTCGTTTTCGTCACGCCGGAATACAATTACGGAGTATCGCCGGCGCTCTACAATGCACTGACCTTCCTCGCCGGTGAATGGGCCTACAAGCCGGTGGGCTTCGTCGGCTATGGCGGCGTCTCCGGTGGCCTGCGTGCCGTACAGCAGATCAAGCCGACGCTGACGACGCTCAAGATGATGCCGATCCCGCAGGCGGTGGCCGTGCCCGGCTTCGGCTCCTTCCTCGGCCCGGATGCGACCTTCAAGCCGAACGACCTGATGGCGACGAGCGCCAAGGAGGTCCTCGACGAACTCGTCAAGTGGGCCGGCGCCCTGAAGCCGCTGCGGACCTGAGCGTCTTCTTTCGGCAGGCGATTTGCATGGGAACGGACGATCCGGCCAGCGCGGCCGGGTCGTCATCCCATTAGCTGAGTGGACGTCCGGGCAACCTTGGCTCTAGAACCCGTCCGAACTGCTCCATTTTGCGTGCTGCCCGAAAGACTTCCCGCATGTTCAAGAAGATCCTGATCGCCAACCGCGGCGAGATCGCCTGCCGCGTGATCAAGACCGCGCGGCGGATGGGCATCAAGACGGTCGCCGTCTATTCGGACGCCGACCGTGACGCGATGCATGTGGAGATGGCCGACGAGGCCGTCCATATTGGCCCGCCGGCTGCGGCAGAGAGCTACCTCGTCATCGACAAGATCATCGCTGCCGCCAAGCAGACGGGCGCCGAGGCGGTCCATCCCGGCTACGGCTTCCTGTCGGAGCGCGAGGCCTTCGCCCAGGCGCTGAAGGACAATGGCATCGTCTTCATCGGGCCCAATCCCCGTGCCATCGCCGCCATGGGTGACAAGATCGAATCGAAGAAGGCGGCGGCCGCCGCCAAGGTCTCCACCGTTCCCGGTTTCCTTGGTGTCATCGAGGACGCTGCCCATGCCACCCGCATCGCCGACGAGATCGGCTATCCCGTGATGATCAAGGCCTCGGCCGGCGGCGGCGGCAAGGGCATGCGCATCGCCCATTCCGCTTCGGAAGTGGCCGAGGGCTTCACACTCGCCAAGTCCGAGGCCAAGTCCTCCTTCGGCGACGACCGCGTTTTCGTCGAGAAGTTCATCGTCAATCCGCGCCACATCGAGATCCAGGTGCTGGGCGACAAGCACGGCAATGTCATCTATCTCGGCGAGCGGGAATGCTCGATCCAGCGCCGCAACCAGAAGGTCATCGAGGAGGCGCCGTCGCCGCTGCTCGACCCGGCCACCCGCCGCGCCATGGGCGAGCAGGCGGTCGCCCTCGCCAAGGCGGTCGACTACGATTCCGCCGGCACGGTCGAGTTCGTCGCCGGGCAGGACAAGTCCTTCTTCTTCCTCGAAATGAACACCCGCCTGCAGGTCGAGCATCCGGTCACCGAGATGATCACCGGCATCGACCTCGTCGAGCAGATGATCCGCGTCGCCTATGGCGAGAAGCTCAGCCTCACCCAGGACCAGGTGAAGCTCAACGGCTGGGCGGTTGAGAGCCGCATCTATGCCGAGGATCCCTATCGCAACTTCCTGCCCTCGATCGGCCGTCTGGTGACCTATCGGCCGCCAGCTGAGGGCCCGGCGGGCGAGGCCATGGTGCGCAACGATACCGGCGTCTTCGAGGGCGGCGAGATCTCGCTCTACTACGATCCGATGATCGCCAAGCTGGTCACCTGGGCGCCGACCCGCGAGAAGGCGATCGCCGCACAGGCCGATGCGCTCGATGCCTTCGCCATCGACGGAATCCAGCACAACATTCCGTTCCTTTCGGCGCTGATGCAGCATCCGCGCTGGCAGGCGGGGACGTTGTCGACGGGCTTCATCGCCGAGGAATATCCCGAAGGGTTCAAGCCGCGGGCGCCGGAGGGCGAGGCGGCCGGCGTCATGGCGGCGGTCGCTGCCTTCATCGATCACATCCAGAACGTCCGCAAGCGCCAGATCTCGGGACAGATGCGCCAGGGCCACCGCGTCGCCTTCGACCGCGACCGCGTCGTGCTGATGGCCGGCACGCGGCACGACGTCGAGGTGATCGACGAGGGTGGCAAGATCGCGGTGCGCATCTTCGAGGGTCCCGGCGGCGTCGAGCGCGAGACCCATACGGTCGTCTCGACCTGGACGCCGGGCCAGCCGGTCCTCGCCGGGCAGGTGGACGGCCGCCCTGTCAATCTCCTCGTGCGCACGGTGCCGAATGGTGTGGCGCTCGCCTATCGCGGCATCGCCACCACCGCCCATGTCTACACTCGGCGCGAAGCCGAGCTCGCGGCGCTGATGCCGGTGAAGGTCGCAGCCGACAGCGGCAAGAAGCTGACCTGCCCCATGCCCGGCCTGGTCAAGTCCATCGCCGTCGCAATCGGCCAGGAGGTGAAGGCCGGCGAGGCGCTTTGCGTCGTCGAGGCGATGAAGATGGAGAACGTGCTGCGCGCCGAGCGGGACGGAAAGGTCAAGTCCATCGCCGCCAAGGCCGGCGACAGCCTCGCCGTGGACGCCGTCATCATGGAGTTCGAATGAGGCTGCCAGCGGGCGTTCTTTGAGCCTTGCGGCGACGGAAACGCTCTGCTAGACAGCGCGCCTCGTCGGAGAAATCTGGCGCTGCGGTCGTGGCGGAACTGGTAGACGCGCTACCTTGAGGTGGTAGTTCTTAACCGAGTGGAGGTTCGAGTCCTCTCGACCGCACCAATTTCAAAGCCCCGGTGGACAAAGGTCCGCCGGGGCTTTTTGCTGTGCGCAGCGGGCAACGCTCCTGCCGCGGCGGCGGTCGGGTTCTCCGCGGCGGGCGGGGCCGCCGTCTCTCACCGCATCGATGCATGGGGCACCAACCAAGCGTCAGGCGATCAGTTTCCCCGTCAGCCCCGCGTGATGAGGATGGCGCGCGTGGAGACCCGGCACGCGCGGGATCTCAACATCGCTCGTATCGCTGAGCGATAGTGCTGTGTCGTTCCTGATCATCAGTCTTGCCAACTTCGCATGTCTGGCGGGGGGCTAAGTTTCATAGGCTCGACGGGTCAAGGGCCGCATCTTCTGTCGGGGAGGGCGGCCTGAACAATCCCCGAAGACCCGACGAGAGGGAGCCTTCCATGCGCATTACCCGCCGCCAGGGCCTTGTCGCAGCCGCCGCGCTCATTGCCGCGCCGAGGGTCGGTTTCGCCCAGGGCCAGGACCGACCGCTGCGCTTCGTCGTCAATGTCGGACTGCAGAATCTCGACCCGATCGCCTCGCCGTCCTTCGTGACGCGCAATTTCGGCTATCTGGTCTTCGACACGCTCGTCTCGCTCGACGGAAAGGGCGAATACAAGCCGCAGATGCTGGAGGGCTGGGACGTCAGCGCCGACCGCCTGACCTGGAAATTCAAGCTGCGCGGCGGCCTGATGTTCCATGACGGGGCCAAGGTCACCTCCGAGGACGTCATCGCCTCACTGAGGCGCTGGGGCAGCCGCGATTCCATCGGCCGGCGCCTGATGGCGGCCACCGCCGAACTGACTGCCGACGGCCCCGATGCCTTCACGCTGAAACTGTCGCGGCCCTTCGGCGGCGTCATCGACGCGCTCGGCAAGCCCTCGGTCCATGTGCCGATGATCATGCCGGCGCGGATCGCCTCGGCGACGCCGCCGACGCAGCAGGTGTCCGAGATTGTCGGCTCCGGTCCCTATGCCTTCCAGCGCAGCGAGTGGATCCCGGGCGACCGCGCCACCTTCCGCAAGTTCGACAGATACGTGCCGCGGAACGAGGCGGCGGACGGTCTGGCCGGGGGCAAGATCGCCAAGATCGAACGCGTCGAAATGCTGACCATGCCGGATATCGCGCTGCGCTATGCGGCGCTGACGCGCGGCGAGGTGGACTATCTCGAATATGCGCCGGTGGACCTCATTCCGCGCATGCGCCGCGACCGCAACCTCACCTTCGCCCAGGCGAGCGGCCGGGCCAACCTCATGTATGCGGTGTCGATCAACCACTTCCAGGCGCCGATGGACAATGTCCTGGTGCGGCGGGCGATCCAGCAATGCCTGGATCGCGGCGAGGTTCTGGCCGGCGCCGGCTTCGGCGGCGAACTCGGCAAGCCGGACTGCACGTCCATGTTCATGTGCGGCGCGCCCTACGAGAACAAGGGTGGCAGCGACATGATCGCCAATCCCAGCATCGACAGGGCCAAGGCATTGCTGGCCGAGGCCGGTTACAAGAACGAGAAGATCGTCATCCTTCATCCGCTGGACAGCCCGCTGCTCAATCCCTTCGGCGCCGTGCTGATCGACCGGATGAAGCGGGCCGGGTTCAATGTCGACGTCCAGGGCCTGGAATGGTCGGCCATTGCCCAGCGCTGGGTGCAGAAGAATCCGCTCGACCAGGGCGGCTGGAGCGTCATCCCGGTCGTCTATACCGGCTTCGACATGTCGGACCCGCTGTCCAATCTCGGCGTCGGCTTCAACTGCACCGGCAACCAGCCCTGGGGCTATTGCGTGCAGCCGATGGTGCCGGCGATCGAGCGTTTCGAGGCAGAGAGCGACCCGATGAAGCGCAAGGCCATTGCCGAGGAGATCCAGAAATTCGCGCTGGAGAATGCGACCTTCCCCATTGCCGGCCAGTTCCAGAGCCCGGCGGTGTGGCGCAGCGAGCTCTCGGGCGTGATCGACTTCGGCTTCCCGGTAATCTGGAACATCGAACGCAGGGCCTGACGGCCCGACAGGGACGGGCGGTGATGCCGCCCGTCCTCATGCCGGGACGATGTTGACCGCCCTGAAGCCTTCCTGCCGCATGGCCTGCAGGAAGGCCGGCAGCATAACCGCCGTCTGCGGCCGCGTGTCGTGGAACAGCAGGATGCCGCCGCGCGTCTGCCGCAGGCGCCTCATGACAAGGCCGAGCTGGGCGTCCGGCGCCATGTCGTTCCAGTCGCTCGCCCAGAGATCGGCGCCGAAAATGCCGATGCGCCTGGCCGCCAGTCCCTGGTTGAGCGGCTCTGAATCGCCGAAGCCTGGATAGCGGAAGAACGGGGTCCGCGGCCGGCCCATATAGCGCCCGTAATGCGCCTGATCGACGGCGGCGAAGCCGGCCTCGATATCGGCCTCGGCTGCGGCCTGTGGCAGTTGCGCCAGCGTCATCGGATGGGTGTTCGAATGGTGGCCGACCGTATGGCCCTCCGCCAGGACACGGCGGGCGAGGGCAGGATGGGCGGCCGCCTGGCGGCCGATCATGAAGAAGGTGGCCTTGACGCATTCCTCCGCCAGCGCTGCGAGGATCGGTTCGGTCGTGCCCGGATGTGGACCGTCGTCGAAGGTCAGCAGCACCTCGCCGGCCTCGAGGGGGAGGGTGCGCGGATAGCTCCGGCGACCGACACGCAGGCCACTTGCGGTGGAGACCTGCAGCACACGCGTTGTGCCGAGCCGGCCCGGCCCGCAGGAAGCCGCGTCGGCGGCCACCGGCACGAGCGTCAGCGACAGGGCGCCGAGAAGGGCGCGGCGCGAGGGTGAGTGAGCGGACGTCATGGCGTCGCCATCCTTCTGCAGGCACTGTCGGCGGCCATGCGCCACGTCACCTTGCCAAATCGTTGCGGTGCATCCAAGAACGTCCGATCCCTGATCCGAGAGCTGCGCTTCGCCTGGAGGCCCCATGGCCGTCACCACGTCGCCCGCCGCCATGGCCGAAGAATGGCGTGACAAGGACTGGCGCGACGAAGATGGCGAATTGCTGCCGGCCATTGTCCATCTGGTCCAGTCGATCCTGCGTGCGGATGACAGTGACAGCCTGAAGAGCCTCGTCTCTGAGGCTCACGAGGCCGATCTCGGCGCCTTGCTCGCCCAACTCGACGCGGAGGACCGCAGCAGGGTCGTGTCCCTGCTCGGCGCCGCCTTCGATTTCAACGCGCTCAACGAGGTCGACGAGACGATCCGCAGCGAGATCCTCGAGGACATGGCGCCGGCGGTGGTCGCCGAGGGCATCGCGACGCTCGAAACCGACGACGCCGTCGCCATTCTCGAGGACATGGACGAGGACGAGCGCTCAGCCATCCTCGACAAGCTCTCTCCGGCTGACAGCTTTGCCCTGCGGCGCGCGCTCGACTATCCGGAGGGCTCGGCCGGCCGGCGCATGAAGGACGAGTTTATCGCCGTGCCGCCGTTCTGGACGGTGGGGCAGGTCATCGACCACCTGCGCGAGGCGGCCGACCTGCCGGACGATTTCACCGAAGTCTTCGTGGTCGATCCCGGCTTCCACCTTCAGGGCCATATCCGTCTCGATCGCCTGCTGCGGACGAAGCGGCCGGTCCCGGTGACCGACATTCTCGAGGAGGAGATGCATACGGTCGGCGCGAGCGAGGACCAGGAGGACGCGGCTCTTCTGTTCGAGCGGTACAACCTCCTCTCCGCGCCGGTGGTGGACGAGGCCAACCGCCTCGTCGGCGTGCTGACGGTCGACGATATCGTCGACGTCATCGAAGAAGAGGCGGACGAGGACATCAAGGCGCTGGGCGGCGTCAAGGCGGACGAGGAGATCTCCGACAGCGTCTGGACCACGGCCAAGAGCCGCTTCCGCTGGCTGATGATCAATCTCGTCACCGCCTTCCTCGCCACCACGGTGCTGAAATCCTTTGAGCACCAGTTGGAGGCCATGGTGGCTCTCGCCATCCTCGCCCCCATTGTGGCGAGCCAGGGCGGCAGCGCGGCGACACAGACCATGACCGTCGCTGTCCGGGCGCTGGCGACGCGCGAGCTCGGCCCACGCAATGCCTGGCGCGTCGTCCGCCGCGAGGTTCTGGTCGGCCTGTTCAATGGCCTTGCCTTCGCCGTCATCACCGGGACGGTGGCGAGTTTCTGGTTCACCAGTGCCGGCATCGGCATGGTGATCGGGCTTGCCCTCGTCTGCAATCTGGTGGCCGGCTCGCTCGGCGGCGTGCTCGTGCCTCTTGCGCTCGACCGGCTGAAGGTCGACCCGGCGATCGCCTCTGGCCCCTTCGTGACGACGGTCACCGACGTGACCGGGTTCTTCAGTTTCCTGATGATCGCGACGTGGTGGTTCAGAATTTGAATCCGCCTGCTCGCCCGACCCCTTGATCGGGATCGGAAAAACGCGTCGCGAGAGAGGCCGCCGGCGCCATGCCATGACCCCGGAGGTCATCGCGCAACGGGTCCTTCTCCGCCAGACTGCCTCGCATCAACTGCGCGAGGAGTTTCCCCATGACTGCCTATGCCGTCGCCCACCTCACCTCCGTCGAGATGGGCCCTGCCATCACCGCCTATCTCGGTGCGATCGATGCCACGCTCGCGCCCTTCGGCGGACGCTTCGTCATCCACGGCGGGCCTCCCGAGGTTCTCGAAGGAGCCTGGTCGGGTGATCTCATCGTCATTGCCTTCCCTGACCATGCCAAAGCCCTCGCCTGGTACGGCTCGCCGGCCTACCAGGCAATCCTGCCGCTGCGGCGCGACCATTCCAGTGGCGCCGTCTTCCTGATCAACGGTGTCGACCCGGCTCACCGCGCCAGGGACATCCTCGCGGGAGCCGGTTGAGAATGGGCTGTCCGGCGTTTTGTGTCCTCGACAGCGCCGCCGACCTCGGGCAGGGTCGCGGCCTTCTTTCAGCCTTCCGACGGACCCCTGCCATGACTGACGTCCTGCCCCTCGATCCCGCCATCAAGGCGAAGCTCGAGACGATCACCACCGCGACGCTGACGACGGTCCTGCTCAAGAAGGGCCTGCGGAAGATCTGGATGGCCGGCACGCAGCCCTTCTGCCATGCCGGCAAGCGCACGGTCGGGCGGGCGTTCACGCTGCGCTTCGTGCCCGCGCGCGAGGACCTTGCGACGCCGGCGAGCTGGTCGCACCCGATCTCGACCCGCGGTGCCATCGAGGCCATGCCAGCGGGGGTCATCGCTGTGGTCGACG
Organism: Phreatobacter sp.; assembly: GCA_019749835.1. GTDB lineage: Bacteria > Pseudomonadota > Alphaproteobacteria > Rhizobiales > Phreatobacteraceae > Phreatobacter. Next base: position 4,270 of record JAIEPJ010000275.1, on the reverse strand, counting down.
CCATGGGCTCGAAGGATGCCGGCATTTTCGGCGACATCCTCTGCGCCCGCATGGCCAAGCGCGGTGTCGCCGCCCTGGTCACCGACGGCGTGGTTCGCGATGCCGACGGTGTGCGCGGCACCGGTCTGCCGGTCTGGTGCTCGGGCGCCGCGGCCCCGGCTTCCGTTGCCGCGCTGACCTTCATCAACTGGCAGGAGCCGATCGGCTGCGGCGGCGTGGCTGTCTTCCCGAACGACATCGTCGTCTGTGACGGCGACGGCGCTGTTCTCATCCCCCAGGACATGGTCGACGCCGTGCTGGAGGCCGCCGAGGCGCAGGAGCATCTCGAGGGCTGGCTGATGGGGGAGATCGACAAGGGCGTGCCGCTGCCGGGTCTCTATCCGCCGAATGCGGAGACCAAGGCCCGTTACGAAAAGGAAACGGGTCGTAAAGCATAAGGAATGAGACAGGGCTGCCATTTCGCAGCCGCAATCCTTGGCCACATCCTGACCATGAACCGACGCTCCATCGCCTTCACCGCCGTGACCCTGATGGGGTTGATGCTCGCCGGCTGCGGCAGCGTGCCGACGGACGTCGCCGCGCCGCAGACCAGCGGCCATCCCTTCCCGACCATCACCCATACGGTCGGCCATCATGCCCATCCGGTGCATGGCATCGATGTGTCGAAATATCAGGGGCGGATCGACTGGGAGCAGGTGAGGGCGGCAGGCGTGTCCTTCGCCTTCATCAAGGCGACCGAAGGCGGCGATCTCCTCGACACCCGTTTCCGCGAGAACTGGGAGGCGTCCCGCCGGGCCGGCATTCCGCGCGGCGCCTATCACTTCACCTATTGGTGCCGGCCGATGGCCGACCAGATCGCCTGGTTCAAGCGCAATGTCCCGGTCGAGCCTGATGCCCTGCCGCCGGTGCTCGACGTCGAATGGAACTTCCAGTCGCCAACCTGTCCGCGGCGCGTTCCGGTGGCCGTCGCCCAGGCGAAGATGCGTGAGTTCCTTCACGCGATGGAGCGCCATTACGGCAAGAAGCCGATCATCTATGCCGACATCAAGTTCCACCGCGAGGTCCTGGCGAGCAACGAGTTCGCAGAATATCCGTTCTGGGTCCGCTCGGTGGCGGCGGTGCCGCACGAGCGCTATCCCGGCCGCCGCTGGGCCTTCTGGCAGATCACCGCCACGGGCCGGGTTGCCGGTATCAACACCCCCGTCGACCGCAACGTCTTCGCCGGCACGCCCCAGCAATGGCAGCAGATTGCCCAAACGGGATTCCGCTACCGCGGCCAGCCGGTGACGGCGGTGGCGGCGGCTCCGGCAGCCGTGGCCCAGCCTGTCGCTTTCGCCGCAGCCGAGACGGCTCCTGCCCAGGTCCCGACGGCGACGACCTCGGTGCCCGCCGCCGCTGTTCCCGCCGCCGATACGCCGGCCATGACGACTGCGCCTTTGCCGGCCTCGCGGCCGCGGTTCTAGAGGGCGCGGCGCTCTGCCTCAGCGGCGTGGTGCGCGGCTGATCGCGGTCACACCCAGCGCCGGACCCTTGCCGCGTAGGCCTGCCAGTCGGCGCCGAAGCGGGCAGCCAGATGCGCCTCTTCCCGCACCACGGCGAAATGCGTCATCGCCATCACGAAGACCGCCGCCGCCACGAGATAACCGAGCGCCCCCTCGACCCCGCCGAAGCCGCCGATGATCAGAGCCTCGCCGAGATAGATCGGATTGCGGCTCCAGGCGAAGGGGCCGGCCGTGACGAGCCGCCGTGCGGCGTGATGCGGCAGGATGGCGGTTCCGGCGCGCGACAGGGTGGAGGAGGCCCACAGAATCAGCGCCAGTCCCGCGCCCAGGGCGAGGGCGCCGGCGGCCTTGAAGACGATCGCCAGCGGCAGCGCCACCGGTGCCAGCCAGTTGAGGCCGTAGCCGAGCGCCAGCGCACCGGCGAAGATGAGCGGTGGCAGCGGAAAGCGGTTGGGGCGGTCGGCATAGGGGTTATCGGGCGTCCCTGTCATTCTGGTCTCCCTGCCGCAAGGCCGATCATGACAGCCCGGCATACCGCTTCTATAACCTTCCCGAGGCCGCCGCACGAAGCCTGTACCGCCGAGGACCATGCCATGCTGAGGAATATGCCGCGTCCCTTCGATTTCGACCTCGGCGAGACCGCCGACATGCTGCGCGACACGGTCTTCGCCTTCGCGCAGGCGGAGATCGCGCCGCGTGCCGCCGAGATCGACAAGACCGATCAGTTCCCCATGGACCTGTGGGAGAAGTTCGGCGGCCTCGGCCTGCTCGGCGTCACCGTCGAGGAGGAGCATGGCGGCAGCGGGCTCGGCTATCTCGAGCATTGCATCGCCATGGAGGAGATCTCGCGCGCCTCGGCCTCGGTCGGGCTGTCCTACGGCGCCCATTCCAACCTCTGCGTCAACCAGATCCGCAAGAACGGCTCGGAAGACCAGAAGCGGCGCTACCTGCCGAAGCTGATCAGCGGCGCCCATGTCGGCGCCCTCGCCATGTCGGAGCCCGGTGCCGGCTCCGACGTCGTCTCGATGAAGCTGAAGGCGGAGAAGAAGGGCGATCGCTACATTCTCAACGGCACCAAGATGTGGATCACCAATGGTCCCGATGCCGATGTCCTCGTCGTCTATGCCAAGACCGATCCCGCGGCCGGTGCCCGCGGCATGACGGCCTTCCTCATCGAGAAGGGCTTCAAGGGCTTTTCCTGCGCCCAGAAGCTGGACAAGCTCGGCATGCGCGGCTCGCACACCGGCGAACTCGTGTTCGAGGATTGCGAGGTGCCGGAGGAAAACGTGCTCGGCCAGGTCGGTCGCGGCGTCAACGTGCTGATGAGCGGCCTCGACTATGAGCGTGCCGTGCTGGCAGCCGGGCCGATCGGCATCATGCAGGCCTGCATGGACGTGGTCATGCCCTATGTCCACGAGCGCAAGCAGTTCGGCCAGGCGATCGGGGAATTCCAACTGGTCCAGGGCAAGATCGCCGACATGTATGTGTCGATGAACGCCGCCCGCGCCTATGTCTATGCGGTGGCCAAGGCCTGCGACCGCGGTCAGACGACGCGCGAGGACGCTGCCGGCGCCATCCTCTATGCCGCGGAGAACGCGACGAAAATGGCGCTCGACGCCATCCAGCTCCTCGGCGGCAACGGCTATATCAACGATTATCCCACGGGACGGCTGCTGCGCGATGCCAAGCTCTACGAGATCGGCGCAGGCACGAGCGAGATCCGCCGCATGCTGATCGGGCGCGAACTGTTCAACAAGACGATGTGAGGCGGTTCCTGTCCCGGGGCTCGTCCGGGGCCCTCCTGTTCCGTGCCGCCGGGAGCGCCCGTGACCCTCGCCAACCACGTCTTCTTCTACCTCTCCAAGATCCTCTGGTGGTTCGCGGCGCCCTCCAACGTGCTGACGGCCCTCGTGCTGGTCGGCGCCGTGCTGATCTTCACCCGCTGGAGCCGGGGAGGGCGGCGCCTCGTCGTCACCGGGGCGCTCGGCCTCGCCGTCTGCGGCCTCTCGCCGCTCGGTCTCTGGCTCGCCGCACCGCTGGAGAACCGCTTCCCGATCCCGGGGCCGGACATGGCGGCGCCGACGGGCATTATCGTCCTCGGCGGTTCGATGGACCCGCTGACCACGGCGGCGCGGGGACAGCCGACCATGGGGTCGGCTCCCGGCCGCATCACCGAGGCGGTGGCGCTGGCGCGGCGCTTTCCCACCGCGCGGCTCGTCTTCACCGGCGGCTCTGCCGCGGTGTTCCGCGGAGAAGCGCTGGACGAGGCGGGGGCGGCGGAGGCGCTGTTCCGCCAGATCGGCATCGATCCTGCCCGGCTCACGCTGGAGCGCGACAGCCGCAACACCTACGAGAACGCCGTGTTGACCAGGGCGCTCGTGCAGCCCCGGCCGGGCGAGACCTGGCTCCTGGTGACCTCGGCCTGGCACATGCCGCGCTCCTTCGGCATCTTCCGCAAGGCTGGCTGGACCGTGATCGCCTATCCCACCGATTTCGAGACGCGGGGACGGCCAGGCGAGCTCTGGGGGCCGATCCTGCCGGTCAGCCGCGGCCTTGATCTCGTCGACCGCATGGTGCGGGAATGGCTGGGGCTTGTCGCCTATCGGCTGGGCGGCCGCAGCGACGCCCTGCTGCCGGGGCCGTGAGGTCAGTCCTGGCGCGGCACCGTGAGGCGGTAGACGCCGCGGAAGTCATTGGGATCGACCGGCTTGCCCTTGCGCAGGATGACAAGCCGGCCCTCGCGCGCCAGTCCGACAGCCGCCCGCCGC
>JAIEPJ010000270.1 GCA_019749835.1 Phreatobacter sp. | reverse complement strand
GAGGCCTCGCCCGGAATCGAACCGGGGTGCAAGGATTTGCAGTCCTCTGCGTAACCACTCCGCCACGAGGCCATCCCGTCATCACCGGACGAGCCGGTGCGGAGTGCGTTCGCTCTAGCATGGGGGCGGGGGGCTCGCAACAACCCTGGGCTGATGTCAGGCGCCTTGCGTTCTTGGCTGTACCACCGGTAAACACGACCCAACGAGACGGCCTGCCGGCATCGTGACGGTGCGGCGATCGAGGGATTGAGCCCATGATGGATTTTGCCCGGGCGCGCCGCACCATGGTCGACACCCAGATCCGGGTCAACGATGTGACAGACAGCCGCATCGTCGAAGCATTGATGGCGGTGCCGCGGGAGAATTTCGTCCCCGATGCGCTGCGCGCGCTCGCCTATCTGGACGACGACCTCGCGGTGAAGGGCGAGACTGGCAGTCGAACGGCGCGCTATCTCATGGAGCCGATGGTTCTGGCGCGGATGATCCAGGCGGCTGGGATCGGCCCAGCCGACAAGGTCCTCGATGTCGGCGCAGCCACTGGCTATTCCAGCGCTGTCCTCGGGCGCATCGGCGGTTCGGTCGTTGCCCTGGAGGAGGATGGCGACCTCGCGGCGCAGGCGCGCCAGGCGCTCGGCGGCGAATCGCACATCGCAGTCGTTGAGGCAGCGCTCGGTGCGGGGGCGGCGGATCGCGGCCCATTTGACGTGATTCTGCTCCAAGGTGCCGCCGAGGTGGTGCCGCAAAGCCTTCTCGCGCAACTGGCCGAGGGCGGTCGCCTCGTGGCGGTAGTCGGCACCGGACGGGCCGCCAAATGCATGATTCATGTCAGGATCGGACAGGAGTTCAGCATCAGACCGGCTTTCGACGCCGCGATTCCCCTGTTGCCGGGCTTTGCGGCGCCGCGCGGCTTCGTCTTCTGACGTAGCGACAAGTGTTGCCGACTTGTCCCACCCGGACAGCGAAGCATCGACCACACGTACCGCAGGGGTTTCCTAAGGACGCGGTTTTCATTATTCATTGTCGTCAGTGCCTTGGGGTCGTGGCGGATCGCTCCGGGGTGGCGCCAAATAGCAGGTGTTGTCCATGCCCGGAGCCACGATGTCTCGCGCGCGCTCCGCGACGGTTGTGTCCGTTGCGTTCGCTTCCATTGTCTTTTCCGCTTTGCCCGCCCGGGCCCAATCCATCGAGCAAACACTCGTCCAGGCTTATCGCAACAATCCCGACCTGAATGCTGCACGCGCCGGTGTCCGGGTGGCTAATGAAGGGGTTCCTGCGGCCCTCTCGGGTTATCGTCCCTCGGTCAATGCGACGATCACCGCCGCCGGGCAGTACACGGAATCGAGCGTCGGTTCCTCGGCCTATCTCGGGACGGGTCCGGGATCGGCGCGCACCGTCCGTTCGCTGCCCCGTGCGGCGACTCTGTCCGTCACCCAGCCGCTGTTTGACGGGAACCGCACGACCAATTCGGTTCGGCAGGCGGACCAGAACGTCCTGGCGGCGCGCGAAACCCTGCGCAATACCGAACAGACCGTCCTTCTCGCCTCTGCCACGGCCCATATGAACGTCCTGCGCGAGCAGGCGGTCCTCGACCTCCGGCGCCGCAATGTCGAGGTCTTGCGCGAGCAGCTGCGTGCGACCCGCGATCGGTTCAATGTTGGCGAGGTCACCCGCACCGACGTCGCACTCGCCGAATCCGCGCTGCAGGCGGCCATCGCGGTTGCCACTGGCGCCGAAGCCGATCTTGCCAATGCGCGTTCCGTCTACATGCAGCAGGTCGGTGTCCAGCCGGCCCGGCTCACGCCGGCCCGTACGATCGAGCGGCTGTTGCCACGCAATCTCGATGCTGCGGTCATCGCCGGGCAGAGCGAGCACCCGGCCATTCGGGGCGCCCGTCACGGTGCGGATTCGCAGCTGCTGCAGGTCCGGATCGCCGAATCGGCGCTCTACCCGACGCTGGGGCTGTCGGCGAGCCTCACCCGCGCCGCGGAACAGTCCGCCTCGAGCGGCCAGTCTCTGTCTGCGGCCGTCGGCATGACGCTGACGATTCCGATCTTTGCCAATGGTGGCCGCGACTACGCGACCATCCGGGCGGCCAAGGAAGCCTATGGTCAGCGCCGCATCCAGATCGAAACGGCGGCGGCCAGCGTCCGGCAGGCCGTCACCCAGTCATGGGCTGCGCTCGAAGCGTCGCGCGCGCAGATCCAGGCGGCCGAGGTGCAGGTGCGGTCGCAGGACATCGCCGTCAACGGCATCCGCGAGGAATACAAGGTCGGCCAGCGGACCATCATCGACGTTCTGAACGCCACCCAGACCCTGACGGAAGCCCGCGTCGCACTGGTGCGTGCCCAGCGTGACCGCGTCGTTCTGTCCTATTCGGTCCTTGCCGCAATGGGCCGGCTCAACGGCAGCCGGCTGGCGCTGCGCACCGAGATCTTCGATCCCACAACCCACTACAATCAGGTCCGCGACCAGTGGATTGGCGTTCGTACGCCGGATGGTCGCTGATCCAGCCTCCGGCCGCGCCCTGCGACCGACTTTGGCTGTGGATCGGATCGCCGCGCGTTGGCGATAGATGCCGTGGCGGTGCATAGTCGGCGGTGTTGATTCGGGAGCGATTCGGCCTTTGGGCCAAATTTTTGCCCTTCGCTTCTGATGCGTGCGACTGTTGAGGTGGGCGGGGATGTCACAGGCGGCCAAGGCGAACGAACCGTCGATGGAGGAAATCCTGGCGTCGATCCGCAGGATCATCGCTGACGACGAACCGGCCAAGGCGCCGGCTGCCAAGGCCGCGCCGCCACCCCCGCCGCCGGCGCCCGAACCAGCTGCCGAGGAAGCGCCGAAGTCGCAGGACGATATCGACGCGCTGCTCGCCGGCTTCGACGCGATGGACGAGGAGCCGGAACCCCCGCCGCCGCCGCCACCTCCGGCTCCGCCCAAGGCGGCGCCACCGGAACCCGACATTTTCGAACTGAGCAAGGCCGACGCCGTTCCTGAACGCATGGGCATGATCAAGCCGATCTCCCAGCGGGCCGATCTCGACTTCATCGATGCGCCGCCGGCTCCGGAGCGCTATGCCGCGCCCCCGCCGCCCATGGCAGCGTCTGCGCTGCTCTCTGCCGAGGCGAATGCCGCCGTCGGGGCCGCTTTCGGCTCCCTGGCGAGCTCCATGATGGTCGGTGGCAACCGCACGATCGAGGATCTCCTGCGGGACATGCTGCGACCGATGCTGAAGACCTGGCTCGACGACAACCTGCCGCAGTTGGTCGAACGGCTGGTGCGGGCCGAGATCGAGCGCGTCTCGCGCGGCCCCGGTCGCTGAACCGGCTCAGGCTTTCTGCAGGGACTTCAGCCGGGCGCGGAACACCAGTGCCATGACCGGCGTCAGCGCTGCTGCGATCAGGAAGATCGGCTCGGGGCCGAAGCGGTCGAACATGACGCTGGTGCATAGGACCCCGAGCGTCTGACCGGCGAAGAAGCAGAAGGCGAAGGTCGCGATGGAGGCGCCGCGCGCGTCCGGGTTGATCTGCGTGGCCATGATCTGCAGCGCGTTGTGGAACAGCGCGAAGGCTGCGCCGCAGAGCACGATCGCCACCCCCACGAGCCAGAGCCAAGGCGAGAGCGCGATGACCACGAAGCTGAGGCTGAAGGCAGCGCCCGCCAGGACGAGGAGGCTCGCCTGGGAGAACCGCGCCAGCAGCATCGGCGCAAAGGACGAATAGGCGACGGCGCCGACGGCCGCGAGCGCCGTCATGATGCCGATGACCGTGAAGCTTACCTCGAACTTGTCGTGGAGGTGGGCGCCGACAAAGGTGAAGGCGCCGATATAGAGCACCGCTTCCGCCGTCACCGTTACGAGCACTAGGCGGCCGAGCGGACTGCGACCGCTGGCGAGGATCTGGCGGAAGGAGCCGACGAGGCCGCCGGTGGGGACCGCGGTGCGACGCGACAGGACGGGATTGCTGCGCAGCTGGATGGTGAGCGTCAAACCGGCGGCAATCATGAAGCCGCCCACCATGACGAAGGCCGCCGGCCAGCCGAAGGCATCGGCGAGCAGGCCGCCCACGGCCTGGCCGCTGATGGCGCCCGAACTCATGAAGATCATGTAGCGGGCTAGCACCGCCTGCCTCTGGGCGAGCGGGATCGTGTCGCCGATGAAGGCCAGGCAGTTGGGAATGATGGCAGCGCCCGTCAGCCCCGCCAGGAAGCGAAACAGGGCGATCTGCTCCAGTGAGGTCGCAAAGGCGCAGGCGAGGGTGAAAAGGCCGCAGAGCGTGGCTCCGAGGGCGATCATGCGAACCTTGCCATAGCGGTCGCCGAGCGGGCCGGTGACCAGTTGGAAGCCGCCGTAGGCGAGGCCGTAGGCGGTGACGACGATCGCTGCTGCGCCAGGTGTGGTCTGGAAGGCGTCGGCCAGCTTGGGCAGCAGCGGATCGCAGAAGCGCAAACCCGCCGAGGAGGCGAAGGAGGCCGACCCCAGGAGGAACAGGGCCCGCCATGGCACGGCGTCGGAAGGCGGCACATCGGCGGCAGGCTGTGTCATCGACAGCCTATGTGCCCTGTTTCCGCAATGCGGCAAGTGACGGCTTCGCATGGCAGAAATGTTGACTTCTCGGTCCGGGCGCGGCTTTGGTGCGCACCCAACGCTGGAACGCCGCCGGACCGTCATGCTCGAGAAGACCTATTCGCCCAAGGATATCGAGGCCCGTATCGCGGCCGCATGGGACAAGGCCGAGGCCTTCAGGGCAGGAAGGCCAGACCGGGCGGGCGCCGAAACCTATGCGATCATGATCCCGCCGCCGAACGTCACGGGCTCGCTGCATATGGGCCACGCCCTCAACAACACGCTGCAGGACGTGCTGTGCCGCTATGAGCGCATGCGCGGCAAGGACGTGCTGTGGCAGCCGGGGACGGACCATGCCGGCATCGCGACCCAGCTCGTCGTGTCGCGGCAACTCGCCGAGAAGCAGATCCACATGCGCGATCTCGGCCGCGAGAAGTTCATCGAGAAAGTCTGGGAATGGAAGGCCGAGAGCGGCGGGACCATCTTCAACCAGCTCAAGCGTCTCGGCGCCTCCTGCGACTGGTCGCGCGAGCGTTTCACCATGGGCGCGCATGGCGAGGCCTCCGACCAGATGGTCCGTGCCGTTACCAAGGTCTTCGTCGACCTGCACAAGGCGGGCCTGATCTATCGCGACAATCGTCTGGTGAACTGGGACCCGGAATTCCGTTCGGCCATCTCCGACCTCGAAGTCGATTCGCTCGAGGTGAAGGGCCAACTCTGGCATTTCCAGTATCCGCTGAAGGACGACCCGACCCAGTTCATCACGGTGGCGACGACGCGGCCCGAGACCATGCTCGGCGACACGGCCGTCGCCGTTCATCCCGATGACGAGCGCTATCGGCATCTCATCGGCAAGACGGTGGTGCTGCCGCTGGTTGGGCGCGAGATTCCGATCGTCGGCGACACCTATTCCGATCCCGAGAAGGGATCGGGCGCGGTGAAGATCACGCCGGCCCACGATTTCAACGACTTCGAGGTCGGCAAGCGGCACGACCTGCCGCTCATCAACATTTTCGACGCCTCGGCGGTGGTGAACGAGAACGCACCGGAGGCCTATCGCGGACTCCCGCGTTTCGAAGCGCGCAAGAAGGTGGTGGCGGACCTGGAGGCGCTCGGGCTGGTCGAGAAGATCGAGCCGCATACCCACATGGTGCCGCATGCCCAGCGCGGCGGCGCCGTGGTCGAGCCTTGGCTGACCGAACAGTGGTATGTCGACGCCGCAACGTTGGCCAAGCCGGCTCTGGAGGCGGTGCGCCGGGGCGAGACGCGGTTCGTGCCGGAGCGTTTCGCCGGCGATTATTTCCGCTGGCTCGAGAACATCCAGCCCTGGTGCATCTCGCGGCAGCTCTGGTGGGGCCACCAGATTCCCGCCTGGTATGCCGAGGACGGCGCGGTCTTCGTGGCCTCCACCGAAGCCGAGGCCCAGGCTCAGGCGGACGCGCATTTCGGCCGGGCAGGGGTGGCGCTGACCCGCGACCCCGATGTGCTCGACACCTGGTTCTCGTCGGGACTGTGGCCCTTCTCGACACTGGGCTGGCCGGACGAGACTCCGGAGCTGAAGCGCTTCTACCCGACCTCGACCCTGGTCACGGGCTTCGACATCATCTTCTTCTGGGTGGCCCGGATGATGATGCTGGGTCTCCATTTCATGGGGGACAAGCCCTTTTCGGACGTGGTCATCCACGGTCTGGTGCGCGACGACAAAGGTCGCAAGATGTCGAAGACGCTCGGCAATGTGGTCGATCCGCTCGGCCTCATCGACGAGTTCGGCGCCGATGCGCTGCGTTTCGCGCTGGTGGCCCAGGCGAGCCAGGGGTCCGACGTCAAATTCGCGCGCTCGCGCGTCGAGGGTTATCGCAATTTCGCGACCAAGCTGTGGAACGCAGCCCGCTTCGCCGAGATGAACGAATGCCAGCGTGTGGCAGACTTCGACCCTGCGGCGGTGAAGACGACACTCGCCAAGTGGATCGTCGGCGAGACGGCGAAAGCGGTGGCCGAGACCGAGGCGGCGATCCAGGCCTATCGCTACAACGAGGCCGCCGGCGCCACCTACCGCTTCGTCTGGAACATCTTCTGCGACTGGTTCCTTGAATTCGCCAAGCCGATCTTCACCGGCAGCGACGAAGCCGCGAAGGCCGAGGTGCGGGCAGCCACAGCCTGGACCCTCGACCAGATCCTGAAGCTGCTGCACCCGTTCATGCCCTTCATCACCGAGGAATTGTGGGCGGTGACGGGCGAGACGGGTCCCGCGCGCGCGGGCGTCCTGGCGCTCAGCCCCTGGCCGCAACTCGACGGGCTCGCCGACGAAGCGGCGGAGGCGGAAATCGGCTGGCTGGTCGATGCGATCACCGCCATCCGCTCCGTGCGGGCCGAAATGAACATCGCGCCGGGCACGCAGGTGCCATTGGTCCTGCTGTCTCCCTCGGAAAAGACGCGATCTCTGTCCGAGCGTTATGGCGACCTCCTCAACCGCCTTGCGAGGTTGTCGGGGATCACGGCTGCCGCCGAGGCCCCGCAGGGGTCCGTGCAGATCGTCGTGCGCGGCGAGACGCTCGCTCTGCCCATGGCCGGACTGATCGACGTCGCCGCCGAGCGCGCCCGCCTTGCCAAGGCGCTGAAGGAGGCGGAGAGCGACATCGCGCGCTGCGATGCCAAGCTCACCAATGCCAATTTCATGGCGCGGGCCGCCGAAGACGTGGTGGCGGAACAGCACGAAAAGCGCGCCGAGGCGGCGGAACGGCGCAAGAGCGTCGAGGCCGCGCTGCAGAGACTGGCGGCACTCGGCTGAGGTCGCCACAGGGCGGCTCTATCGCCTGGTGTCGCATCGGACAGGTCGGCGTGCTAAGCCCGCCGGCCTTTTTCGTGTCCTTTTGGCAACAGACTGGAACGGCTCTCATCGGCGCGATCCGTTCACCATGTTTTGCCGCAATCCCGCCACAGGCCGAAGCGCAAAAAACCAGCGGTAAATGTCCCGTTCCCGCTCCAGCGTGGAACCTTCCCATGGCCGCCGCGTCAATGACCCCTGCATTTCGTTTCCAGTGTTCGCCCAGCGTCCCGTCCGGTTCGTTTCATGCGGGAGTTGTGCGATGAGCGGCCCCACTTTCGACAAGTCCAAGCTGCCCAGCCGGCACGTCACTGAGGGCCCGTCGCGGGCCCCGCACCGCTCCTATCTCTACGCGATGGGGCTGACCACGAAGCAGATCCACCAGCCCTTCGTCGGCGTGGCCACCTGCTGGAACGAGGCGGCGCCCTGCAACATTGCCCTGATGCGCCAGGCTCAGGCGGTCAAGAAGGGTGTCGAATCCGCCCAGGGCACGCCGCGGGAATTCTGCACCATCACGGTCACGGACGGCATCGCCATGGGCCATGCCGGCATGAAGTCCTCGCTGCCGTCCCGCGAGATCATCGCCGACTCGGTCGAACTGTCGATGCGCGGGCATGCCTATGACGCTCTGGTCGGTCTCGCCGGCTGCGACAAGTCGCTGCCCGGGATGATGATGGCGATGGTGCGCCTCAACGTGCCTTCCATCTTCATCTATGGCGGCTCGATCCTCCCGGGCACGTTCCGCGGCCGGCAGGTGACGGTCCAGGACCTGTTCGAGGCTGTCGGTCAGCATTCGGTCGGTGCCATGTCGGACGCCGATCTCGATGAACTGGAGCGGGTGGGTGCCCCTTCGGCTGGCGCCTGCGGCGCCCAGTTCACCGCCAACACCATGGCGACCGTGTCGGAAGCGATCGGGCTGGCCTTGCCCTATTCGGCCGGTGCACCGGCGCCCTACGACATTCGCGACGCCTTCTGCTATGCGGCGGGCGAAAAGGTCATGGAACTGATCGCCCGGCGGATCCGCCCGCGCGACATCGTCACCCGAAAGGCGCTGGAGAATGCCGCGACAGTCGTCGCCGCATCAGGTGGCTCGACCAATGCGGCCCTTCATCTGCCGGCCATGGCGCATGAATGCGGCATCAAGTTCGACCTTTTCGATGTCGCCGAGATTTTCAAGAAGACGCCCTATATCGCCGACCTGAAGCCGGGCGGGAAATATGTCGCCAAGGACCTGTTCGAGGCCGGCGGTATCCCGCTGCTGATGAAGGCGCTGCTCGACGGCGGCTATCTGCACGGTGACTGCATGACCGTGACCGGCCGGACCATGGCCGAGAACCTTGCTTCGGTGAAGTGGAACCCGGACCAGGATGTCGTCTATCCGACGACGAGGCCCATCACCAAGACCGGCGGCGTCGTCGGCCTCAAGGGCAACCTGGCGCCGGACGGGGCGATCGTGAAGGTCGCCGGCATGAAGAAGCTGAAGTTCAAGGGGCCGGCGCGCTGCTTCGACCGCGAGGAAGAGTGCTTCAAGGCGGTCACTGACCGCACCATCCGCGAGGGCGAGGTCATCGTCATCCGCTATGAGGGTCCGAAAGGCGGACCGGGCATGCGCGAGATGCTGGCAACCACCGCCGCGCTTTACGGCCAGGGCATGGGCGACAAGGTCGCCCTCATCACCGATGGCCGTTTCTCGGGCGCGACTCGTGGCTTCTGCATCGGCCATGTCGGGCCGGAGGCGCAGGTCGGCGGCCCCATCGCGCTGCTGCGCGACGGCGACATGATCGAAATCGACGCCGTCAAGGGAACGCTCAAAGTTCGCCTTACGGCTGCCGAATTGCGGGCGCGTAAGAAGGACTGGTCAGGCCCGAAACCGACGGAATACGGCTCGGGCGCCATCTGGAAATTCGCCCAGCAGGTCGGACCTGCGGTTGACGGCGCGGTGACCCATCCGGGCGGCGCCGGGGAAAAGCACGTCTATGCGGATATCTGATCGTCTCAGCGTGCGTGTCGTCCTTGTGGCGACGGTCATGGCGGCGGCTCTGCCGACGGGCGGCGCGTGGGCGTTCGACGGCCAGCCTGCCGGTGATGCCCGCTCCGCTCTCGACGCCTTCCGCGCCTATGGTCGTGCGCTGCGCGACGGTCGGACCGCCGAAGCCGTGACGGCGCTGCAATATGCCGCGAGCGGTGGCCATGCGGCGTCCGCCTGGCGCCTTGGCCGGATGTATATGGAAGGCGAGGGCGTCGCCCGGTCCGACCTGAAAGCCTTCGAGACCTTCCGCCAGATCACCATGACGCGGCGCGAGGAGGGGCCGAACTCGCCCGACGCGCGGTTCATCTCCTCTGCCTTTGTCGCCATGGGCAATTACCTCGTCGAGGGCATTCCCAACACCTATGTGCGGCCCGATCCTGGCAAGGCCGTCGAGCTCTATTTCTATGCGGCGTCGACTTTCGGCGATGCCGACGGCCAGTTCCGTCTCGGACGCATGCTGCTCGAGGGCAAGGGCGCACCGCGCGATCCGCGTCAGGCGGCCCGCTGGCTGCAACTCGCGGCGCAGAAAAGCCACCATCAGGCGCAGGCCGTGCTGGGCCACATGCTTTTTACCGGCCGCGATGTGCCGCGCGCCGCGCCGCGCGGTCTCATGTTCCTGACGCTCGCCAAGGAATCGGCGAGCGAGAACGAGCCCTGGATCAGCGAAATGTACGAAGAGGCCATGCGGCAGGCCTCCGACGACGAGCGGGGCGTTGCGCTGCGGATGGTCGAGACCTGGATCAAGACTGTCCGGCGATGATGGGCTGGGCGGAATGACGGCGGCGGATAGCGCGCTGTTCACGCCCGAGGTCCTCGTGCATCCGCAGGATCCGCTGGGCTTCATCGCCTTCCTGCGCCGCCTGATCGACAACCCACTTGCCACCTGGCCGCAGGCGGTCTTCGAGGAAAAGGTCCACCGCGTCCCCTTCGGCAAGCGCGACCTGCTCTTCGTCATGGATCCGCCGCTGGTCGACGAGGTGCTCGTGGCGAAGGCCGCGTCGTTCCCCAAGGCGCCGATCATCCGCCGCACCATCGGCCCGGCTGTCGGCAACGACTCGATCTTCACCGCCGAGGGTGCTGCCTGGCGCTGGCAGCGCCGCGCCGCCTCACCGCCCTTCCGGCACGGCACGCTGCTCTCCTTCGTGCCGACATTCGGCGCTTCGGCCGATGCGACGATCGAGCGGCTCGGCGCTGTATCCGGGGCTACCGTCGACATGGCCGAGGCCATGATGGAGACGACCTTTGACGTGATCGTCGAGACCATGCTCTCCGGTCGGACGCGCTTCGATACCCGGCGCTTCGGCGAGGAGATCTCGCGCTATTTCGATACGGTCGGCTGGATCGCCGCCTACACCACACTGAAGCTGCCGGAATGGCTGCCTTATCCGGGCCGCCGCCGGGCGATGGCCGGCAACCGCTTTCTCCGCCAGGAGATGGCACGGGTCATTGCCGAACGTCGGGCTGAACCCCTCGCGGAGCCGGACCTGCTCGACGCGCTCATCGCCGCGACCGACCCGGAGACGGGCCGTGCCATGACGGATGCCGAACTCGCCGACAACCTCCTGACCTTCGTCGTGGCAGGCCACGAGACGACGGCGCTGGCGCTCACCTGGGCGCTCTGGCTCATCGGCAATGCCCCGGCCGTTGAGGCGCGGCTGGTCGAGGAGGTCGCCACCGTTGTCGGGGAGGGGCCTGTTGAGGCCAGCCACATCGACGGCCTCGTCTATGCCAAGCAGGTCATCCAGGAGGCCATGCGACTCTATCCGCCGGCGCCGATCATCCCGCGCATCGCGGCGGAGGACGTGATGCTCGGCGACATGCACATCAGCAAGGGAACGCCAGTCTACATTCCGGTCTATGCGGTTCACCGCCACAAGCTGATCTGGGACAACCCGGCGGCATTCGATCCCGACCGCTTTGCCCCCGACAAGGCCCGCCAGTTCCATCGCGGTGCCTATCTGCCCTTCGGTGCCGGCCCGCGAATCTGCATCGGGGCAGCCTTCGCGCAGATCGAGGCGGTGGCGATCCTCGTGACCCTCATCCGCCGGCTGCGTTTCGTGCCGCTGCCCGACCACCGACCCATGCCGACGACGCGGCTGACCCTGCGCCCCGCTGGCGGCATGCCGATGCGGGTGGAATTGCGTCAGACCCGGATCTCGCACCAGACGGGCACGTGATCGCTTGGCTTCTCCCAGCCGCGCACGTCCTTGTCGATACCAGCCGTCACCAGCCGGTCGGTGGCCTGTGGCGACAGCATCAGGTGGTCGATGCGGATGCCATTGTTCCGCGGCCAGGCCCCGGCCTGATAATCCCAGAATGAGTAGAGCCCGACCGAGTCGTCGCAAGCCCTCAGCGCATCGGTAAAGCCCAGCGCGCCGAGTTGGCGGAACTTGCTCCGGCTTTCCGGCTGGAACAGCGCATCACCCGTCCAGTCCTTGGGGTTCTTCGCGTCCTCCGGCATCGGAATGACGTTGTAGTCGCCGCAGAGCAGGAAGGGCTCCTCAAGCGCCAGGCGGTTGCGGGCATGCCGGATCAGCCGGTCCATCCAGGCAAGCTTGTAGGTGAACTTCTCCGTGCCGACCGGATTGCCGTTGGGCAGGTAGAGGCTGGCGATGCGGACGGCGCCCGAGGAGGTCGATACGACCGCCTCCAGGTAGCGGGCCTGTTCGTCCGCGTCGTCGCCTGGCAGGCGAGAGGTCACGTCCTCAAGCGGCAGCTTCGAAAGGATGGCGACGCCGTTATAGGTCTTCTGCCCGTGCACCGCGACATTGTAGCCGGCGCTTTCGAAGGCCTCCCGCGGGAAGGCCTCGTCGACACATTTCAGCTCCTGCAGGCAGACGATGTCAGGATCGCGCTCCTTCAGCCAGGCGAGGGTGTTCTCGACCCTGATCTTGACGGAATTGACGTTCCACGTGGCGACGATCATGACGGGTCCTGCGATTCTTGCCAGGGGCAGTGTAGCGCCAGCTTGGGATGCGGTCGCCCCTGCCACGACAGCAGCCGACAGGAGACGGGTTCATGTGGATCGACAACGAAGAGGGGCTGAGGGCGCTTTACGGGCCGGCCAGCGAGGCCTCGCTCACCAAGGAGGTTCCCGCGCTGACGCCGCAATATCGCGCCCTGGTCGAAGCGTCGCCCTTCTGCGTCCTCGCCACAGCCGGACCCGAGGGGCTCGATGCGACGCCGCGCGGCGATCCGCCGGGCTTCATCCGTGTTCTCGACGACAAGTCGCTGCTTATCCCGGACCGGCGAGGCAACAACCGCATCGACAGCCTCCTGAACATCGTGCGGGACCCGCGCGTCGCGCTGCTCATCCTCGTGCCGGGCGTCGCCGAGACCCTTCGCATCAACGGCCATGGCCGCATCACCACCGACCCCGCACTGCTGGAGCCGGCGGCCCTGGACGGTAAGGTACCGGTGACAGGCCTCGTCATCACCGTGGCGAGCGTCTATTTCCAGTGCGCCAAAGCATTGGTCCGCTCGCGGCTTTGGGATCCGGCGGCGCAGCGCGACCGGTCGGAACTGCCGACCCCTGGCCAGATGCTCAAGGGCGCGGGGGCAGGCTTCGACGTCGAGGCCTACGACAAGGCGCTGCCGGCGCGCCTCGCCGCCACGCTCTACTGATCAGACCGTGAAACTGGTGCCACAGCCGCAACTGGCTGTGGCATTGGGGTTCTGCAGCTTGAAGGCGGAGCCGATGAGGTCGTCGACCCAGTCGAGCTGCGTGCCGGCCATGTAGGGCAGGGAGATCTCGTCCACCAGAACCGTGGCGCCGTCCTTGACGATGGCGAAATCATCGGGGTTGCGGGTGGTGGTGAAATCGAACTTGTACTGAAAGCCCGAGCAGCCGCCGCCCTCGACCGAGATGCGCAGCATGGAGCCCGGCGGCTCTCCCACCATGATCTTGGCGATACGGGCTGCGGCCCGGTCGGTGACCGTCACCGCGGGGGCGAGGGTGTCGACATCGGTGGTCATGAGCTTGTCTCCCCGGTTCAAGGCCGGAAACACAGGAAAGGGCAGCCTTCCGCCTTGCGGCAGGGCCACCGCATAGGTATGTGCGCCCATGGCCCCGGTCAATCGCCCCGGAGCCTTTGTGCGGAAACTGTTGGCCGGCCTTCAGTCCGGAGCGGCGGAACATCCGGGGACCTGCATGGCTGTCGCGAGCTATTTCTACCCGCCTCTCGCGCCCTATGCCTGCGATTCCCGCACGTCCAGGGGCCGCCTGGTCGCAGAGCCCTCGTCGCCGACCCGCACCGAGTTCCACCGCGACCGTGACCGCATTGTCCACGCCACCGCGTTCCGGCGGCTGAAGCACAAGACCCAGGTCTTCGTCTCGCCCGAAGGTGATCATTACCGCACGCGGCTGACCCACACGATCGAGGTGGCGCAGATCGCCCGCTCGCTGGCACGCGCGCTCGGGCTGGACGAGGACCTCGCCGAGACCCTGGCGCTGGCCCACGACCTTGGCCACACACCGTTCGGGCATACCGGCGAGGACGCCCTCGACGAGGTGATGCGGCCCTATGGCGGCTTCGACCACAATGCCCAGTCGCTCCGCATCGTGACCCGTCTCGAGCGCCGCTATGCCGGCTTCGACGGGCTGAATCTCAGTTGGGAGACGCTTGAGGGGCTGGTCAAGCACAACGGCCCGCTGCTCAACGCAGACGGCACGCCCACCGAACGCTATCGTGACCGCGGCATTCCCGTGGCCATCCTTGAATATGATGCGCTGCAGTCGCTCGACCTGGCCACCCATGCCAGCGCCGAGGCCCAGGCGGCGGCCATCGCGGACGATATTGCTTATGATGCCGCCGACATCGACGACGGGCTGCGGGCCGGGCTCTTCACCCTTGACGATCTCGGCGACGCCGTGCCGCTGGCGCGGCAGTTCCTCGACGAGATCCGCGCGCGGCATCCGGCGCTGGAGAAGCCGCGGGAGATCAACGAGCTGACGCGGCGGGTGATCACGCGTCTGGTGGAGGACGTTATCGCCGAGGCGACGCGCGCCATCGGCGAGGTGGCCCCGGCGAGCGCTGACGACATCCGCCGCTGCGGCCGTACGCTGGT
Organism: Phreatobacter sp.; assembly: GCA_019749835.1. GTDB lineage: Bacteria > Pseudomonadota > Alphaproteobacteria > Rhizobiales > Phreatobacteraceae > Phreatobacter. The sequence continues at coordinate 19,766 of JAIEPJ010000270.1, read as the reverse complement.
GCAGTTTTCGGCGCCGATCCGCGCCTATGACGAGGGGATCAAGGCGTTTCTCTTCGCCAATGTCTATCGGCATCCGCGGGTCGTGCCGATCCGCCGCGATGCTGCCGGCGTGGTGCGCGACCTCTTCGCCGCCTATTTCGAACATCCGAGTGCCATGCCCCCGCAATGGTCGGCCGGCGTGGCGCTGCTCGACGAAGCGCGCCGCGCGCGCCGTGCCGCCGACTACATCGCGGGGATGACCGACCGCTACGCGCTCGACGAACACCGCCGCCTGTTTGCCCAGACCCCCGATCTGCGCTAGAGGCGACCGCTTCTGGTCAGGTATCGGCATGAACATCTTCGCTCTTTTCACCCAGCACGTGCGCATGGCCGTCGCCGGCCTCGCCTCGGAGGGCATCGTCCTATCGGAGGTCGCCCTCGACCGGATCGTGGTGGAGGCGCCGCGCGACCCGACCCATGGCGATCTCGCTACCAATGCCGCCATGGTACTGTCGAAGGAGGCGGGCCTGAAGCCGCGCGACCTCGCGGAGAAGATCGCCGCGCGGCTCGCCGCAGTCGCCGACGTTGCCCGGGTCGATATCGCCGGGCCCGGCTTCATCAACCTGACGGTCAAGGCGTCGGTCTGGCCGCGCGTGCTGAAGTCGGCCGTCGAAACGGGCGATGCTTTCGGACGTGCCGCCCTTGGCAAGGGCACCAAGGTCAATGTCGAATATGTCTCGGCCAATCCGACCGGCCCGATGCATGTCGGCCATTGCCGCGGCGCCGTGTTCGGCGACGCACTGGCCAATCTGCTCGACGCAGCCGGTTTCGACGTCACCCGCGAATATTACATCAATGACGCCGGGGCTCAGGTGCAGATCCTCGGTCGCTCGGCCCATCTGCGCTATCGCGAGGCCCTCGGCGAGACCATCACCATTCCGGAGGGCCTCTATCCCGGCGACTATCTGAAGCCGGTTGGCGAGGCGCTGAAGGCGCAACACGGCGACCGTCTCCTGAATGTTCCCGAGGCCGAGTGGCTGCCGATCTGCCGGGACGCGGCGATCGCGGCCATGATGGACGAGATCCGTGGCGACCTCGCCGCCCTCAATGTCCGCCATGCCGTCTTCTTCTCCGAGCGGTCGCTGCAAGCCCCGGTGGACAAGGTGCGCGGCGCCATCGAGAGCCTGCGGGCCGACGGCCATATCTATGAGGGCGTGCTGGAGAGGCCCAAGGGCGCGGATGACGACGATTGGGAGGAGCGCGAGCAGACGCTGTTCCGCTCGACCGCCTTCGGCGACGATGTTGACCGGCCGCTGATGAAATCGGACGGGTCCTATACCTATTTCGCCTCCGACATCGCCTACCACAAGGACAAGGCTGATCGCGGCTTCCTCGAGCAGATCGACGTCTGGGGCGCCGACCATGGCGGCTATGTGAAGCGGATGCAGGCGGCGCTGAAGGCGATCAGCGGCGGGCGCGCCGCGCTCGACGTCAAGCTGGTGCAACTCGTGCGGCTGTTCCGCGACGGCGAGCCGGTGCGCATGTCGAAGCGATCGGGCGATTTCGTTACGCTGCGGGAGGTCGTCGACGAGGTTGGACGCGATGCCGTCCGTTTCATGATGCTCTACCGCAAGAATGACGCCACGCTGGACTTCGACCTGGCCAAGGTGAAGGAGCAGTCCAAGGACAACCCGGTCTTCTATGTCCAATACGCCCATGCGCGCGGCCGCTCGATCCTGCGCAACGCCAAGGCCGCCATCGCAGATCTCGATCTTTCGGCCGAGGCGCTGGCAGCGGCGCCGCTCGACCGGCTGGACGACCCTGGCGAACTCGCCATCGTCCAGCGCCTGGCGCAATATCCACGGCTGATCGAGGCCGCAGCCCAGGCTCATGAGCCACACCGCGTCGCATTCTATCTTTACGAGCTTGCGTCCGACCTCCATTCCCAGTGGAATCGCGGGAAAGATTCGCCGCATTTACGCTTCATTATGGAAAATGATCGACAAATAACGACGGCGCGCCTTGCGCTGGTCCAGGGTATCGTGACCGTTCTCAGATCGGGACTTGCGATCCTTGGCGTCGAGGCCGTCGAAGAAATGCGTTGATCGCGCCGCGCGTAGTCGATAGCGGCGCCCACCGACGGCGGGGCCCATGGCCAACGAGAGCAGTGTGCGTAGCTATCGCGATTACGATTCGTACGACCGGGAGGTCCGCGAGCCTGGGGTTGCCATGTCCGACCGGCCGGGAAGCGATCCGCTCGCGGATCTCGCGCGGATCATCGGGCAGGACGACGGCTATGCGGATCTGCTGAAGACGGTCGCCCGCACGCGGGATACGGTTTCCGATCCGGCCCTGGGCGCATCCGAAGCCGCCGATGACGAGATTGCCATTCCCGCCATGCCGCTGCGTGCGCCGACGTCGGACGAGCAGGGCATCGACTGGGAGGACCTTGAAGCGGAACTGGCCAAGCATCGTGAGGCAGCTGCCGTCACCGGATACGACGATGCCGCCGCGATTGACGCTTTGCGCGGTTCGCACGAGGCATGGCCGGGCGAGGCTGCGGCAGCGGACGATCTCGAGCGACGGCTCGCCGCGGAATTCGAGCGCTCCTTCGGCGAAGGCGAGCGGCTGCGCGACGGCAATATGGGGGCCTATGTGGCTGCCGGCGCCGTTGGCGTCGCGGGTGCGGCCGGGGCCGCCTATGCCATGCGTGGCAAACAGGGGCGCGAGCCCGATACCTACGCGCCGTCGTCGCAGGTGACCTCTGCGGCCGCCGAGGACGTTTATGCCTATCCCGACGATGCGCCGCCGCGCCGGCGCCGTGCCGGTGTCACGGCCATCGCAGCCGTCCTTGGCCTCGCGGTGATCGGCGGCGGCGGTGTCTACGCCTATCGCGGCATGGCCGGTTCCGGCACCACGGTCGGGGAGGCCCGCGTTGTGCGGGCTGATTCCTCCCCGGTACGCATTGCCGCACCGCAGGCGCAGGAGGCGAGGCCCGTGGCGGACCGCGCTGCCGGCGCCGAGCGTGTCGTGGCGCGCGAGGAGCGCCCCGTCAGCGTGCGCGAGCAGGCGGCCCAGGTTCAGGAGCCGCCGACGCCGGCGCGCGTCATTCCGCTCTTTCCCGCGCCGGGGACCTCATCCGGCGTTGTCACCGATCCCGGACAGCCTGTCGTGCGCAACGTCAATGCGATGGCTGCCGCCGCACCCGTCGCCGCGCCATCGGCGGCCGCACCGATCCAGGCTCGCGTTGCCGAAGAGCCGCGCCGGGTTCGGACGGTTCAGGTCGGACCTGACGGCTCCATCATGTCGCCGAGCGCGACGCCGCCGACGCGGCCTGTCGCGCCCGTCGCGCCGCAGCAAGCGCTGTCCGTGGTTCCTGCAGCGGCTCCCGCACTCGCTGCCGCCGACACCCGTTCCTCGCCCGTGCCTCCGCCGCGTCCGGTGCAGACGGTGCGGGTCGCAAGGGCCGAGCCGGCTGCCGCGGCCCCTGTCGAGCCCAGCCGTGCCCCGGCTCGCCCCGCGAACCAGGTCCAGCCCCTCGATCTCGGTCCGCAGCGGACCGCTTCGGTTTCCACCGGCTCGACATCCGGCGGTGGGACCTTCGTCCAGATCTCGTCGCACCAGTCGGAGCAGGAGGCGCGTTCGGCTTTCACCTCGGCTGTCCGCCGCTTCCCGATGCTGCAGGGACAGACGCCGAATGTCCGCACAGCTGAAATCCCGGGTCGCGGGACCTGGCATCGGCTGCGGGTCGGTCCGTTCTCCCGCGACGAGGCCCAGGGGCTCTGCCAGCGGCTGAAGGCGGCCGGCGGCTCCTGCGTCCTCAACTGATCGCTGCCACAAGGCCATGGCCGAGAAGGCTCTGATCCTCGGCTGTGCCGGCACCACCCTTTCGGTTGATGAGGCTGCCTTCTTTCGCGACCTGGATCCCTGGGGTCTGATCCTGTTCCGGCGGAACTGCGCCGATCCCGATCAGATCCGTCGCCTTGTCGGCGATTTTCGCGCCGCCGTCGGGCGTGCCGACGCTCCCGTCCTGATCGATCAGGAAGGCGGGCGGGTGCAGCGGCTCTCGCCGCCCTTCTGGCCCAAATATCCTCCGGCGCGGATCTTTTCCGGTCTTGCCGCCAATGATCCGCTGCATGGCCGCGCGATGGCGCGTATCGCCGGGCGGCTGATGGCCCATGATCTGTTGAGCCTTGGCATTACCGTCGACTGCGCCCCCGTGCTCGACGTGCCGGTGGCGGGTGCCCATGACGTGATCGGTGACAGAGCTTTCTCGCTGGTTCCAGCTGAGGTTGCAGCGCTGGGGCGCGCCCTGGCGGAAGGACTGCTGGCGGGCGGCGTCCTGCCGGTGGTGAAGCATATTCCCGGGCATGGAAGGGCAGGGGCCGACAGCCACGCTGCACTCCCTGTCGTCGATGCGCCGCGCGAGGCGCTGGAAAATGACTTCCTGCCGTTCCGTACCCTCACCGACATGCCGCTCGCGATGACCGCCCATGTCGTCTACACGGCGATCGATCCGCGCTGTCCGGCAACGACGTCGCGGCGCGTGATTCAATCCGTCATCCGTGGCGCCATCGGCTATGACGGGCTGGTCATGACCGACGACCTGTCGATGAACGCACTCGAAGGGTCGCTCGGCGCGCGCGCGCGGCGCTCCTATGCGGCGGGATGCGACGTCGTGCTCCACTGCAACGGCAAGCTTGACGAGATGATGGCGGTGGCCAGTGAGGCGCGCCGGCTCACCGGTCGTGCCCGTCGGCGGGCCGATGCCGCCCTCGGCCGCATCCGGCACCTGCCCGAGCCGTTGGACCCGGTCGAGGCCCTCGCATTGTTCCAGGACATGCTGGCGCGCCGACAGACGGCGCCCTCATCGTCAGGCTTTGCCGCCGACCACGCGCTGAGCGTATGATCGGGCCACGGGGACCGGTCTGGTCCCGCGTATCGGAATTTCCATGGCCCGCACGACCATTCCCTTCGGCGGCAATGTGCTGCCCTTCGAGACGCCAGCCGATCGCGGCACGGCCGAGCCGGCCTTCGTTGTCGACCTCGACGGGTTCGAGGGGCCGCTGGACATGCTGCTGGCGCTTGCCCGCACCCAGAAGGTGGATCTGTCGAAGATCTCTATCCTCGCGCTTGCCGACCAGTATCTTGGTTTTATCGAGGAGGCGCGGAAACTGCGGCTCGAACTCGCCGCCGACTACCTCGTCATGGCCGCCTGGCTCGCCTATCTGAAGTCTCGCCTGCTGATCCCCGAGCCCGCCAAGGGCGACGAACCCTCCGGACCGGAACTGGCGGAGGTACTGGCATTCCGGCTCCAGCGCCTGCAGGCCATGCGCGATGCTGCGGCACGGCTGATGACGCGCCACCGTCTCGGCCGTGACGTCTTCGGCCGTGGCGATCCCGAACCGATCGTCGCCCTTGCCGAGCGCCGCTGGGAGGCCAGTCTCTACGATCTCCTGACCGCCTATGCCCAGCAGCGCGAGAAGTCGGCGCTCTCCCATGTGACCATGGAGCATCGCACCGTCTGGTCGCTCGCCGAGGCGCGCGAGATTCTCGAGCGGCTGGTCGGCGCCGCGACCGACTGGACCCCGCTCGACACGTTCCTCCTCGACTACCTCGTCAGCGACGCCAAGCGGGCAACCGTCCTCGCCTCCAGCTTTGCCTCCACCCTGGAACTGGTTCGCGAAGGCGTGCTCGAACTGCACCAGGACCGCCCTCTCGGGCCGCTCTTCATGCGAAAGCGCAGGGGAGAGCCAGCTTCCAACCCGCCGGAGACATGATAGAAGCCGCGCATGGTCGATGAGCGCAACATGGACGATCCGGCACAACTGCGGCTCGGCGCGCCGGTCGGCTTGGCCGACGGTCCGGTCGAGCAATTGCGGATCGTCGAGGCGTTGCTCTTCGCCGCGGCCCAGCCGCTCGACGAGGCAGCCCTTGCCGAGCGCCTGCCGCGCGGCGCCGATCTGCGGTCGCTCCTCATGACGCTGCAGGCCTTCTACGCGCCGCGTGGCGTCAATCTCGTGAGGGTGGCGGGCAAATGGGCCTTCCGCACGGCGGAGGATCTCAGTTTCCTTCTCCACCGCGAGACCACCGACGAGCGCAAGCTGTCCCGCGCCGCCTTGGAGACCCTGGCGATTGTTGCCTATCACCAGCCCGTGACCCGGGCGGAGATCGAGGAGATCCGTGGCGTCACCGTGGCCAAAGGCACGATCGACCTGCTGATGGAGACTGGCTGGCTGCGCATCCGCGGCCGCCGCAAGGTGCCTGGTCGACCCGTCACCTTCGGCACCACGCCGGCTTTTCTCGACCATTTCGGCCTCGAGGCCATCGGCGATCTCCCAGGCCTCGACGACCTGAAGGCTGCCGGCATGCTGGACGGACGCCTGCCTCCCGGTTTCCGCATTCCCATCCCCAATGACGATCTTGCGCTGCGCGAGGACGAGGAACCGGACGATGGCGGCGAACTTGATCTCGGGCTGACGCCGCTGGCCGACAGGGGTGCGCCGTGAACCGGACGCTGATGGATACGGTGTCGGGCTGGGGACGGCGCGGCACCGCCGGGACGTCGATCGCCTCGTCGCTTGCCTTCGAGGATGTCGTCCACAGCTATGGGGCGGTGCGGGCGCTCGCCGGCATATCGCTGGTCGTCGCCCCGGGCGAGGTGCTCTGCCTGCTCGGTCCATCCGGCTGCGGCAAGACGACACTGCTGCGGATCGCATCGGGGATCGAGCGGCCGTTGTCGGGGCGGGTGCTGATCGATCACCGGGAGGTCGCGGGCCCTTCGACTTTCGTGCCGCCGGAGCGGCGAGGCATCGGGCTCGTCTTCCAGGATTTCGCGTTGTTCCCGCATCTGAGCAACCTGGCCAACGTGATGTTCGGCCTCAAGGCGCTGCCGAAGGCGGATGCGGAGCGGGCGGCACGCCTGGCCCTCAGCCGCGTCGGTCTCGCCGACCACGCAAACGACTATCCGCATACGCTGTCGGGCGGCGAACAGCAGCGCGTGGCGCTGGCACGAGCGATTGCGCCGCGGCCGAGCATCCTGTTGATGGACGAGCCGTTCTCCGGACTCGACAGCCGCCTGCGCGATGCGATCCGCGATGAGACCCTTGCGGTGATGCGCGAGACGCGGGCGACCTGCATCGTCGTCACCCATGATCCCGAGGAGGCCATGCGGATGGCCGACCGCATCGTGCTCATGCGCGAGGGACGGATCGCCCAGATCGGTGCGCCCCGCGACCTCTACCAGGCGCCCGCCGATCTCGATACGGCGCGGTTCTTCTCCGACGTCAACGAGGTGCCCGGCATCGTGCAGGGCGGACGGCTCATCACCCCGGTGGGATATTTTGCCGCGCCCGGCCTCGCCGACGGGGCCCAGGCGGTGGCGGCCATCCGTCCGCAGTCGATCTTGCCGAAACCGGCCGGTATGTGCGTGCCCGGACGCCTGGTTTCGCGCCGATTCCTCGGAGAAGTCGAGCTTCTGGAGATTGTTGTGCAGGGAATGGACGCTCCGCTGAAGGCTCGCGTGCGTTCCGCCGAGGGGTTGATCCCGGGCCGTGATGTCGGTGTTGACGTTACCGCGTCCGAGGTTCTTGTTTTTGCCGCACCCGCCGCATAGTTTCCCAATCCAACGGTCGTTCCAGGGCCGCACGAAACAATCGCTCCGGCAGACCCGCCAAGGGACGCCGGTGTCAAACGGTCAAGGAGTAGGTCATGGGTACGTTTAGCGCCTGGCACTGGATTCTCGTCGCCATCGTGGTGCTGCTGCTGTTCGGTCGCGGCAAGATCTCGGAATTCATGGGCGATGCCGCCAAGGGCATCAAGGCTTTCAAGAAGGGCCTGGCCGAGGATGACAAGCCGGAAACGCCGCCTGCAGCGCAGGCAGCTCCTGCATCGACCATCGATCATCAGCCGGCGCCGGCCCCCGCTGCGGCTCCGCCTGTCGCCCCTGCGCCCGCTGCCACCACGTCCGAGCAGGCACCTGCCACCGCTCCCAAGGTCGGCTAAGGCGCCAGGTCTTCGCGGCGCCGGGCCCGCTTTCCTCCTAGGCCCGCGCATGCGTGTGGACGGTGAATTGCCATGTTCGATCTGAGCTGGGGCGAAATCGCACTGATCGGCATTGTCGCGCTGATCGTCATCGGCCCGAAAGAGCTGCCCGGTGTCCTGAGGGGCATGGGGCAGGCTCTCGCCAAGCTGCGACGCATGGCTTCGGACTTCCAGTACCAGTTCAACCAGGCCCTTCAGGAGGCCGAGGTCGACAAGGTCAAGTCCTCGATCAACAGCGTGACCGAGGCTGTCAACGCCACTCCGACGGCGACGTTCAATCCGATCGACTATGCTCGCGATCAGATCAAGTCCGCGGTGGACGACATCAAGGGCCAGCCGTCTCCCGGGACGGTCGGGCCGCCGGCGCCTGATCTGCTGGCCCAGGCCGTTCCCGCCCCGCCGACCTACACCGCGGATCCGGCGGCGATCCAGAACGCCTTCAAGCCGGCTCCGATCGAGCCGCCGACGGCCTTCACAACGCCTGCCTCTGCGCCTGCTCTCGGCGCGGCTCCGGTCGATCCGCCGCCGGGCTTCATGTCCGCAACGCCGCCTCCCGCCGCCGAGCCGGTATTGCCTGCTCCTGCGTCATCTGTCGGGCAGGGTGCTGCCGCTTCGCCGGCCGACAACGTCACCGAGACGGCCAAGCGCCCCGGAGAGACCAAGGCATGACGTCCGCTCCTGCCCACGAGGACAAGCTGAAGGCGGACGAGGATGCCATCGAGGCGTCGAAGGCGCCGCTGATGGAGCATCTGATCGAGCTGCGGTCGCGCCTGATCAAGGCGATGGCCGGTTTCCTCGTCTGCTTCATCTTTTCGTTCGCCTTTTCCAAGCAGATCTTCCAGATTCTCGTGCTGCCTTACGAATGGGCTGCCGACTATCTGAGCATTCCGCGTGCGGACGTGAAGCTGATCTACACGGCGCCGCTCGAGTATTTCTTCACGCAGCTGAAGATCGGCATGTTCGGCGGAGCCTTCCTGGCCTTTCCGATCATCGCCATCCAGCTCTACAAGTTCGTCGCGCCGGGGCTCTATACCCACGAGAAGGACGCGTTCCGCCCCTATCTGATCTGGACACCCGTCTGCTTCTTCACCGGCGGCATCTTCGTCCTCGTCTTCGTCATGCGGGCACTCATGCTGTTCTCGCTCGGCATGCAGCAGGCCCCGAGCGATACGGCGACGGCCATCCAGTATCTGGGCCGTGTCGAGGATTACCTCAGCCTGATCATGACGTTGATCTTCGCCTTCGGCATTTCCTTCCAGCTGCCGGTCATCATTGCCCTGCTCGGCCAGATCGGCGTTGTCGACAGCGAGTTCCTGCGTGGCAAGCGGCGCTATTTCATCGTCATCGCCTTCGTCGTCGCGGCCGTCCTCACGCCGCCCGACGTCATCAGCCAATTGTCGCTGGCCATTCCGCTCATCGGGCTCTACGAGATCGGCATCCTCATCGTCGCCCGCATGGAAAAGAAGCGGGCGGCTGAAAAGCGGGAAACCGACGGTGACGGCGACGGCGAGACCACGGCTCCCGCTTCCTGACGGAGCGGGCTTTCCGGGGGCCGGCCTTCTGCCCGTCGGAACGACGCGGTGCGGAAACCTTGCGTGGAGAATCTATGTCGATCGTCGACAGCATCCGGACCACCGTTTTCGTTCCGGTTCATCGTGAAGGCTACCCCTTCATCGCCATCGCCGGCGTCGGCACCCTGCTGCTGCTGTGGTGGGGCGCCTGGCTGACCTGGCCGATGCTGGCTCTGACGGTCTGGGTGATCTTCTTCTTTCGCGATCCAGTCCGGGTGACGCCCGCGCGCGACGGGCTCGTCATCTCGCCGGCTGACGGGCGCATCTCGCTCATCTCCCGGGTGACGCCGCCGGTCGAGCTCGGCCTCGGCACGAGCCCGATGCTCCGCGTCTCGATTTTCATGTCGGTTTTCGATTGCCATGTGAATCGCGCGCCGATCGGCGGAACCATCGAGAAGATGGCCTATCGACCGGGCAAGTTCTTCAATGCCGATCTCGACAAGGCCTCCGAGGACAACGAGCGCAACGGCGTTGTCATTCGCAACAGCTACGGTGCCTTCGGCGTCGTCCAGATCGCCGGGCTGATCGCTCGCCGTATCGTGTGGTGGGTCGGCGAGGGCCAGCCGCTCGCGACCGGCGAGCGTTTCGGCATGATTCGCTTCGGCTCGCGCGTCGACGTCTATTTCCCCGAGGGCGCCCAACCGCTCGTGGCGGAGGGCCAGCGCGCGGTCGCCGGAGAAACCGTGCTGGCCGACATGGCCTCGGATGAGCCGCAGCGCGTTATTCGGATCGGCTGACGCGCCCTCCGATTCAGGCTAGGGTCCGCGTCATGTCCTCGCTTTTTCAGCCCTTCACACCGGATCGCAACGAACCACCTCGCCGGCGGTTCCGACCGGTGCCGATGCGCCTGCTCATCCCGAACCTCATTACGCTCCTGGCGCTCTGCGCCGGGCTCAGCGCCATGCGGATGGCCCTGGAGGCCAAATTCGACATCGCCGTCTATCTGGTTCTCCTGGCGGCAATTCTGGATTCGATGGACGGCAGGATCGCCAGACTTCTGAAGGGCACGTCGAAATTCGGCGCCGAACTGGACAGCCTTGCCGACTTCGTCAGCTTCGGCGCCGGGCCCGCCCTGATCCTCTACCTGTGGGGCATGAACAATGCAGGACCGATCGGCTGGATCGCCGTTCTGGTTTTCTCGATCTGCGGGGCCTTGCGGTTGGCGCGTTTCAACGTGCAGATCGATGATCCCAACAAGCCCGCCTGGATGGCGAATTTCTTCACCGGCGTTCCCATCCCGGCCGGCGCTGTGCTGCTGCTGCTCCCGATCTATCTCGAGCGCAGCGGTCTGCCGAACCTGCTCAGTCCGCCTCTCGTGACGACCGCCTATACGATCGTCGTCGCGCTCCTGATGGTGTCGAAAGTACCGGTGTTCTCGGGTAAGAAATTCGGCGCGCGCGTGCCGCGGGAAAGCGTCCTGCCGATCTTCGTCGCCGCCATCGCCTTTGTTGCGCTGCTGTTCAGCTATCCATGGGAAGTGCTTGCGGTCGGCTCGCTCGCCTATCTCGTTTCGCTGCCGATCGTCGCGCTGCAGGCCCGCAAGATGGCGCTGGAGGAAGCCCGCGCAGCTGCCACGCCGCCCGTTGACAGCGACCCGCCGGCCGCTTGAGAGCGCTGGTCAGCCACGACGCCAGTTGGCTATCGCGGCGACCCGCTCGCACAGGGCGGTTTCGGGAAAGCGCTTGCGCAAAACGGCGAAGGCCTCCGCATCCGACAGCTCTCCGCGGCGCCCGAGACTGGCGATCATCGGATCCACACCGTCAGCACGTCGGCCCGGGTCGGCGGCGATGGGCGGCAGATTATGCATCAAGGTCGTCTCCAGGTCGCTCCCGCTGGAAAGGCCGCAAGGCTCTTCGGCAGGAAACCAGTTCACACGGGATGCGATGCACGTCTCATCGTCATTGTTCCTGGCGAAGGTTAATACGCGGTAACCGGCCGCAGGTTCCCGTCCCGATCATGCGGGTGCGGCGTGATTCTGGCAGGCCTTCCTTTTGGTCGGACCTTGCCCGGATCTGCACAATTTCTGTGCTTGCGACGCCGCAGGGCGGTGACCAAAATCGCGCCTCGCGGGGGCCATGGGCAGATGCTGGCGAATGTCGCCGATATGTCGACTGCAGGAGAATTCGTCTGGCGCTCCCCCGGGGCGCGGATGCAGCGAACCTATGGCGCCGGCCGTCTCGCACTTGGCCTGCGCGACGGGGGCACGGTGATCCGTGAGTGCTACCAGGAGGCCGGACTGCGCATCCGGATGCCGCGGGTCGAGCCTGGCGAGGCGCTTGAGGCCGTGGTGATCAACACCGCTGGCGGCATCACCGGCGGCGATCGGTTCGTGCTGGACATCACGGCAGGCCCCGCGACACGGGCTGTGGTGACGACGCAGGCCGCCGAGAAAGTCTACCGCTCCTCCGGCGGGATCGGTCACTTCGATACTGCGATCAGGGTTGCCGCGGGCGCTGACCTCGCCTGGCTGCCGCAGGAGGCCATCCTTTTCGACGGCTCGGCACTGGAGCGCCGGTTGACCGTCGACATGGATGCCGGCGCGACCGTTCTGGCGGTCGAGAGCGTCGTTTTTGGCCGGCTCGCCCGCGGTGAACGGGTGGACCACGCCTATCTCTTCGATCGTTGGCGGATCAGGCGCGGCGGCCGGCTCGTCTATGCCGAGGGCCTGAGGTTCGAAGGCGGCGTCGCGGATGCCCTGAAGGGCCGGGCCTGCGGGGCAGGGGCCGTGGCTGCGGCGAGCCTCGTCCTTGTCGCGCCGGATGCCGAGCAACGCGTCGAGGCTGTCAGGCTCCTGCTGGAGCAGGTTCATGGGCAGGGTGTCGAGGCAGGCGTCAGCGCCTTCGACGGGCTCCTGTCGCTCCGCCTGCTGGCCGCCGATCCATTTGCGCTCCGGACCGCACTGGTGAACATTCTGGTACTGCTGCGCGGGCCGATCCCGCGCGTGTGGTCCTGTTGAGGAAGGCCGATGAATCTCTCGCCGCGTGAGAAGGACAAGCTCCTGGTTTCCATGGCCGCCATGGTGGCGCGACGGCGCCTGGAGCGAGGGGTTAAGCTGAACTATCCGGAGGCCATCGCCCTGATCACGGATTATGTCGTCGAAGGGGCCCGCGACGGTCGCGCCGTCGCCGATCTGATGGAAGCGGGAGCCCATGTCATCTCGCGCGATCAGGTCATGGATGGCATCGCCGAGATGATCCACGACATCCAGGTCGAGGCGACCTTTCCCGACGGCACCAAGCTCGTCACCGTCCACGATCCCATCCGCTGATCCAGCACAGGCCCGATCCCATGCGCTCTCTCCGCCTCGTCCTTCCCGCAGCCGCGTTCCTCGCCATGGCCTCTGCGGCCGAGGCCCATACGGGGGTCGGGCACGGCCATGCCTTCACCTCGGGCTTCGCCCATCCGCTCGGCGGCTTCGACCACCTGCTCGCCATGGTCGCGATCGGACTGTGGGCGGGCCTCGCCGGGGGGCGGGCCCTGTGGCTCTGGCCCGCAAGCTTCGTCGTCGCCATGGCCGTCGGCGGAACCCTCGGAATGGCCGGTGTGCCTATGCCCCTGGTCGAACAGGGGATCGTTGCGTCGGTGGTGGTGATCGGCCTTGCCGCCGCGCTCGCTCTCAGCCCCAATGTGGCGGTCGGTTGCGCGCTGGCGGCGCTCGCGGGCCTGCTGCATGGCCACGCGCATGGTACCGAAATCCCCGCGGATGCCTCCGGGCTCGCCTATGCCGGCGGCTTCGCCATGGCGACGACGCTGCTCCATGCTGTCGGCATCGCCGTCACGGTTCTCGCCGCCCGGTTCGCCATGCCGATTGCCGCGCGCGCGGCCGGCGGATTGACGGCGGTGGCAGGCGTGGTTCTCGCCGCCCGCTTCTTCTGATCCAACGTCACCGGGAGCATCGCATGCTGGAACTGCGCCCGAACTGCGAATGTTGCGACCGGGACCTTGCCCCCGACGCGCAGGACGCCGTGATCTGCACTTTTGAGTGCACGTTCTGCGCCGATTGCGCCGGGGATATCCTCAAGGGCCTCTGCCCGAATTGCGGCGGCGACCTCGTCCGTCGCCCGATCCGGCCGGCGGCCAAGCTGGCGCGCTTTCCAGCCTCGACAAAGCGGGTCCTCAAGGCCGAAGGCTGTCAGGGAGTTGCACGATGAAACCCGGCGAAATCATTCCAGCCGAGGGCATGGTTGAGCTCAATCAGGGGCTGAACAGCATCGTGCTGACGGTGTCCAACACGGGCGACCGTCCGGTTCAGGTCGGCTCGCACTACCATTTCTACGAGACCAATCCGGGTCTGGCCTTCGACCGCGAACAGGCGCGCGGGATGCGCCTCGACATCCCGCCTGGCACCGCCGTTCGGTTCGAGCCGGGCCAGACGCGCGAGGTGACGCTTGTACCCTATCGCGGATCCCGCACCGTCTACGGCTTCCGCCAGACGGTCATGGGCAAGCTCTGAGCGCAATCCGAGGAGAATATCATGCCCTACAGGATGACGCGCGGCGCCTATGCCGACATGTTCGGGCCGACCGTTGGCGACAGGGTGCGGCTTGCCGACACCGAGCTCTTCGTCGCGGTCGAGAAGGACTTCACCACCTATGGCGAGGAGGTGAAGTTCGGGGGCGGCAAGGTGATCCGCGATGGCATGGGCCAGAGTCAGGTGACCAACCGGGCAGGGGCGGTCGATACGGTCATCACCAATGTCCTGATCATCGATCACTGGGGGATCGTGAAGGCGGATGTCGGGCTCAAGGAGGGCCGCATCGCCGCCATCGGCAAGGCTGGCAATCCCGATGTGCAGCCTGACGTTAACATCATCATCGGCCCCGGCACCGAGGCGATCGGCGGCGAGGGCAAGATTCTCACCGCCGGCGGCATCGACAGCCATATCCACTTCATCTGCCCGCAGCAGATCGACGACGCCCTGATGAGCGGCCTCACCACCATGCTCGGCGGCGGCACGGGACCCGCGTCGGGCACCACGGCGACGACCTGCACGCCCGGTCCCTGGCACATCACCCGCATGCTCCAGGCGGCGGAAGCCTTCCCGATGAACCTCGCCTTCGCCGGCAAGGGCAATGCGGCGCTGCCGGATGCCCTTGTGGAGCAGATCGAGGCGGGGGCCTGCGCCCTCAAGCTGCACGAGGACTGGGGCACGACGCCGGCCGCGATCGACAATTGCCTGTCGGTTGCCGACGACCACGACATCCAGGTGATGATCCACACGGACACCCTGAACGAGAGCGGCTTCGTCGACGACACGATCGCGGCGCTGAAGGGCCGCACCATCCACGCTTTCCACACGGAAGGCGCCGGCGGCGGTCATGCGCCTGATATCATCAAGGTCGCCATGGTGGAGAACGTGCTGCCGTCCTCGACCAATCCGACCATGCCCTACACCGTGAACACGATCGAGGAACATCTCGACATGCTCATGGTCTGCCACCACCTGTCGCCCTCCATCCCCGAGGACGTCGCCTTCGCCGAGAGCCGGATCCGCAAGGAGACCATCGCCGCGGAGGACATCCTCCACGACATGGGCGCGCTTTCCATCATGGCCTCCGACAGCCAAGCCATGGGTCGCATCGGCGAGGTGATCATCCGCACCTTCCAGACCGCCCACAAGATGAAGGTGCAACGCGGCTCGCTCGCCGAGGACGTCGGCACTGGCGCCGACAATTTCCGGGTAAAGCGCTACATCGCCAAGGTGACGATCAATCCGGCCATTGCCCACGGGTTGTCGAAGCACATCGGCTCGGTGGAGGTCGGCAAGCTCGCCGATCTCGTCCTGTGGGAGCCGAAGTTCTTCGGCGTGAAGCCGGCGCTCGTCATCAAGTGCGGCACCATCGCCGCGGCGCCGATGGGCGACCCCAATGCCTCGATCCCGACGCCGCAGCCGATGCACTATCGGCCGATGTTCGGCGCCTTCGGCAAGGCGATGACGGCCTCTTCGGTCACCTTCGTCTCCAAGGCGGCCTATGAGAAGGGCGTGCACGAGAAGCTCGGCCTCGAGCGGATCGTGCTGCCGGTGGAGAATGTGCGCGGCGGCATTTCCAAGAAGAGCCTCATCCACAATAGCGCGACGCCGCATATCGAGGTTCACCCCGAGACCTACGAGGTGCGGGCGGACGGGGAACTCCTGACCTGCGAACCGGCGAAGGAGCTGCCCATGGCGCAGCGCTATTTCCTGTTCTGACGTTCGCCAGCGGGCAGCATTTGGGCTATTGCGTCCTTCGAGGCTTGGCTGTCGCCTCTAAGGACGCACTCCAGTTCTGCAAGCCCTCCAGGACAAGAGACACACCATGATCCGCGCTACCCAGGTCCTTAAGCCCCGTTCCTTCGCCGAGGCCGGCGTTATCGACCGCGTCGTGCTCGACTATGACGACCGCCACCGGCGGCGACTCGTGCTCGAGGGCGTCGAGGGCACGGAATTCCTGCTCGACCTGCCCGAAGCGGTGCCGCTCGTCTCCGATTGCGGATTGCAGCTCGAGGACGGCCGCGTCGTCCTCGTCGTTGCCGCCGCCGAGCCGCTGGTCGAGATCCGCACGAGCGATCCGAACCACATGGTCCGGGTCGCCTGGCACCTCGGCAACCGCCATCTGCCGACCCAGATCATGGGCACGCGGCTGAGGATCCGCCGCGACCACGTCATCGAGGACATGGTGCGCGGGCTCGGCGCGAAGGTCGTGCCGATCGAGGCGCCCTTCGACCCCGAAGGCGGCGCCTATGGCCACGGCACGGTGACTGGGCACGATCACGGCCACGCGCATAATCACGGTCATGCCCACGATCACGGGCATGCCCATGACCATGGACACGGCCATCACCACGGGCATTCGCATGCGCACGGCCACACGCATGAACCGAAGCAGCGGGACGTGCTCGCCGTGAAGACCGCCGACCACGTGCACGACGAGTCCTGCGGCTGCGGGCACGACCATGCCCATGACCACCATGGACATGCCCACAAACATGGCTGAGTCGTCCGCCGCCCCCGCGGCCCTCTATCGCCTGCTCGCCTGGATGTCGCCGGCCTATCCGGTCGGTGCCTTCAGCTATTCGCACGGCATCGAATGGGCGGTCGAAACCGGCGACATCACCGATCTGAAGAGCCTCGTAGACTGGCTCGGCATCGTCCTAGCGGAGGGTTCCGGGCTGGCGGATGCGACGTTCTGCGCCCATTCCCATCGCGCCGTGACCGTGGGCGACGGCACAGCCCTCGCGGCGGTCGCCGAACTGGCGCTTGCCTTTCAGCCGACCCGCGAGCGGCGGCTCGAGACCTCCGCCCAGGGCAATGCCTTCATGGCCGCAACCGAAGCCGCCTGGCCGGCGGCACCACTCGCCCTCGTCCGTGCCTCCTGGCCGGAGGCCGTTGCCTATCCGGTGGCAGTAGGGGCCGCGACGGCGGCGCACGGCATCGGCGAGGCGACGGCTGTCCATGCCTTGTTGCACGCCGTGGCGGCGAACCTCATCTCTGCGGCTGTCCGGCTCGTCCCCCTCGGGCAGACCGACGGTCAAAGGGCGCTCGCCGCCCTGGAGCCGGTGGTTGCCGCGACCACCACGGCCGCGTTGCGTCTGGCGCTCGATGATGTCGGCGGCCACGCCCTGCGGTCGGATATCGCCTCCATGCGCCACGAAACGCAGTACACCCGTCTCTTCAGGAGTTGAGGCACGATTCCGACAGGTGGAAACCCGTTTCCGGGTCAGAACGTGTCTGCACAAAGGATTGGATCATGGCTTCACCTCACGGACCCCTGCGCGTCGGAATCGGTGGCCCTGTCGGCTCCGGCAAGACGGCGCTGATGGATGCACTATGCAAGACGCTGAAGGGCGAGTTCGAGATCGCCGCCATCACCAACGACATCTACACCAAGTGGGATGCCGAATATCTCATGCGGTCGGGAGCCTTGCCGACCGAGCGGATCATGGGAGTGGAGACCGGCGGCTGCCCGCATACCGCGATCCGCGAGGACGCTTCGATCAATCTCGCGGCCGTCGCCGAGATGCGGGCCAAGTTTCCCGAACTCGATCTGATCCTCATCGAATCGGGCGGCGACAATCTCGCCGCGACCTTCTCGCCGGAACTCGCGGACATCACGATCTATGTGATCGACGTCGCCGCTGGCGAAAAGATCCCGTCCAAGGGCGGACCGGGCATCACCCGCTCGGACCTCCTCGTCATCAACAAGACCGACCTCGCGCCCCTGGTCGGTGCCGATCTCGGCAATATGGACCGCGATTCGAAGCGCATGCGGGGTCAAAGGCCGTTCGTCTTCACCAATATCAAGACCGGCGACGGCGTGGCCGAGGTCGCCCGCTTCGTGCGCGAGAAGGGTGGGCTCGCCGCCGGCTGAGGCGGGCCGGCCCTGCGGCGGGCCTCTTTCCTTGAAACGGTTCAAAGGCCATGATCCCAGGCAATGACGGCCGAGTGGCCGCTGCGCCGGGAGAGCCCCATGACCACCCAACCCCGCTTCATCCGCCTCGCCGCGGAAGATAATGTCGTCGTCGCCGTCGACACGATCGATACCGGCAAGCGCGTGGACGGGGTGACCGCCGCAGCGCGGGTCATGAAGGGCCACAAGATGGCAACGCGGCCGCTCACCGAGGGCCAGCCCATCGTCAAATACGGCCAGATCATCGGCTTCGCCTCGCAACCCATCGCGCCCGGTGACTGGGTTCATACCCATAATTGCGCCTTCGCCGCCTTCGAACGCGACTACGCCTTCGCCCGCGACGCCCAGCCCGAGGACGTCCTTCCGGTCGACCAGCGCGCCACTTTCCAAGGGTTCCGGCGGCCGAGCGGTCGCGCCGGCACGCGCAACTACATCGCCATCCTCACCTCGGTGAACTGCTCGGCCTCGGTCGCCCGTTTCATGGCCGAAGCGGTCAACCGGTCGGGGATGCTGGAGGACTATCCCAATGTCGACGGCGTGATCCCGCTCGTTCACGGAACGGGGTGTGGCCTCGCCGGCGAGGGACTAGGCTTCGACATCCTCGAGCGCACGATCTGGGGCTATGCCACCAATCCCAATGTCTCCGCCGTACTGATCGTCGGCCTCGGCTGTGAGGTTTTCCAGATCCCCGGCCTGATGAAGCGCTACGGGATCCATCCGGGGGCCCATTTCCAGTCGATGACCATCCAGGAGACGGGCGGAACGAAGAAGTCGATCGAGGCCGGCCTGGCGCGCATCCGGGAGATGCTGCCGATCGTCAACCAGGCGAAGCGCGAGACGCTGCCGGCCTCCGAACTCTGCCTGGCGCTGCAATGCGGCGGCTCCGACGGCTATTCCGGCATCACCGCCAATCCGGCTTTGGGCAAGGCAGTGGACCTCCTGGTGCGGCACGGCGGCACCGCCTGCCTGTCGGAAACGCCGGAGATCTATGGCGCCGAACACCTCCTGACCCGCCGGGCCGAGAGCCGCGCCGTTGGTGAGAAGCTGGTCGACATCATCCACTGGTGGGAGGGCTATACGGCCAAGCACCAGGGCTCGATGGACAACAATCCCTCGCCCGGCAACAAGGCGGGCGGCCTCACGACCATCCTCGAAAAATCGCTGGGTGCCGCGGCCAAGGGCGGGTCGACGACGCTGCGCGGCGTCTACCATTATGCCGAGAAGATCGACCGCAACGGCTTCGTCTATATGGACACGCCCGGATACGACCCGGTCGCGGCGACGGGGCAGGTGGCGGGGGGCTCCAACATCCTGTGCTTCACCACCGGGCGCGGATCGGCCTATGGCTGCAAGCCAACGCCGTCGATCAAGCTCGCCACCAATTCCGAGATCTATGCCCGCATGATCGACGACATGGACATCAATTGCGGCGACGTGCTCGACGGGGTGTCGCTCGAGGACAAGGGACGGGAGATCTTCGAGCTCATCCTGAGGACTGCGTCGGGCGAGAAGACCAAGTCGGAACTGCTCGGCTATGGCGACAATGAGTTCGTGCCCTGGCAGATCGGCGCGACCATGTGAGGCGTCGGGCCAGCCGGATGGCCGACCAAATGCCTTGCGGCTGGCGCCTGCCAGTCGCTATCGTCGCGTCCAATCGACCAAGACGCCACAAACGGCGCCGGCCTCACGGCCTCCCGAGGAACGTTGACGAGGACATCTGCCATGACGCTCACCCGCCGCCATGCGCTGGCTCTTGCCGGCGCTGCCGTTGCCACACCTGCGGTGA
>JAIEPJ010000167.1 GCA_019749835.1 Phreatobacter sp. | reverse complement strand
GACCGCGAGAACCAGCACGGCAAATCCGACGAGGCGGCGCGCGGTGGGCCCCGCCGCTAATGCGAGCCGAGGCCGGGTCATCGTCTCGAGACGCCGCAGCAGCGGCAATGTGCGGTTGACGACCTTCGTCAGGCGGGCGCGCGGCAGCGCCGTTCCGGCGATGCGGGCCGGAAGCCAAGGCACTTCCCGTCCGACGAGGATCTGCAAGGCGAGCATGACAAGCACGATACCGGTAAGGATCGGCAGGCCGGGAATGGGCAGGAGATTCGGCAGCCCGAACAGAATCAGCGATAGGCCGAAGGCACGCGAGCGCAGCGACGTCAGGAGATCGCCAACCGTCAGGCTCCCGAAGACCTCGGAATCACCCGATGCCTTGGCCGACATCAGTGCGGCAATGATCTGGGATGTCTTCTCAGGCGCGGGCACGAACGGTTCCGGCAGGCGAAAGGGCGCTATCCATACGTCGCCCCGCGCTGCGCCGCCACTGCCCAGCGACCGGCTCAGGGCGAATTGCGACAATCGGCACGGATCAGTGCAGGTAGGACAGGCTCTGGGCCATGCGCAGTTCGCGCGGCCTGACCAGCCGCGACGATACGACGGTGACAGCATGCAGCCGTCCGTCGAGGCTCTTCTCCCAGAAGGCGAGGAAACGCTTCAGCACCGGGAAATAGGGCGCCTGATCGTAGTCCTGCCAGAGATAGGTCTGCAGCAGCAGCGGATGGTCCGGCATCCGGTAGAGGATCTCGGCGGTGGTGAGGGAATAGCCTTCGATCAGCCGGACAAAATCGGCATCGATATGGCGGGACGGAACGGATGGGCACTGCGCTGGCATGACGGCCTCCGGCGAAGCTG
Source organism: Phreatobacter sp. (assembly GCA_019749835.1). Classification (GTDB taxonomy): domain Bacteria; phylum Pseudomonadota; class Alphaproteobacteria; order Rhizobiales; family Phreatobacteraceae; genus Phreatobacter. The sequence continues at coordinate 32,737 of JAIEPJ010000167.1, read as the reverse complement.
CGACGATGCACTGGGTCTTGCTGGCCGACCGGCGACACGGCCGTGCCGTCGAGATTGAGCGACCAACATGGTTAGCGGATGATTAACGGCCGAGTGACGCCGCCGTACCCGCCGTCTCATCCGGTGATGTCCCATATGGCCAGAGGCGAGGTTCCATGAGCGAATGACCCATGCGCGCATGGAGAGCATGGGGAGCCATTGCCGTCGCATGGTTGCCGGGCGTGGCTCTCGCCGACGCGCCCGCCGAACGTCGTTTCACGAGTTTCTTCGGCCTTGATGGCGCCTTCGACGGCTTCCACCTCTCCTCTGGCTTCGATGCATTGACCGTTCGGCACGGCGAGGGCCGCGGCCTCGCCCTGCGCATCACGGCCGGCACGGGGATGTCGCGGTTCCGCATCGATCCCGTTCTGCCGGATCGGGTCCTGGAGACCACGACCACCGCACGGCTCTTGGCCGGCTGGCGCGAACAGGGCCATTGGGGCTCGGCGACCCTCTTCGCCGGCCTCGCCCTGGAGACGCGGCGCCTGTCGCCCGCCCTCCCCGACCCCCATGTCGGGACGCGCATCGGTCCGGTCGTGACGCTCGACGCCTGGCTCACTCCCTATGAGCGTGTCGCCGTCCAGCTCTACGCCACCTATGCGACCCCCTTCGCCGCGGCGAGCCTGCGTGTCGCGCCCGGCTACGACATCGGCGGCGGCATCTATGTCGGGCCGGAGGCGACGTTCAGCGCCCACCACGGCACCCTGCGCACGCGGCTTGGCCTGCATGCGACGGGCATCACCGTCGGCCCCGTCGGACTTCGCCTGTCGGCAGGCTTTGCGCAGGATCGCGGCGGCCGTTCCGGCGCCTATGCCGGCCTGTCCCTCTGGCGGCGCTACTGAGGCGCGGCGAGATCGGGAAGGCCAGGCTGAAGCGGATCACGGACGACGAAGAGCACCAGCTGGTCCATGCGATCCGTCAGCCCGAACCGCGGCCGCCATAGCCTGTCGACCGCCCCTGCCGGTTCGACAAACCGATAGACCTGCCCGAGGCGTACGCTGACCTCCGCCACGCGGCGGCTCTCGACCGCGACCAGAACCGGCCGCGCGGCGATGGCGGCGGCATCGGGCGCCGGTTCCATCGCATAGCGCAGCCTTTCGCCGAGCTGGACCACCGGCAGCCGGCCGGTGCCGTAGAAGCGCAGATGCGCCGTCGTCGTGTAGCTTACCGTGCCGATCGTGCCCGCCCCGGCCCTCATGGCCGCCGCCTCGACGGCCTCCGCAGTGGCGCGCCAGCCGTGCAGCTGGCCCGTCGGATCAATGGCCAGCGGCGCCAGCCTGAAACCCGCATGGCCGATGACGAAGAGCCCGAGCAGCACCCCGCTCACCACCGACCAGCGCAGGCATACCCGCATCACTGCCGCGGCGCGGGGGGCAGCGGCCGGCAGGGCCTTGGCGCCGATCACGGCGGCAGCGATGGTGGCTGGCAGGAGACAGGCCGTCCAGTTGCCCTGCACGCGGTCGAACAGGCCGTACCAGACGAGATAGGCGAGCAGCGGCAGCACAGACACGGTCAGTAGTACGGCGCCCGGCTCCCGCGCCTGCAGGGCGCGGCGAGCGACCACCCACAGCCCCCAGAGCACGAGGATCCCGATCAGCGGCGTCAGAAGCGCCGCCTGTCCGGCAATGAATTCGGGCACGAAGCGCGGGTCGAAGGTCTTCGGAACCGCGCGGCCGAACTGTTTGGTGAGGGACGCCCCGCCATGGACGAGGTTCCACCACAGCACCGGCGCCATGACGGCGAGGCAGAGGATGCCGCCCGCATAAGGCCAGGGCGAGCGCAGCCAGCGCCGGAGCTCCGGCACCAGCACGATCCAGAGCAGGATGGCGAGGCCGAGGAAGACGGCCGTGTATTTGGAGATGAAGGCGAGGCCGACAGCGAGGCCTGCCGCCAGCCACCAGACGCCCCGGCCGGTGCGCCAGACCTCGACCAGGGCGAGCAGCGCCAGCGTCCAGAACAGCACGAGCGGCGTATCCGGCGTCACCAGCATGGCGCCGGCGCCGAGGAACAGCGTCGCCTGCACCATCCCGGCCCCGGCGATCGCCGCCGTCTGGTCGTCGGTCAGGCGCCAGACGAGGCGCCAGACCCCGAGGCTCGCCGCCGCCGCCAGCAGCACAGACAGCCAGCGGATGCCGAATTCCGTGTCGCCGAAAACCGTCGTGGAGGCACGGATCAGCAGCGCCACCATCGGTGGGTGGTCGAAATAGCCGAGGGCGAGATTCTGCGACCACAGGTGGTAATAGGCTTCGTCGGCAGCGAGGCCGAGGGACCCGGCGGCCCAGAGCCGCACCGCCGTCAGGCCGCAGACCAGAACGAGGACGGCACCGGCGCTCCCCGCCCAGACCGGGCGCAAGGCCGGTGCCATGTCAGCGGCGCCAGACGAGGGTGGCCGAGGCGGCATAGTTGAACACGGCCCCCATGACGGCCCCGGCGAGGCCCGAGAGCCACCAGTCGACATCGCCGGCATAGAGCCAGCTGGCGACGCCGACATTGCCGAAGGCACCGATGCTGCACACGAGATAGAACAGCAGCAGGCCGGTCAGGAAGCGGGCGCCCTTCAGCCGGGCGTCGCGATAGGTGATCTCGTTGTTGATGACGAAATTCGACGTCATGGCGACGACTGTCGCCAGAGTCTGCGCCCACTCGAAGCGCAGGCCGAGCGTCAGGCCAGCATAGAGCGCCACAAGATGGACGATGAGGCCGCTTGTCCCGACCAGCGCGAAGAAGATGAAGCGCAGCGGAATGAACCCGCCGGACAGCTTGTTCAGGACAAAACCGACATAGTCCAGCGCCACCTTGGCGTCGAGCTTGCTCTCGCCATGGACGCGCTCGCGGAAGACGAAGGGGACTTCGGCGAAGCTCGGCGCCCTGGGCACCGAGGCCGCGATGTCGGCGAGAATCTTGAAACCGGTGGTGGACAGGCGCGGCGCCACCTCCTCGACGATGTCGCGGCGGATCATGAAGAAGCCAGACATCGGATCGGTCAGCGGCGCCTTGAGGATCATCGCCGACAGGCGGCGACCGAGGTCGGAAATCCCCTGGCGGACCGGCGTCAGACCCTCGGTCTTGGAGCCGCCGGCAATGTTGCGGCTGGCGACGACGAGGTCGCGTCCGGCGCGGATCTGCTCGAGCATGGCCGGCAGGATGGTCTCGTCGTGCTGCAGGTCGCCGTCCATGACAGCGACGACCGGCGCAGATGAGGCGAGCATGCCCTCGATACAGGCGCCCGCAAGCCCCCGCCGCCCGACGCGCCGGATGCAGCGCACGCGGGGGTCGCGCCGGGAGATCTCCTTGACCACGGCGGCGGTGCCGTCCGGGCTGTCGTCGTCGACGACGATCATCTCCCAGGCGATGCCGGCCAGCACATGATCGAGCCGGCGCGCCAGTTCCGGCACGTTGTCCCGTTCGTTGTAGCTGGGCACGACCACCGTCAGTTCGGGGGCGCCGGCGGTCTGGAGGGCCTGGGTCATATGGCGGGGGTCATAGCCCCCGCCCGCCGACGGGGTCAAGCAAGGGGCGGCCGGGCGGCGATCGCGCGGACGGCGTAGCCGCGATAGGGACGGTCGACCTGCGCCGACAGGCCGCGCGCCGCCGCGAGGTCCGCGAGCACCGGCGCGAAACCGTCCCGCGGCGTGACGTGGAATTGTGCCAGCCAGGCCCGCAACCCCGCGCGAAAGACCGATGGCAGGTGCTCCTGGCCGCCGAAATCGACGACTTGGAGGCTTCCCCCCGGCAGCACCGCGGCCAGCGCCCGGTCGAGCGCCTCCTGCCATGGCGGGATCATCGAAAGCGTGTAGGAGCAGAAGACCCGGTCGAAGCCCTCGCATGCGAAAGTGGTCAGGGGATCGAACCGCGCTGCATCGGCCTGCGCGAGGTGGATGCGCCCGGCGAGCCCGGCGCGCGCCACGGCGCGGCGTGCCTCGGCCAGCATGACCGGGCTGACGTCAAACCCGCAGAACCGGGCCTGCGGATAGCGCCGGGCGGCGACGATGAGGTTGCGCCCGGTGCCGCAGCCCACTTCCAGCACCGTGCCGCCGACCGGCGGCGCCAGGTCCGCGATCAACGGATCGCGGCCGATCAGGTAGAACTTCCGCGTCGCGTCGTAGATGCCGACCTGCCAGCGATAGATCGCATCCATCCGCTCGGAGGCGGGAAAGACATCCGTCGGCGCGGTCACGACGCCGCCAGCCTGTAGAGGTGGAAACCGCCATAGATCGACGACCGGTCGCGGTCGGTCCAGGCCCGGCAGCGCGCCGCGTCATAGGTGAAACGGGCGAGGATCTCCGGCGCCACGCGGCCCGGCAGCAGGCTCTCCTCGGCCGCCGTGCGGAAGATGACGCGAGCACCAGGCCGCGCCGTGCGCAGGATCGCGCGCCACAGCCGGTTCAGCACCGCGTCCGTCATCCAGTCCTGCGCGTCGAGCAGCACATAGGCATCGCGCGAGGCATCGGGCTGCCGTTCGAGGTGGTCGATGAAATTCTCGTGGCAGACCTCGACGCGATCGGCATGGGCCCTCACTGCGTCGAAATGGGCGGCGGCGAGATAGGGCGGCACGGCCCCCGTCGCGCCCGGCTGGTAGCGGCGCCCGAAGGCCTGCCAGGCGAAATAGTTGCTCTCCAGCGGAAAGCCGCAGGCGAGGCGTTCGAGGCGGGCCACCAGCACCTCCTCCATGCCGCCGCCGGCCTTGGCCGAGGTCAGCAGCGCCTTGTACTGCGCCGGCGGAATGCCGAGCCCGTAGAGCGAGGCCGGATTCTTCACCAGCCAGCGCACCAGCCCCGAGGAGAACAGCGGCTTCAATTCGCTGTCGAAGATGGCGCGCTGCTCGGCCAGCGACCGGGCCTCCAGCATGCGGCGGGGGTCGCGGCCGTGCAGGCGCGCAACCGCATGGCCGGTGCCGATCATCCAGCCGAGCAGGCCCTTGCGATAGATGTTGCCGGCGAACTGCCCGATGCGGCGGCGGCCGGCCCAGTCGCGGCGGTCCCAGTAGGCGCGCGTCACGGGATCGAGGCGATCGCGCAGATGGCGCTCGTAGGCGGCGACGTTGTCTTGAGTGTCGGCCTCGCCGAAGAAGCGGAAGAAGCTCGCATGATCCGGCAGGTGACGGGCAGCCGCCAGCTTGAGCCGGTTCAGCGCCACGTGGTTCTCGTTGAGGTCGAGGGCGGTGATGCGCGCAGGTCCGTCAACGAGATAGCTGAGGATGTTGCAGCCGCCCGAAGCGATCGCCACCACATGGTCGGTCGGGCCGAGCGCCAGCGCCTCCATGTCGATCGCCGGATCCTCCCAGATCTGCGGATAGACGAGACCAGAGAACATCAGGGTGAAGAGCTGCTCCTGCAGCCCCGCCGGGGACAGCGGGCTGTGGCGGGCGACGGCCCGTCCGATATTGCGATGGGTCGCCTTGCGCGCCTCGCCTGCCACCAGAGCCATGCCGTCTCATCCCGATTCGAGGAGTCTGGGGACGGAGGTAGGAGGGGGGGATGACGTCCGGGTGAAGCCACCATGACCCCACGATGACCACGGCCGGTTTCAGCGCCCGGCGAGGCCGCGTGCCAATGCCGACAATTGGAGGGAAATCCAGTCCACCGGGTTAAGGTCAACCGGTAGGGTAAAGATGCGGTCTTGATTGTGCTGCACTGCGGATAGGCAGATAGACAGATTCAACCACTCCGCGTCCACGGAGATGACCATCTGACGCCCCGGGCCGGCAACGACCCGGGGATTTTTTTGTCAAAGTCGCCCCGCGGCATTCAGCTTGGTTAAGACGCCGGTCGACCACCGGCGGCGGCCAGCGCCTCGGGCGTATCGAGGTCGAGATGGACGTCGTCCTGCTCCGCCGAGACCTCGGCGATGGCCTCGGGCGCACTGGCCAGAACCGCCCGACCGCCCTGGTCGCCGGTGACGCGCATGAGCTCGGGGAAGAAACGGCGCCCCCACAGGACCGGATTGCCGCGGCGCCCGTCGGCCACCGGCACGACGATGTGGCGGCCCTCCTCGGGGGCAAAGGCCGCGGCGAGCCTTGCAACCAGCGCAGGCGAGATGCGCGGCATGTCGCCGAGCAGCACCACGGCCCCGTCGATCGCCTCGCCGAGCGCCGCGATACCCGCCTTGAGCGAGGTCGACAGCCCGTCGGCGAATTCGGGATTGTGGACGAAGCGCACGGGAAGGCCCGACAATGCCGCGCGCACGGCCGCCTCCTGATGCCCGGTGACGACGAGAATGTCGGCCGGCCCGGCCCCGAACGCCGCCTCCACCGCATGACGCACCAGCGGCTTGCCGCCGATCTCGGCAAGGAGCTTGTTCGGTCCGCCCATGCGCGTCGAGCGTCCGGCCGCTAGCACAAGGGCGGCGATGCGCGGCGCCGGGGAATCCTCGACGTCTCCCGCCCGCGGCTGCGGTCGCGACACGATCTCCATCAATAGGCCTCCCACCCCCATGCCGGTCACGTCCTGCTTGGTCACCGCGAGGCCAGCCAGAAGCCGCATCAGCACCCAGTCGAAGCCGTTCTCCTTCGGCGAGCGGGCGCATCCGGGTGCGCCGATGACCGGGACGCCGTCCAGCGCGCCGATCATCAGGAGGTTGCCGGGATCGACCGGCATGCCGAGATGTTCGACATGGCCGCCCGCCGCCTCCAGCGCGGCCGGGATGACGTCGCGACGGTCGGCGATGGCGGAGGCCCCGAAAACGAGGATGAGATCGGCCTGCAGCCGGAGTTCGGCGATCACCGCCGCCAGTGCCGCGGCATCGTGGGGAATGCGTCTGTCGGCGACGATTTGGGCCCCGGCTGGCGCCAGACGGTCGGCCGTGACCCTGAGGGTTTTGTCGACGACCTTGTCGGCGAGCCCCGGCAGAAGGGTCGAGACCACGGCGATGCGGCGCCGGACGAAAGGCGCCACGCGCACAAGCGGCCCAGCGGCGATCGCGTCGGCGACGCAGGGGCCCGCCACCGCATAGGGGATGATCTTGACCGTCGCCACCATCTCACCGGCCTCGACGGCGGCGAAGGCCGACAGGGTCGCGAACGTGATCGCCTCGTCGATGCGATTGATCCGATCGATGCCGCTGCGGTCGACAACCAAGACACCGGCTTCCACAGCGAAGAGATTGGCGCGGCCGGTAAAGGCCGGGTCGATGCGCAGACCGGTACCGGCCACCGCCGCCGCAATGCGCGCGGCCGCCTCGTCCTCGCCGACATCGCCCGGCTCGGCCAGCGCCACGGTCACGCTGTCGAGGCCGGCAGCGGCCAGTGCCGCAATTTCCGCCGCCCCGATCCGGGTGCCCTTCTTCAGGAGCAGGCCGTCCCGGCGCACGGCATGCGCGACGATGCCGCCAAGCGCTTCGTCCAAGGGCACGGGACCGAACCGCATCTGCCGTCTCCTAGCCGTGCGCCCGGGCCGATCTCACGCGATGCCCTGCCGCCAGGCCTGCGTCACCTCGGCGAGGATCGACACGGCGATCTCTGCCGGGGTTATGGCGCCGATGGCGAGGCCGACCGGCGCCTTGATGCGGGCCAGCGCCTCCGGCGACGCGCCGTTGGCGCCCAGGCGCTCGACGCGGCGGGCATGGGTCTTCCGCGAGCCGAGCGCGCCGATATAGAAGCAGTCCTTCTCGAAGGCGTGCATCAGCGCGGGATCGTCGATCTTCGGATCGTGGGTCAGCGCGATGAAGGCGGTGTAGCGGTCGACCTTGAGGCCGGGCAGCGCCTCGTCCGGCCATTGCGCCAGAACCGTCACGCCGGGGAAGCGCTCGGGCGTGGCGAAAGCCGTGCGCGGATCGACGATGACGGGATCGTATCCGATCATCCGCGCCATCGGCACCAGCGCCTGGCTGATATGGACGGCGCCGATGACGACCATCCGCGCCGGCGGCACCTGGACGGTCAGGAAGGCACGCGTCCCCTCCACGATACCGCTGCGCCCCGTGCGCAGGGCCGTGCGGATCGCCTCCTCCAGCGGATCACCGGCGAGGGTCTCCGCCGTGACGAGGCGGGCCGCACCACCGTCGAGATCGGTGACGAGGACGGCGGCGCGCCTGTCGGAACGGGCCGCGTTGAGCGCGGAGAGGAGTGCGAGGCGCATCAGCCGACCTTCTCGACATAGACGGCGATCCGCCCGCCACAGGACAGGCCCGCCCGCCACGCCGTCTCGTCGGCGACGCCGAATTCCAGAAGCTTGGCCTTTCCGGTTCCGATCACGTCCAGAGCCTCGGTGACGACCTCACCCTCGACGCAGCCGCCCGAGACCGAGCCGAGGAAGCTGCCGTCCTCGTCGATGACGAGATGCGAGCCGATCGGGCGCGGGGCCGAGCCCCAGGTCTCGACCACGGTCGCCACCGCGACTCCCTTTCCGGCCTTCGCCCAGGCTTCCGCCTGTCCGAGAATGTCGTCGTCGGTCGAGAGCATGGCGGATCTCCTCGGACAGTTTCCCTGTGTTCCAAGACATCGGATGAACGGCGGCGCGGCGCAAGGGCAGGCTGCGCCTGCGTCTTTCGGAACCGGTTCGATGGCATGGGCGAAATGCGTCCTTCGAGCCTCGGGCCTCAGCCCTCGCACCTCAGGATCAGGAAGATGGTGCCTTGCACCACGGTCTCTGGCGAGCGGCATGGCAGGCGTCGTCGAACGCCGATGCAGCCCACCGCCCTCCTCATCCTGAGGTGCGAGCCCCGGCGATGCTTCAGCATCGTCCAGTGGCGAGCCTCGAAGGACGCACTTCAGTGGTGCAGCGCGCCCGCCCCCTACAGCGCCTTCATCCACCGCCGCGGATCATGCGTCCGGTCCGGCCGGCGCGCGTCCAGCGCAGCCACGAGTTCAGCCACCGCCGCCACATTGTGGATGGTGCGGAACTCGTCGACATGGGGCAGCAGCGCGCGGATGCCCTGGGCACGGGCCTCGAACCCGTCGAAGCGCAGCAGCGGGTTGAGCCAGACGAGCCGGCGGCAGGAGCGATGCAGCCGGTCGGCGGCGCGGGCGAGATCGGCCGTGCCGTCGCGCTCGAGCCCGTCGGTCACCAGAAGGACGACCGCCCCGCCCGACAGCACCCGTCGCGACCAGACCTTGTTGAAGGCCGCCAGCGAGGGCGCGATTCGCGTACCGCCCGACCAGTCCTCGACCGCCGCCGAGCAGGCCGCGAGCGCCTCGTCCGGGTCCTTCGCCTTGAGCATGCGGGTGATGTTGGTCAGCCGCGTGCCGAAGGTGAAGGCGTGGACGTTGCGGCGGTTCTCCATCAGCGCGTGGACGAAATGCAGGATGACCCGGGTGTACTGGTTCATCGACCCGGAAATGTCACAGAGCACCACCAGCGGCGGATGCTTCGTCTTCGGGCCGCGGCGGGCGAGATCGATGATGCCGCCCCCCTCCCCGATCGACTGGCGCAGGGTGCGCCTGAGGTCGATCCGCCGTCCGCGGGGATCGGGCGCCAGGCGGCGCGTCACGACGGCATCGTCCGGAAGCACCAGGGCCGCCACCTTGCGGTTGGCCTCGGCGATCTCGGCGGCGGTCATCTGCGCGAAATCCTTCTTCTGCAGCACCTCGATGTCGGAAACCGTCAGGCTCGCATCGACCTCGATCTCCGGCTTCTCCACCGGCACGCTCTCGGCCTGCTTGAAGAAGGCCTCCTGGAGACGCAGCGACACCGGATCGGGCTTGCCCGGCGCGGCCGGCGCCACCGGCATGAGGATGGAGAGCAGCTTCTCCATCAGATGACGCTTCTTCCAGAAGATCTCGAAGGCGGTGCGGAACAGCAGGGACTGCTCGTGCTTCGTCACGAAGACCGCGTGCAGCGTCCAGTAGAAGTCATCGCGCGAGCCGATGCCCGCCGCCTCCACCGCCGCCACCGCATCGAGCACCGTTCCGGGGCCGACGGGCATCCCGGCCGTGCGCAGCGCACGGGCGAAATGGGCGATGTTCTCGGCCAGCGCGTTCGCCATCAGGCCGGCCTCAGCAGGAAGGCCCAGAGCGGTGCGAGCGCGAGAGACCCGGCATTGTAGGTGGCATGGGCGAGCGCCGTGCCGAGAAAGGCGACGCGCCAGCCGCGCGCCGCATGCCAGCCGGCATATTGCCATGCGAAGACGAGGAAGATCGCCACCGTGATCGGTGTGCGCACCAGGGTCAGCGGCAGGTGCGCGAGCACCGCCGCCAGCACCGCCACCCCCGTGAAGACGGCGCGGGGCAAGCCGATCCGCATGATGGTCAGCCAGTGCAGCAGCGCGAGCACCGCGGTCTCCAGCAGCGGCGCGATGACAAGCGCCGCCACGACGATCAGCGCCGTCGACAGGCCGGAGGGCACCGGCACCGGCACGCGCGTCCCGGCGAGCGCCAGCACCGTCCACCAGACCAGTGGTGCGAGCAGCAATGCGGCGCCGATGACGACAGCCTTCAGCCAGGGCCGGCGGCCGGGCTCGGAGATGAGGGCGAGAGCGGCCATGGCCTCAGCGTCCCGCCTTCACCTCGTCGAGGATAGCCTTGGCCTCGCCGCCCTGCATTTTCTGGATGTCATCCTGGTATTTCAGGAGCACCCCGAGCGTGTCGGTGACGCCCTGCGGATCGAGGCCGACCGCATCGAGTTCGGTGAGCGCTGTCGCCCAGTCGATCGTCTCGGCCACGCCCGGCACCTTGAACAGGTCGGATTTCCTGAGGCGCTGGACGAAGGCGACGATCTCCTTGGTCAGCCGCTCCGGCGCGCCCGGTGCCTTGGCCTTGAGGATGGCGAGTTCGCGGGCGGCGTCGGGATAGTCGACCCAGTGATAGAGGCAGCGGCGCTTCAGCGCGTCGTGGATCTCGCGGGTGCGGTTGGAGGTGACGATGACGATGGGGGGCGCCGGCGCCTTGATCGTGCCGAGCTCGGGCACGGTCACCTGGAAATCCGACAGCACCTCCAGCAGGAAGGCCTCGAAGGCCTCGTCGGTGCGGTCAAGTTCGTCGATGAGCAGGACCGGCGGCCCGCGCAGGTCCGGTTCCAGCGCCTGCAGCAGCGGCCGCTTCACCAGGAAGCGCTCGGAGAAGATTCCGGAGGCGAGCGCCTCGCGGTCCACCGCCCCCTCCGCCTCGGCAAGGCGGATGGTGATCATCTGCGCCGCATAGTTCCATTCATAGACGGCAGCCGAGACGTCCAGCCCCTCGTAGCACTGGAGGCGGATGAGGTTGCGTCCGAGGGCTGCGGCGAGAACCTTGGCGATTTCGGTCTTGCCGACACCCGCCTCCCCCTCCAGCAGCAGCGGGCGCCCCATTTTCAGCGCCAGGAACAGGACGGTCGCCAGCGACCGGTCAGCGACATAGTCGCCGCTCTTCAACAGGGCGAGCGTCGCGTCGATGGAGGTGGGAAGCGCGATGGGCGGGGCAGATGTCACGAAGGCACTCCGGCTGGATGGCGAACCATAGCGCAGCCGGCATGCCGTCGAGAACCTCAATCCGCGGAGGCGCGCCGTGCCGTCGGCGGGCCCGGGTCGAGGGCGAGCCGCGTCGCCTGCGCAATTCCGGTGCCATAGCCGGTCGAGAGCGCGATCCTCGCCGGCAGCAGGTTCCGCGTGCCGCGCACCGGAACGAGAATCACCTCGGCGGAGCGCTCGCGCGCGTTCTGGATATCGTTACGGTCGGGCCGGTAGCCGGCGATCGGCTCGAACCGCACGCGGCAGACCGCCGCCTCACCCTTGTAGCCGCCAATCTCGACCTGCCGGGTCTCGACGAAGGAATAGATGAGGTCGAAACGCTCCCGCCCGCCATAGACCGGCGTCCGGCGCTCACAGGCCGCGGCACCGGCCACCGGACCGGTCCCGCCGGCGACGAAGATGCCGGCCGAGAGCGGGTCCAGGACGCCGCGCAGATGTTCCGGCAGAACAGGCGTCGCGCGCGGATGCGGCGGCTTGTCCGGATCACGGGTGACGCCGGTGACATTGCCGCCGGCCATGTCCATGCGCATCGTCTCGACCTTGCCACCCGAGCGGATCTCCACGGTGAAGCTGGAGGGCACGGGACCGTTGCCGCGGATCTGGCCGACGGAGGTAGCGGTACCCGCACCTCCGGCAAAGATCGCCGCCATTCCGGTGACGCGGGCATCGAGCGTGGTGCGGTAGGTCCTCCCGTCCGACGTCGAGACCATCGTGCCGCGGCCGATCGGGAGCCCGAGAAAGCTCACCGCGTAATCGGCGGACACCTGGCCCGGCACCTGCGCGGTCGCCGGCGAGGCGCCGAGGGAGAGGATCGCGGCAGCGAGGACGGCAAGGGGGGACTTCATGCGCGGGCCTCCGGGGGGGCCGGAACGGGCAGCCTCCCTGCCACCAGTGTTCGCGGCGGGATGGGGCGATTTTGCGGCATCACGTGGAAAAATGGCAGCGAGAACGGCGGCGTTTCAGCCATGCAACCATTTTCCGCGGTTTCGATTCGAATTTTCATTAACAACCATATGTTAGCAAAAATGGCTCTCACCACCCGTGTCAGCCATGGGCCCGCAAATGCGCGACAACACGTTCCTGACCACGCTGCTCGTCGCCATCGGCGGCATGGTCATCGCGCTGTTCGTGTTCTTCCCGGGCGAGGCGTCGCTCATGACCGGCAGCGTGCGCCGGATGATCGATCCGAAGCGTCCCGATGTCGTCCGCCTGGAATACATCACCGCCAACCCGGAACTGTCGCGCGGCTGGCGCACCCTTCGGGTGGTCGAGCGCCCCGAGCAATGCCTGCTGCTGCTCGACCACAACCACGCCCACGACCCCCATGTCCCCGGCCCGCTCGGATCGTTGCGCTGCGTGTCCTATCGCAAGAACGACGAGATGATCGAAGTCCTGCAGGTCCGCCGCATCGCGCCGGATGCGGGCTGAACCGGCCACGCCGGATCGCAACCAGAGTCGAAAAAGGCGAAGGGCCGGTGCTTTCGCGCCCGGCCCTCCACTTGTTTGCAATGATCGCTGCGCTCAGGCGATGGCAGCGGCGACGGCGCGCTTGGCGATGACGCCGACGAGATGGGCGCGATAGTCCGCCGAGGCGTGGATGTCGCCGTTGAGATCGGCGGCGGGCGTGGCGACGCCCTCCAGCGATTTCGGGTTGAAGCGCTTGGCCAGCGCCTCCTCCATCGCCGTGTGGCGGAAGACCCCGCCCGATCCGGCGCCGGTCACGGCGACCTTCACCTGGCTGCCCTTCTTGGCGACGAAGACGCCGACGATGGCATAGCGCGAGGCCGGATTGGGGAACTTCACATAGGCGGCCTTGGCCGGCACCGGGAAGGCGATCTTGGTGATCACCTCGTCCTCGTCGAGGGCGGTGGCGAACATGCCGGCGAAGAACTCCTCCGCCGGGATCTTGCGCTTGCTGGTATGGACGGTAGCCCCCAGCGCCATGAGCGCCGCGGGATAGTCGGCCGCCGGGTCATTGTTGGCGACCGAACCGCCGATCGTGCCGCGATGGCGGACATGGGGATCGCCGATATGGGCGGCGAGCCGGGCGAGCGCCGGGATCGCCTGCTGGACGATCGCCGAGGCGGCGACCTCCGCATGGGTGGTCATGGCACCGATGACGATGTTGCGGCCCTTCTGCTCGATCCCCGACAGGCCGGCGCCCGACAGGTCGATCAGCGTCTTCGGGCTGGCGAGTCGCTGCTTCATGGTCGGGATCAGCGTATGGCCACCGGCCAGCAGCTTGGGATCCTCGGCCTTGCCGAGGAGCGAGACGGCGCCGCGGACGGTTGCGGCCTTCTGGTACTTGAAAGGATACATGATGACCTCTTTCGAACCTTACTCGGCCGCGATCGCGGCGCGGGACTGTTTCTGGATGACCGTCCACAGGGCCTGGGGCGTCGCCGGCATCGGCACCTCCTCGGTTCCCAGCGCGTCGGTCAGCGCATTGATGACGGCGGCGGGTGCGGCGATGGCGCCGGCCTCGCCGCAGCCCTTGATGCCGAGCGGGTTGGACGGGCATGGCGTCACGGTCATGCCGACGTCGAAGGACGGCAGGTCATGGGCCCGCGGCATGGCGTAATCCATGAAGGAGGCCGTCACGAGCTGTCCGTCCTTGTTGTAGATCGCCCCTTCCAGCAGCGCCTGGCCGACACCCTGGGCGATGCCGCCATGGACCTGGCCCTCGACGATCATCGGGTTGATGACATTGCCGAAATCGTCGACCGCAGTCCATTTGGCGATGGTTGCGACGCCGGTCTCCTGGTCCACCTCGATCTCGCAGATGTGGCAGCCGGCCGGGAAGGTGAAGTTGGTCGGATCGTAGAACGATCCCTCCTTCAGGCCGGGCTCCAGTTCCTGCGGATTGAACTTGTGGGCGATATAGGCGTTGAGCGCCACCGTGCCGAAATCCACCGACTTGTCGGTGCCCTTCACGGTGAACTTGCCGTCCTTGAAGTCGATGTCGGCCTCCGCCGCCTCCAGCACATGGGATGCCACCTTCTTCGCCTTGGCCTCGATCTTGTCGAGAGCCTTGGAGATCGCCGACATGCCGACAGCACCGGAGCGCGAGCCGTAGGTGCCCATGCCGAACTGCACCTTGTCGGTGTCGCCATGGACGATGGACACATTGTCGATGGAAATGCCGAGGCGCGAGGAGACGAGCTGCGCGAAGGTCGTCTCATGGCCCTGGCCATGGCTGTGCGAGCCGGTCAGGACCTCAACGGTACCAACCGGATTGACCCTGACCTCGGCCGATTCCCACAGGCCGACACCGGCGCCGAGCGAGCCGACGGCCTGGGACGGGGCGATGCCGCAGGCCTCGATATAGGTGGAATAGCCGAGTCCACGCAGCTTGCCGCGCTTGGCCGCCTCGCGGCGGCGCTTGCCGAAGCCCTTCACGTCGGCCATCTCCATGGCCTTGACGAGCGAGGCTTTGTAGTCGCCGCAGTCGTACATCATGATCACCGGCGTCTGGTGCGGGAACTTCGTGACGAAGTTCCGCCGCCGGAACGCCGCCGGATCCATGCCGATCTCGCGCGCTGCCGCCTCCACCAGGCGCTCGACGACGAAGGTCGCCTCGGGGCGCCCGGCGCCGCGATAGGCGTCCACCGGCGCGGTGTTGGTATAGACCGCATCCACCTCGGCATAGATGTTCGGGATGGCATACTGGCCCGACAGCAGCGTCGCATAGAGATAGGTCGGCACCGACGATGCGAATGTCGAGAGATAGGCGCCCATATTGGCGATGGTCTTGACCCTGAGGCCGGTGATCTTGCCCTCGGCATCGGTCGCGAGTTCGGCATGCGTGACATGGTCGCGGCCATGGGCGACGCAGAGGAACTCCTCGGTGCGGTCCGCCGTCCACTTCACCGGACGTCCGCACTTGCGCGCGGCCCAGACGCAGACCGTCTCCTCGGCATAGATGAAGATCTTCGAGCCGAAACCGCCACCGACATCGGGCGCGATGACCCGCAGTTTGTGCTCGGGCGCAATGCCGATGAAGGCCGAGAGCACCAGGCGCGCCACATGCGGGTTCTGGCTCGTCGTGTAGAGCGTCAGCGCGTCGTTGCCGGCATCATACTCACCGACCGCCGCGCGCGGCTCCATGGCGTTGGGCACCAGGCGGTTGTTGACGATCTCCAGGGTCGTGACGTGCTTGGCCGCCTTGAAGGCGGCTTCCGTCGCCGCCTTGTCGCCGATGTGCCAGTCATAGACCGTATTGTTCGGCGCCTCGGAATGAACCTCCGGAGCCTTCTGGGCCTTGGACGTGTCGGCATTGGCCGGCAGCACGCCGTAATCGACCACGATGGCTTCCGCGGCATCCTTGGCCTGCGACAGCGTCTCGGCGATCACCACGGCGACGTGGTCGCCGACATAGCGCACCTTGCCCTGGGCGAGGATCGGGTGGGGTCCGGCGCGCATCGGCGTGCCGTCCTTCGAATGGATCATCCAGCCGCAGATCAGTCCGCCGACCTTGTCCGCGGCGACATCCTCGCCGGTATAGATCGCCACCACGCCGGGCATGGCCTTCGCCTTGGCGATGTCGATCTTCTTCAAGGTGGCATGGGCATGCGGCGAACGCAGGAAATAGGCCTGCGCCTGGCCGGGGCGGTTGATATCGTCGGTATACTGGCCCTTGCCGGTGATGAAGCGGTGGTCTTCCTTGCGCCGAACGGCGGCACCGAGTGCGGTGACTGTCATGACGATCCTCCCTTAGGACGTCGGATGGCGGAATGGAGGCTGCGGATACGGCTTTTGGCGCCGCTTATTCCGCAGCCTGGCGCGCGGGGGCCTTGCCGGTCATCGCCTGGGCGCCGGCTTCGACGGCCTTCACGATGTTGTGGTAGCCGGTGCAGCGGCAGATATTGCCTTCCAGCTCCTCGCGGATCGTCGCTTCGTCCACCGCACCCTTGCGGTTCACGATGTCGACGGCGGCCATGATCATGCCGGGCGTGCAGAAACCACATTGCAGGCCGTGATGCTCGCGGAAGGCCTCCTGCATCGGATGCAGCTTGCCGTCCTGGGCGAGGCCCTCGATCGTCACGACTTCGGCGCCCTGGCACTGGACCGCGAAGGTCGTGCAGGACTTCACCGCCTTGCCGTCCACATGGACGACGCAGGCCCCGCACTGCGACGTGTCGCAGCCGACATGGGTGCCGGTCAGGTGCAGGTTCTCGCGCAGCATCTGCACCAGCAGGGTGCGCGCATCGACATCGGCCGTCACCGATCGTCCGTTGACCGTCAGGGTCACCGTCGGCATGGGCGTTCCTCCTCACATTCGATCAAAACAGGCGCCTTCGGGATTGTTTTTGTCTTCGCCGCCGGCTCCCGCGCCGCAAACGGCCTGTTTTCGGCGGGAATTGCAGTTTGGACCCGTTCTGAACGGAGCGTCAAGCTGGAACCTTACCAGAGTGCAGGCCCGTCCCCCGGCAGGCGCATCCCCCTCCCCCGTTGCATTGTCGCAAGTCTCCCCTAGTCTCTCGCGCCACCCCTGCGGCAGGAGAGGATTCATGGCTCGCTTCACGACGTCCGACGGCCTGTCGCTGCGCTACGAAGATACCGGCGGCGACAAGCCGGCGCTGCTCCTGTCCAACTCGCTCGGCACCCGGCTGGAGATGTGGCAGCCGCAGATGGCCGCCTTCACCGAGGCCTTCCGCGTCGTCCGCTACGACAAGCGCGGCCATGGCGAGAGCGAATTGCGGGTCGGACCGACCGGGTTCGCCCGTCTGACCCTCGACGCCGTCGAACTGCTCGACCATCTCGGGATCGCGAAGGCCGACTGGTGCGGCCTCTCCATGGGCGGCATGAGCGGCATGTGGGCCGGCACCCACCATGCCTCCCGCTTCAATCGCCTGGTTCTCTGCAACACCGCCGCCGGCATGCCGACCGCCGACATGTGGAACCAGCGCATCGCCACGGTGAAGCGCGACGGTCTGACCCCGCTCATCCCGACCATCGTCGACCGCTGGTTCACCAGGCGCTTCCAGGCCGCGGACCCCAAGGCCGTCGCCCGCATCGTCGCCATGCTGGAGACCACCCCGCCGGAAGGCTATGCCGCCTGCTCCGCCGCCATCCGCGACATGGACCAGCGCGAGGCGATCCGCGCGATCCGGCTTCCGACGCTCGTCATTTCCGGGACCCATGACGGCTCGACGCCGGCCGCCCGCGGTCGCGAGATGGCCGAGGCGATCCCCGGCGCCCGCTATGTCGAGCTCGATGCCGCGCATCTGTCCAATATCGAGCAGGCCGGGGCCTTCACCGACACGGTGATGGGCTTCCTGCGGCCGTAAAGGGTTTCCCGACGCGCCGCCCTCACCGTCATGCCCGGGCGCCAGACCAGCCCCTGAAGGATCATCGCCATGGACGAAAAAGACCGCTTCGAAAAAGGCCTCGCGGTGCGCCGCGCCGTGCTGGGCGATGCCCATGTCGACCGCTCGCTCGCCGGCCGCGACGGCTTTTCCGGCGAGTTCCAGGACTTCATCACCCGCTATGCCTGGGGCGAGATCTGGACGCGGCCGGGCCTCGAGCGCAAGACGCGCAGCTTCCTGGTGCTCGCCATCTGCGCCTCACTCGGTCGCTGGGAGGAGTTCCGGCTGCACTGCCGCGCCTCCTTTTCCAATGGCGTGACCACCGACGACATCAAGGAGGTCATCCTGCAGATCGCCGTCTATGCCGGCGTTCCCGCCGCCAACACGGCGATGAAGGAGGCGAAGGAGGTCTTCGCCGAACTCGGCATCAAGACCTGATGGCGCGAGGATGCCCTCAGCGCGGGATCGGCCGGTAGGCCCGGTCGAAATAGGCGAGGGCCGGCCCCGCAGGCCCGATCCGGACGGCCTCGACCTGGCCGATGAGGATGTGATGCGTCGCCACGGCGCGCATCTCCACGAGGCGGCAGTCGAAGGTGACGAGGGCTGTTTCGAGCGTCGGCGCCCCCGTCGCGAGCGGCGTCCAGACCCCTTCGCGAAAGCGCTCGGCACCCGCATGGCCGCGGCGGCCGGCGAAGGTCTCGGCCAGGCCCTCGGCGCCCGCCGGCAGGGCATTGACCGCGAAGACGCCGTTGCTGGCGATCAGCGCGCCGTTGGCGGACTTGCGGTTGAGGCATACGAGCAGCGTTGGCGGCTCGTCTGAAACCGAGGCGACCGCGATGGCGGTGAAGCCGCTGGCTCCCGCCGGCCCCGCGGTGGTGACCACGTGGACGTGCCCCGCGACATGCGCCATGCCGTCCCGATAGGCCTGAGGGGAGGCTGCGGGCAGTCCCGGAATCATCGAGTGGCTGGCGGCGCCATCCATGCACAATCCTCTGTTCCTTTCTGATATAGGCCTGTGGACGCTCCCGAGCCAATCCACCCCGCTGAATTCTCGGTGATTAAGGTTGAGACGGCCGCCGGCCGGCCGTGTGAATAAACACCACGACGCCATTGTGACTTTTCGGGGCGCTTGCTACCGATAGGACGTTGGATCCGTCGCCGGACCGCCCGCAGAGGCGGCCGTCGCCCGATACCATCGCGGCGCTATCCCGCGCCGTCGGGGGACAATGGGAAGGTGACGGCATGGAAGTCTTCTTCCAGCAGCTGATCAACGGCGTCACGCTCGGCTCGATCTACGGCCTCATCGCCATCGGCTACACGATGGTCTTCGGCATTATCGGCATGGTGAACTTCTCCCATGGCGATGTCTTCATGGTCTCCACCTTCATCGCCCTGATCGCGCTGATGATCCTCACCACCTGGCTCGGAGTCGGGTCGATCCTCATCGCCCTGCTGATCGTGCTGATCGTCGCCATGATCTTCACCTCGCTGGTGAGCTGGACCATCGAACGTGTCGCCTATCGCCCCTTGCGCGGCTCCTTCCGCCTCGCCCCGCTGATCTCCGCCATCGGCATGTCGATCGTGCTGTCGAACTTCGTGCAGGTGTCTCAGGGTCCGCGCAACAAGGCCATCGACCCGATCCTCAACAATGTCTTCGTGCTCTCGGCGGCGGGTGGCTATCAGGTGACGCTGTCCTACAAGCAGATCCTCATCGTCGTTGTCACCGCAGCGCTTCTGGCCATCTTCTGGTGGGTGGTCGCCAAGACCCCGCTCGGACGGGCCCAGCGCGCCTGCGAGCAGGACCGCAAGATGGCGGCTCTGCTCGGCGTCGACGTCGACCGCACGATCTCCATCACCTTCGTCATGGGCGCCGCCCTCGCCGCCGTCGCCGGCACGCTCTACCTCGTCTATTACGGCGTGGTGAACTTCCATGACGGCTTCACGCCGGGCGTGAAGGCCTTCACGGCAGCGGTGCTCGGCGGCATCGGCTCGTTGCCCGGCGCAGTGCTGGGCGGCCTCCTGATCGGCCTGATCGAGGTGTTCTGGTCGGCCTATTTCTCGGTCGAGTACAAGGACGTCGCGGCCTTCTCCATTCTCGCCATCGTGCTGATTTTCATGCCGCAGGGCATCCTCGGCCGGCCCGACGTCGAGAAGGTCTGATCATCGTGACGAGCGCAACGGACCCGAATTTCGCCAGGCCCGCGCCTCCCACCCCGGTCGCCCGCGCTGCCCGCGAAGCCCTTTTTGCCGCGATCATCGCGCTCGGCGTCTTCGGCCCCCTGCTCGCCTTCCGGACGACGCAGGACATGCAGAACCGTCTCATCGTTGAGACGCGCTACGGCCTCATCACGATCGTCGTCCTGCTGGTCTTCGCCGGGCGCTTCCTCTTGTCGCTCTGGTTCGCGCGGGAACGTCCCGAAGCCGGTCCTGCCCTCGGCGCCCGCCTCGCGGGCCTCGTGCCCAGGAGCGTGCGCGACGTCGTCCGCAGCGGCCTGCCGCCGGCGGCCCTCGTTGCCCTGTTCGTCTACCCGATGATGATCATGTCCCTGACGGGCGGCTCCGGCGCCCTCAAGTGGATCGACAATTTCGGCATCCAGATCCTCATCTACGTGATGCTGGCCTGGGGCCTGAACATCGTGGTCGGCCTCGCCGGCCTCCTCGACCTCGGCTATGTCGCCTTCTATGCCGTCGGCGCCTATGCCTATGCCCTCATCGCCACCAAGGTGATCCCGGCGACCTTCCCCGGCCTGGGTGTCTGGGCCTTCTGGATCTGCCTGCCCATCGCCGGCATCCTCGCCGCCTTCTGGGGGGTGCTGCTCGGCTTCCCGGTCTTGCGATTGCGTGGCGACTATCTCGCCATCGTGACGCTCGCCTTCGGCGAGATCATCCGCCTCGTCCTGATCAACTGGACAGCCTTCTCCAACGGCTATGAAGGCATCTCGACCATCCCGCGGCCGTCCTTCTTCGGCGTGCCGTTCAACGCCTCGGACACGGGCTTTGCGGCCACCTTCGGGCTGGAATTCTCACCCGTCTATCGCACCATCTTCCTCTATTACGTCATCGTCTGCCTCGCCCTCATCACCGCCTGGGTGTCGAACCGGCTGCGCAAACTGCCCGTCGGGCGCGCCTGGGAGGCCCTGCGCGAGGATGAGATCGCCTGCCGCTCGCTCGGCATCAATACCGTCAACACCAAGCTCACCGCCTTCGCCATCGGCGCCATGTTCGGGGGCTTCGCCGGGTCGTTCTTCGCCGCGCGCCAGGGCTTCATCTCGCCCGAGAGCTTCACCTTCATGGAATCGGCGGTGATCCTCGCCATCGTCGTGCTCGGCGGCATGGGCTCGCTCGTCGGCACGGCCATCGCCGCCGTCGCCATGATCGGCGGCACCGAACTGCTGCGCGAACTCGACTGGCTGAAGGCCATTTTCGGCAAGGATTTCGATCCGGCGCAGTACCGGATGCTGATCTTCGGCCTCGCCATGGTGGCGATCATGGTGTGGAAGCCGCGCGGTTTCGTCTCCACCCGCATGCCGACAGCCTTCCTGAAGAGCCGCCGCGCTGTCTCGTCAGATCACGTCAAGGAGGGCCACGGGTGAACGAGGCGATCCTGACCGTCGAACATCTGACCATGCGTTTCGGCGGACTGCTGGCTGTCAACGACCTGTCCTTCGAGGCCCGCCGCGGCGACATCACCGCCGTCATCGGCCCGAATGGCGCCGGCAAGACCACCGTCTTCAACTGCATCACCGGCTTCTACAAGCCGACCCAGGGGCGCATCACCATGCGCCATGCGGACGGCCGCACCCACCTGCTCGAACGCCTCGCCGATTTCCGCATCGCCCAGGAGGCGAAGGTCGCGCGCACCTTCCAGAACATCCGCCTGTTCTCCGGCATGACCGTGCTGGAAAACCTGCTGGTGGCCCAGCACAACCCGCTGATGAGCGCCTCCGGCTGGTCGATCGGCGGCATTCTCGGCCTCCCCGCCTATGGTCGCGCCGAACGCCGCGCCATCGAGAAGGCGGCCTACTGGCTCGACAAGTGCGGCCTCACCGACCGCGCCGACGATCCCGCCGGCGACCTCCCCTACGGCCCGCAGCGGGCCCTGGAGATCGCCCGCGCCATGTGTACCGAGCCAGAGCTTCTCTGCCTCGACGAACCGGCCGCGGGCCTCAACCCGCGCGAGAGCCTCGTGCTCAACGACCTGCTGCGTTTCATCCGCAAGGAGCATGGCACCTCGCTGCTCTTGATCGAGCACGACATGAGCGTCGTCATGGAAATCTCCGACCACGTCGTCGTCCTCGACTACGGCATCAAGATCTCCGACGGCACGCCTTCCGAGGTGCGCGAGGACCCCAAGGTCATCGCCGCCTATCTCGGCGTCGACGATTCCGAGGTCGAGAAGGTCGAGGCGGAGGTGGGGCTGTGACGGCGCTCCTGACAGCCCGCGGCGTCGAGA
This sequence comes from Phreatobacter sp., assembly GCA_019749835.1. GTDB lineage: Bacteria > Pseudomonadota > Alphaproteobacteria > Rhizobiales > Phreatobacteraceae > Phreatobacter. The sequence goes on along the minus strand of JAIEPJ010000167.1, from coordinate 10,558 downwards.
CCTTCTACGGCGCCATCCAGGCACTGAAGGGCATCGACATCGACGTCGACCGGGGCGAGATCGTCGCCCTGATCGGGGCCAACGGCGCCGGAAAATCGACGCTGATGATGACGATCTGTGGCAGCCCCCAGGCTCGCCGCGGCTCCATCGTCTATGACGGACAGGACATCACCCGGCGGCCGACCCACGAGATCATGCGCATGGGCATCGCCCAGTCGCCGGAGGGACGGCGCATCTTCCCGCGCATGTCCGTCTTCGAGAATCTCCAGATGGGGGCGACCCTCACAGACCCCGCCTTCTTCGCCGATGATCTCGAGAAGGTCTTCACCCTCTTCCCCCGTCTGAAGGAGCGGCGCGACCAGCGTGGCGGCACGCTGTCGGGCGGCGAGCAGCAGATGCTCGCCATCGCCCGCGCCCTGATGAGCCGCCCGAAGCTGCTGTTGCTCGACGAACCCTCGCTCGGCCTCGCGCCGCTCATCGTCGCCGGGATCTTCAACGCCATCCGCGAACTGAACCAGGCCGAGGGCCTGACCGTCTTCCTCGTCGAGCAGAACGCCTATCACGCGCTGAAGCTCGCCCATCGCGGCTATGTCATGGTCAATGGCAGCGTCACCATGCAGGGGACCGGCAAGGACCTGCTCGCTCGCGAGGAGGTGCGCGCGGCCTATCTCGAGGGAGGGCGGCACTGATGCAGGGCGTGCTCTACGAGGAACACTCGGTCTGGCTGTTCCTTCTCGTCACCCTGGTTCTCGGTGGCTGGCTGGCGATCATGACCGGGCGGGCCTGCGCCCAGACCTGGCGGGGCATCCCGGAGACCATGGCCTATCTCCTCGTCCTCGGTCTCGCCGTGCGCTTCGCCCATTTCGCCCTCTTCGAAGGTACGCTCCTGTCGCTGCACTACTACGTCGTCGACACCGTCATCGTCTCGCTCATCGGCCTGCTGTCCTGGCGCAGGACCCGCGCCGACCAGATGGTCCACCAGTACTGGTGGCTCTACGAACGCACCGGCCCGCTGACCTGGACGGAGCGGTCGACCCCCCTGTCCTCCCCTACGCAAAAACACCGATGACGTGTCGGTTTGCACCGGATGGGCTGACAAGTTCCGCAAAAGGGTATTCGATCCTCGGCAAGGACGGCATGGCCCGTCCTCCGCGAAGGCTTGATCCCCTCGTGACCCCCATTGGGAAGGATGAGAGATGAAGACCAAACTCCTCGCCGGGCTGACGCTCGGCCTCGGTCTTGCCCTGGCGGTTCCCGCCCAGGCGCAGATCCGTCTCGGTGTTGCCGGACCGATCACGGGTCCGAACGCCTCGTTCGGCGCCCAGTTGCGCCAAGGCGTCGAGCAAGCCGTGGAAGACATCAACGCCGCTGGCGGCATTCTCGGTCAGCGCATCCAGCTGTCGGTCGGCGACGACGTTTCCGATCCCCGCCAGGGCGTGAGCGTTGCCAACAAATTCGTCGGTGACGGCATCAAGTTCGTCGTCGGCCACTTCAATTCCGGCGTCTCCATTCCCGCCTCCGAGGTCTATGCGGAGAACGGCATCGTCGCCATCACCCCCGCCTCGACCAACCCGCGCCTGACCGAGCGGGGCCTTTGGAACGTGTTCCGCACCTGCGGCCGCGACGACCAGCAGGGCGCCGTGGCTGCTGCATTTCTCGTCCGCAACTTCGCCGGCAAGCGCGTCGCCATCGTCCACGACAAGACGACCTATGGCAAAGGCCTCGCCGACGAGACGCAGAAGGCGATGAACGCCGCCGGCCTCCGGGAGGTCATCTATGAAGGCGTCAACACCGGCGAGAAGGACTTCTCGGCGCTGATCTCCAAGCTCAAGGCGGCCAATGTCGACGTCGTCTACTGGGGCGGCCTGCACACCGAGGGCGGCCTCATCGTCCGTCAGATGCGCGACCAGGGCGTCAGCGCCCCGCTCATGTCGGGTGACGGCATCGCCGACAACGAGTTCGCCGCGATCGCCGGTCCCGGCGCCGTCGGCACGCTCATGACCTTCCCGCCGGACCCGCGCAACCGCGCCGAAGCCCGCGCCGTTGTCGAGAAATTCCGCACGGCCCGTCGTTTCGAGCCGCAGGCCTACACGCTCTACAGCTATGCCGCCGTGCAGATTCTCCAGCAGGCGGCCGTCGCAACCAATTCGCTCGACCCGAAGAAGATCGCCGAATTCATGCGCACCGGCCACGTCTTCAAGACGGTGATCGGCGACATCTCCTACGACAGGAAGGGTGACATCACCCGCGCCGACTACGTCATGTACACCTGGCGCGCCGGGCCGGATGGCAAGGTCTCCTATTTCGAGAGCTCGACCACCAACTGACCCTGCCCCGTTCAGGTCACCCGTGAACAGGCCCGCCCGGATCGCTCCGGGCGGGTTTTTTCATGGGACGAGGGACGCCGCCCCCTCAATGGGTCAGGCGCAGCCGGCTGATATGGTTGCCGATCTCGTCGAAGGCATTGGTCAGCGCCTGATCGGAATCTGCCACCAGGGCCATCGACGGGTTCGACGCGCATTGCTGCAGGATGCTGCGCGCCGTGGCGTCGGTCACGAAGAAGGCGACCGTGTAGATCCGCACGCCGGCCGCCTTGGCATTGGCGCAGGAGGTCAGCGTCTTCTCGTTCATCTTGGCGACGATCTCGGCCCTGTTGCTCGAAGTCGTGCCGAGGCGTCCGGCCGCCGAGAACCCATAGGCCGAATAGAACGACCCGTTCATCGTGGACAGGCCGATGGCATCATTGGCGCCATCGGTCATCAGCACCATGATCTTGCGGTTCTGCGGATCATTGTAGGCCCGTCCCTCGGTGAAGGGCGGCTCGGGCGACAGCGTCCGCCAGCCCCACATCACCGCCTCGTGCAGGTTGGTGCCACCATAGGCCGGCATCGCCGCCAGCGCCGTCGTGAGGGTCGTCTGATTGTGCGTCAGCGGGATGATCGGGTTCGCATCGCACATGTGGTTCGGCCCGCGCCGGGTACCATTGGCGAGCGACTGGTCGGGCGTCGCGCCGTTATACTTGCAGACGCGCTGCTGGCGCGCGAGCGCTGAGGTTCCAAGGCCGCTCTGGCAGGTCCCATCGGACAGATAGTCGTTGTAGAAGCCGGACCACTGGCCTTCGTCGGGCTCGTCGGGGGCAAAGCTCGGCACGAAGAGGGTCGCAGCATTGCCGGATACCGGCGTGCTGTCGGTCACGTCGTGCGGCGAAGGGCGAGCCTCAACGCAACCGGCCCAGCTGACGCCGCTCATCTGCGAATAGAGCTGCAGGCGCTTGGCCGGTGTCGCGAAATTCTCATGGTGGATCGGCGAATGACCCTGGGTATCGATCCAGTTCGCGCCGGCATTGGACGGGCCGACATTGACCATCGAGGCGAAGGGAACAACCGACACTTTGGTGTCGCCGGCCATATAGGCCATGCCGAGGACCTTGCGCGCCAGATCGGCGGAAGCCGTTCGCAGGGTGGAGATCCGCGATCCCGCCATGGAGCCGGAATTGTCCAGGACCAGGGCAACTTCAAGGAAGGCGCGGCCGAGTTGCGAGGAAGACGCAGCTCCGACCGGGACGCTGGAAATGCCGATCACCGGCAGGATCAGCGGATGATAAGAATAGGTCGCCCTCGCCTCGACCGATCGGGCCGCGACATCGAGCGTCACCGTGACCGTGACATGGCTGGCGAAATCCAGATTGCCAGCGATGTGGCGCCGGATGATCTCGCTGATCTGGACGGAGGTCGAGTTGGCGGTGACCGACCGCGTGGCCGTCAAGACCGCCGCGTCGAGCGCGTTCTGCAGGCGCGACTGTCGACCCGAAGCGACGGTGTAATCGACCGCGCCACCGACGATACCCAGCAAGGGGAGCAGGGTAACGGCGAGGAGGACCGTGATCCCGCCCCTGGCATCTGCGGGAAAGCGTCTCGCGCGTTGTGCCGTTCGGCAAAGCAGCCGCCGGCATGACGGCGGCATCCGTCTCAGCCCCGCGGACAAGAGTGGAGGTGACATGGCAAGAACCATCCTGGTTGAGCCGACAGGGGCTACTGCCCCACGCACGCACAGTCTGGACGCCAACCGCTAAAACAATGATAAAAACAGAACCAATACTGGAACTGATGCTTCTTGTGCTCTGAAGAAGGAAGGTCACAAAGTTCAACACAGGCACAAAAGGGCCGGCGCGCCAATTTATACGCATAGAAACTGATAAAATATTCCGCTTCTGCGCAAACCCGCTAACCGATTGTCCCAAGGACCGGAAACGTCTCGAGCAACCAGAATGCGACCGTCGACATCTGTCCGGTCAGGAAGGCGAGGCCGGTCGCGACCAGCAGGCCGCCCATCACCATTTCCACCAGACGGAGACGGCCGCGCATGGAGGCGGCGAAGCGCAGGAAGGGCTTGATGGCGAAGGCGGCCAGCACGAAGGGGATGCCGAGCCCGAGCGAATAGACCGCAAGAAGACCCGCGCCCTTGTGGAGGGTCACTTCCGTAGCCGCGACCGCCAGAATGGCGGCGAGCACGGGGCCGATGCAGGGCGTCCAGCCGAAGGCGAAGGCGAGGCCCATCAGATAGGCCCCGACCGGACCGGCCTTGGGCGGCGCCATGTCGATCTTCGCCTGCCGGTAGAGCAGCGGGATGCGGAAAAGGCCGAGGAAATGCAGGCCCATGATGATGATCACCACGCCGGCCACCATCGACAGAGTGACCGAATGAACGCGGATATAATGGCCTATCAGCGAGGCCGAGGCGCCCATGGCGACGAAGACCGTCGAGAAACCGGCGACGAAGACCAGGGCCAGAAGCACGGCGCGCCGCACCAGGGCCGGGTTCGCCTCCGCTTCGGTGAGGTCGTCAAGCGTCGCGCCGGTGAGATAGACGAGATAGGGCGGCACCAGCGGCAGCACGCAGGGCGACAGGAAACTCACGAGGCCCGCGAGCAGGGCCGCGGTCAGGGTGACGTCAGGCATTCCGGTTCCGCCCCGTTCGCGGCCGCTGCCGCACGCCGTTCATTCCGAGTTGTCTATATGTGCGGCGAACCCGACGGAAGCGTTGACTTGCCCCAATCGCAGAGGCGTGATGCCGCGTGATCAGCATGACGGCGCCGCGGCATGACCTCCAATAGCCTGACCGATATCCCCGGCCTGACGGTCGGTCACGCCACCGATCTCGCCCGCGGCACCGGCACGACGGCGATCATCTTCGACTGGCCGGCCGTCTGCGCCGTCGATGTCCGCGGCGGCGCGCCCGGCAGCCGCGATACCGAACTGCTGCGGCCCGACAAGACGGTGCAGACCGTCGATGCCGTGGTCCTTTCCGGCGGTTCGGCCTTCGGTCTCGACGCCTGTGGCGGCGTCAGCGCCTGGCTGGCGGAACAAGGGCGCGGTTTCGCTATCGGAGCGATGCGGGTGCCCATCGTGCCCGGCGCCATCGTCTTCGACCTGCTCTCCGGCGGCGACAAGGCCTGGGGCCGCTTCTCGCCCTATCGCGACCTTGGCTATGCCGCTGCCGCCGCGGCGACCGCCGGACCCGTCGCCCTTGGCACGACCGGCGCCGGTACCGGTGCAACCACTGCCGACCTCAAGGGTGGCGTCGGCTCGGCCTCGGCGCTCTCGCCGACCGGCCACCGCGTCAGCGCCATCGTCATCGTCAATGCGGTCGGCAGCGCCACGATCGGCGCGTCAGGCCACTTCTGGGCGGCGACCGACGAGGTCAGCGGCGAATTCGGCGGCCGCGGCCTGCCCTCTCCCTGGCCTTCAGATGCCCATGCGCTCAAGCTGAAAGGTGCCCGCCCGGAAAACACCACCATCGCCCTCGTCGTCACCGATGCCGTGCTCGACAAGGGCCAGGCCACCCATCTGGCGGTCATGGCGCAGGACGGGCTCGGTCGCGCCATCCGCCCGATCCACACCCCGCTCGACGGCGACACGGTCTTCGCCGCCGCCACGGGCGCGGTGCAGGTCGCCGACTATGCCCGCGACATGGCGGCCATCGGCTTCACCGCCGCCTCGGTCCTCGCCCGTGCCTGTGCCCGCGCCGTTTTTGAAGCCGAGGCCCTGCCCTTCCCCGGCGCCCTGCCCTCCTGGAAAGACGTCCACGGCCGACGCTGACGCCTTTACCGCCGCTTCACCACGCGCTAAACCCGCCCTCGCTTCTGCTCGCCGCCTGTGTCTTTCTCATGCCCGGACGGGGTGGACACCAGGAGGTGCCGCCCATGGTGAGCACGACAGGACCGAGCACCGCCGGGATCGATACATCCCGCCGTGCCGATGACTATCGCCGGGCCGAGGAAGCACGTCGCGCCGAAGAGACGCGCCGGGCGGAGGAAATCCGCCAGTCCGAGGAAACCGCGAGGAGCGAGGGTCGGGGCGCCGCCGGCTCGTCCGCGCCCGGGCGAACCGAGGACCCCGCCGTCGTCTTTGACAGCCGCATCGCCGAGATGCGCCGCGCCGCGGAGGCTTCCGCGCAGCCGGCGCGCTCGCCCAATGCCGCCGCCGTGATGCCGTCGGCCCGGATGTTCGACATCACCGTCTGAGGCGCGTTTACCGCGCCTTCACCATGTCCGAACGGATGGCGCGCGGGCGGGTAACGACCCCGCACCGCGCCCCGAAACATGTGGCGTCACTCACCGGACGTGTCGCCCCATGATCGAAATGGTCAACGGCTATCCCTGCGCCAACTGCACCGATGTCAGCAACGCCAAGCGCGGGCTCGACCCGGAAAATCCGACCCGCGATCCGGTGAAGCAGGAACAGCTCGACATTAAGGCCGGCCGCGCGCCGGAACCGGCCGTGACCTTCGGGGAAAGCCTCGCCGAACGGATCCGCGCCGGGGAGCCTACCCTCCGGGCGTCCCCGGGTGCCGCGACCCTGCCGCCGGCCGCGCCGCTCGTGGACATCACCGTCTGAACGCGCTCACCAGCGGTCGATGCGGTAGGGCGACAGATCGAGCGGCTGCGGCGCGCCCTGCATGGCGATGGCCAGCGCCTTGCCGGTGGCCGGCCCCAGCGTGAAGCCCCAATGGCCGTGGCCGAAGGCGAACCACAGGCCCTCGTGCCGCGGCGCAGGGCCGATGACGGGGCGCGAGTCCGGGGTCGCCGGCCGCCGCCCCATCCAGGGCTCGGCCTCGACCGGCTCGCCGAGGTCGAACAGGTCCTTGGCATGGGCGAAGGCCCGCTCCACCTGCACCGGCGTCGCCGGCGCGTCGGGCAGCGCGATCTCGACGCCGGTGGTGAGCCGGATGCCCTGCTCCATCGGGCAGAGCACATAGCCGACATCCTCGTCACAGACCTGGCGGTTGAGGAAGGCATTGCCGGCGGCCTTGTAGTGGCGGTGATAGCCGCGCTTGGTCGACAGCGGCACCGAATAGCCGAATTTCGCCACCAGCGCCTTTGACCAGATGCCGAGCGCCACCACGACCTGCCGCGCCGTGACGGACCCGTCCGCCGTCTGCACGCGATAGCCGCCGGTCACCTTTTCCAGCGTCATCGCGTCGCCGATGGCGAAACGCCCGCCGGCCTTCACGAAGGCTTCCGCATAGGCCTTGGTCACGCCTCCCGGGCTCGACACGGTATTCGCCCCCTTGCACCAGATGGAGCCGGCGAAGGTGCCCTTCAGATGCGGCTCCAGTTCCAGCGTCTCGGCCTGATTCAGCTTGACGTTGTCGATGCCATATTCGCGCGACAGGGCGAGACGGCGGTCCTGGGCGGCCAGGCTCTCGGGGCTGCGGTAGAGTTCGATCCAGCCGGTCTGGCGAAAATAGCGCTCGGCCCCGGCCACCGCCATCAGTTCGCGATGGGTCTCCACCGCCTGGGCGAAGAAAGGCCGCATGACGCGCGCCGTCTCTTCCAGCTTGTCCGGTGCCGACCAGCGCCAGTAGTCGAACATCCAGCGGGCGACCTGCGGCAGGGCCGACAGATGGTAATGCGAGGCGGTCTGCCGGTTCAGCGCGTGCTGGAACAGGGTCGGCAGGTCGCGCGGCATCGCCACCGGAAAGAGATTGCCGGCGTCAATGACACCGGAATTGCCATAACTTGTCTCCTCGCCGGGCTGGCGGCGGTCAACGAGCACCACGTCGAGGCCGCGCATGCGGCCATGCAGGGCGGTCGAGACGCCGACCATGCCGGCGCCGAGAACGATGATGTCGTGAAGATGGGTCATGAATCCGTCGCTGCGGGCATCGCGAATGGGGGCAGATCAACAGTGCCGGGGACCCCGCCGCATCGCAAGCGATGGCAGACCCTCATTGCCCGCGCACCTTGCCGCATGCTACCCGCCGCGCAACGGCATCCCGCGAGGCCCTGCGACCATGACCCGCCCCATCCTCATCGCCCCCTCGATCCTCGCCGCTGACTTCGCCAAGCTCGGCGAGGAGGTGCGCGCCGTCGATGCCGCCGGCGCTGACTGGATCCATCTCGACGTGATGGACGGCCATTTCGTGCCGAACATCACCTTCGGCCCCGACGTGGTGAAGGCGCTTCGCCCGCATTCGGCCCGTGTCTTCGACGTGCACCTCATGATCGCCCCGGCCGATCCCTATCTCGAGGCCTTCGCCCGCGCCGGCGCCGATCTGATCACCGTCCATGCCGAGGCCGGTCCCCATCTCCACCGCTCGCTCCAGGCGATCCGGGGGCTCGGCAAGAAGGCGGGCGTCGCGCTCAATCCGGCGACGCCAGCCAGCGCCATCGCCCATGTGCTCGACCTTCTCGACCTCGTCGTCGTCATGACGGTGAACCCTGGCTTCGGCGGCCAGGCCTTCATCGCAGGCCAGGTCGAGAAGATCGCCGAGATCCGCCAGATGACCATCGGCCATGACATCCTGATCGAGGTGGATGGCGGCGTGACACCAGCCACGGCACCGCTCGTCGCCGCCGCCGGCGCTGACGTCCTCGTCGCCGGTTCCGCCGTCTTCCGGGAGGGCGCGGCGCGCTATGGCGCCGCCATCACCGCGATCCGCGAGGCGGCAGAGGGCGCGCGAGGCCTGATCGCCTGATCCGTGACGGCGGGGCCCGTCGAAAACACACGAATCATACATCAAGACGCAACCGCGCCAGACGAACGCATAAAGGCCGCAACATCCTGTTAATTCGGGAACAATAGGGTCTTCGGGCGGGGTGAGGATCAGACCCGCTGAGTGGCCGGGCGAACATGAGTACACAAGACGGGCTGTCCCGGGAGCGAACTGCCCCCCGCCAATGGCTGTGGCGCCCCTCGACAGTCTGGCACCTCGTCGGTCCGATGATCGCGCTCATCGCCATCGGTGTCGGCGCCGTCTGGCTCTATCTGCCGCAGGCGATGCAGGCCGCGGCCATCGACGCCGCCTATCGCAGCAACATTGAAGTCGCCGAACAGATCAAGATCACCCGCGGCTACTACACCCAGCATGTCGTGGCCAAGGCCACCGCCGCGGGCACCCTGAACCCGAGCGCGATCCATGCCGGCGATCCCGGTGCCATCCCCCTGCCGGCGACCTTCGTGCAGGACATCTCCGATCTCCTGGCCAAGAAGGCGACCAGCCTCGCCCTGGTCAGCCCCTATCCATGGCCGCACAGGGCCGACCGAACCATGGACGACTTCCAGCAGCGCGCCTGGGACATCTTCCGGCAGGAACCCGACCGGATCATCTCCGCGACCGAGGTCCGCAACGGCCAGCGCGTCCTGCGGGTGGCGATTTCGGACCGGATGACCAACGATGCCTGTGTCGCCTGCCACAACACGGATGCCTACTCGCCGCGCCATGACTGGAACATCGGGGACGTGCGCGCTGTCATGGAGGTCCGGCGCGTCATCGAGCCCTATCTGGCGGCGGCAGACCAACGGTCCCGGGGCATCATGTACGGCGTTGCAGGCACCGCGCTCCTGGTCATCCTCCTGATGACGGCGATCGCGATGGCCGTGGCCCGCTCGATGCGCAGCAAGCAGGACGTCGACCGGCACGTCCTCTTCCTCGCCCATCACGACGCGATGACCGGCGCCCTTAACCGGAGCCGCTTCGTCAGCCTGCTGACGGACGTCATCACGCAATCGAAAAAGGCCGGCCGCTTTACCGATGTCGCGCTGTTCTATGTCGACATCGACCGGTTCAAGGAGGTCAACGACCGCCTCGGTCATGCCGCCGGTGACCAGTTGATCAAGGCGGTGGTGACGCGCCTGCGCGAGCGCCTGCGGGACGACGACATGATCGGGCGGGTCGGCGGCGACGAATTCGTCATCGCCCGTATCCGCGATGTCGATGCGGCCGATACCGTGGCTCTGGCCGAGGCCATCGTCGCGGACATGGCGACGCCCTTCGTGCTGGCGCGCCACACCCTGACCGTCTCGGCCAGCGTCGGTGTCCGCATTGGCGCGGGCGAGGTCGAGGACCTGATGCGCGCGGCCGATGTGGCGCTCTACCACGCCAAGAGCCTTGGCCGCAGCCAGGCCGTCCTCTTCAGCGAAAACATGCAGGAAGAGCTCGAGGGGCGCCGCCACCTTGAGAAGACCATCCGGGACACCAGCCGCGACTGCAGGTTCGAACTGCATTTCCAGCCTCTCGTCTCGGCAGGCGACCGTCGGCTGCATGGTTTCGAGGC
>JAIEPJ010000198.1 GCA_019749835.1 Phreatobacter sp. | reverse complement strand
CCCGATGGGGTGCTGCCGTCGGACGAGGCGATCCAGTCGGCGGGGTTCGGAGACGAGGTGACGCTGTCGGCCCGGCCAGCGCTGATCCTGACCGGCAAGACATCCTGGGACGATCTCTACGGGACATTCCGCAAGGCCATCGCCGACCTCAAGGCCATCGCCGCCCGCGAAGGCGCAGTGATCTCAGGGCCGCCGATGATACGCTTCGTCTCCTCGTCCGACGAAGCCGTCGACTATGAGGCGATCCTGCCGGTGCGCGAGGTCGCCAAACCGGCTGCCGCCTATGCCCCTGCCGGGCCCGGCCAGACGCCGGCCGGCAAGGCGGTCCGTTTCGTCCATCGCGGCGGCTACGATACGATGGAACAGACCTACGACGAGATCACCAACCATCTGGATGTCCAGTCGATCACGGCCGAGGACGCCTTCGTGGAGGAATATGTCCGGGACCCCGACCAGACGCCGGAAACGGACATGGCGACCTTCATCTATGTCTTCCCGAAGGCGAACTGACCCGCCTGACGCGACAGGCGCGGGCGGCTGACAAGTGCGCACAGTCGGCTTGCGTCCCTGCAACGTCTTTGCCGTGGCACCCGGACCCGCGCCCCCTATCTTGCCGTCAACGGGACGCGACACGCGTCCGACAGGAGGCTTCCATGTCCTTCAACGGCATCCACCATGTCACCGCCATTTCCGGTCCGGCGCGCCGCAACCTCGCCTTCTACAGCGGCGTTCTCGGCCTGCGGCTGGTGAAAAAGACCGTCAATTTCGACGATCCCGGCACCTACCACCTTTATTTCGGCGACGCGGCGGGCACGCCCGGCACCATCCTGACCTTCTTCCCCTGGGAGCGGGCGGCCCCGGGCCGGCTCGGCGTCGGCCAGACCCAGGAGACGTTGTTCCGCGTGCCGGAGAGTTCGCTCGGCTGGTGGGCGCACCGGTTCGTCGACAAGGGCGTGCCGCACGAGACGATCGAGAAGCGCTTCGGTGACTCGGTCCTCGCTTTCCGCGATCCCGACGGGATGCGCCTGGCGCTGGTCGGCGTGGCCGGTCTCGAAGCGGAGCCCGCATGGATGGGCGGCGACGTGCCTGCGGCTCATGCGATCCGCGGATTCCACGGCGTCTGCCTGCTGGTCGAAAAGGGCGAGGCGACGGGCGCCATCCTCACCGATGTCTTCGGCTTCGCGCGGGTCGGGATGGAAGGCCCGGTGACGCGCTATGCGGTGCCCGGCAACCCGCTCGGCGGCATCGTGGATATCCGGGCGGCCGGCGGCTTCCTCCGGGGTCGCGAGGGGGCCGGCTCGGTGCATCACATCGCCTTCCGCGCGGCCGACGACGTGGCCCAACAGGCCATGGTGGAGCGGCTTGTCACGCAACATGGCCAGCGCGTCACGGAACAGCGCGACCGCAACTATTTCCGCTCGGTCTATTTCCGCGAACCGGGCGGCGTGCTGTTCGAGATCGCCACCGACGTGCCCGGCTTCGCCGTGGACGAACCGGTTGAGACGCTCGGCGCCGCCCTGAAGCTGCCGGCCGGTCTCGAACCGATGCGCGCCCGCATCGAGGCCGTCCTGCCCTCCCTCGCCTGAGGCATCACCCACCCACGACACCGTCACGCCACCCGGCGCGACGGCCGGCCAGAAGAGGGTTCCCCAATGACGACCATGACCGAAACCGCCGGCGGCTTCGTGCATCGCTTCGTGCCCGGCACCAGTGGATGCGGCCGCACGCTGTTGCTGCTGCACGGCACGGGCGGCGACGAGACCGATCTGCTGCCGCTCGGCCAGATGATCGCTCCCGGCGCGGCGCTGCTGTCGCCGCGTGGCAAAGTCCTGGAGAACGGGATGCCGCGCTTCTTCCGCCGCCTGGCGGAAGGCATCTTCGACCACGAGGACGTGGTGAGGCGTGCCCACGAACTCGCCGATTTCGTCACGGCCACCGTCGCCAGTCATGGTCTTGCCGCGCCGGTGGCCGTCGGCTTCTCGAACGGCGCCAATATCGCGGCGGCCATGATGCTGCTCCGCCCCGGGGTGCTCGGCGGCGCCGTGCTCATCCGCGCCATGGTGCCGCTGCCGCAGCCGCCGGCCGCGGACCTTGCGGGCCAGCCGGTGCTGATCCTGTCGGGCGGCATGGATCCGATCGTGCCGGAGGAGGACGCGGCGCGGCTGGCCGCCCAGTTGACGGCTGCCGGCGCCGCGGTGGAGCACGAGATCCTGCCGGCCGGCCACGGCCTGACACAGGCGGACGTCACCCTGGCGCGGCGCTGGTTCGCAGGCCTCGACCGGGCCGGAGAGGATGCCGGCCGTCCGCGCTGAGGCGGGCCGGCCTGCCCGGCGAAGTCGTCAGCGCTTGACGATGACCGTCGTGCCGACGCCGACGCGGTTCATCAGATCGACCACATCCTCGTTGAGCATGCGGAAGCAGCCGAAGGAGGCCGCCGTGCCGACCGAGCGGCGCATGCTCTCCGTGGTGCCGTGGATGGCATATTCGCCGCCGGCGAGGGTCAGCGCCCCTTCGCCCATCGGATTGTTGGGGGCACCGCCCGGAATGACGTCGGGCAGGTTCGGATTGGCGCGCCGGACGACGGCCGGCGGCGACCAGGCGGGGCGCACGTGGCGTCCATTGACGACCGTCCGACCCTCCCACTGTTCCGACGAGCGGCCGACGGCCACGCGGTAGCGGATGGCGACGCCGTTCTCCTTGACGAGGTAGAGCCGACGTTCGGAATTGCGGATGACGATCGTGCCGGGCTCGGCCTGAAAATTCAGGCGGACGACCTCGCGCGCTTCAGCACGCTCCGGTGCCGCAATACCGGCGCCCACACAAGCAACGAAGGCCGCGGCCACCAGCGGCCGCGTCAGACGACTTCCCATGACCCTCTCCCATACCGCCCTTACCACCCGGCGGTCACGCGCCGAGAAAGCGGGGCGATCAGTTTCTCTTCAGTTGTCGAAAGAAGAAAAATCCGAGCCAGAGTCAACGGCTGGTTGCTTTGTGGCCACCACGTGGCGGCGCCCTGTTGCCGCGCCGCAACGCTGGGGAAGCGGCCGGTCGTCAATGCTCATAAACCATTCACCACGATCAACATTCACGTGTCCTCAACCATGTCGGTCAACGCGGTCCTCTCGCTCCGTCTGTGACAATGCCCGCCGTCGCAGGGGAGGACACGGGTGCGCACCAATGTGGGAGAGGTTGTCAGGCTGCCGGATCGGCGGACAACGCCCGCGCTGCTGGCCCTGTGCGCCTTCGCCGTCATGGCGAGCCTGCCCGTGGCGCTGCTCTGGGGCCTCGCCGGTGGAACGCCCGCGCCGACCGAGACCATCCGCCCCTCGATCTCTGCCGAGGACGCGGCCGATGCCCCGCCGGTCTGGAGGGCGGTGACGGCGCGCCATGCCGGCTTCGACGTCGACGCACCGCGCTGGCGGCCACTCGGCCAGGACGTCTCCCTGTTCCGGCGCTCCGACGGACTCGCCCGCGAGGTCTTCCGCTTCGGCCTCGCCGAGGATGCCCGCCGCCATGCGGCGCTGGTGATCGACCGCAGCGACGTCCCCGCCGCGACACCCGCCGCCAATCTCGGTGCGGTCCTCACCGATCTCGGGTTGTCGGCGACGATCAACGCCAATCCCCTGCCGCTGGCGACCAAGTTCGGGCCGATGGCGACGGCCGACATGACGCTGGAGAGCGAGGAGGGCAGCAAGGCCTGCCTCGGCTTCGCCCTGCGCGACGGCGAGGCAGGCATCCGGTTGACCGGCTGGGTCTGCAGCGGCGGCCCGGAAATCGTCAGCCGCCAGGATGCCTCCTGCTTCGTCGACCGGCTCTTCACCGTCGGGGTCCGCGACGCTGCCATCGCCGCCCTCTTCGCCCGGGCGGAACTGGCGCGCCTTCCCTGCCCCGCAGCGGCCGCGACGACCCCCGCCAATCCTGTCGTTTCCGACCGGGGCGGCCGGCCGACGCCGCTCCGCCTCAACCGCCTGTGAGCCGAAACGTGCCGGTCCTGCGCAGGATCTTTACCTCCGGTTAACCATGTTTCGGCACTGTCCCCGTCATCACGGATGGGGAGGCAGGCATGGCCATCGGTCAGATCGGAACGGGCGGAATCGGCCAGACAGGCGGCCAGTCCCCGGGTGGCACCGTGCGGCCCGCCAATTCCGCGCCGCGCATCAAGACCGCCAATGTCTCGGTGACGCTGTCGCCCGAGGCGCGCCAGCACCTGTCACGTCTCGAAGGGTTCACGGCCACGATCGGCACGTCGAAACAGCCCAAGCAGATGACGAAGCCGGGCGTCAATGTCGACTTCCGCACCTGAGGTGGTGGGCGCGGGACCATGCCCCGCGCCGTGTCGTGCCGCGATCAGCCCGCCAGGCGCTGCAGTTCCTTGATGATGGCATCGCCCATGCCGACGGTGCCGACCACATGGGTATTGTCCGAGCGGATATCCGCCGTGCGCAGCCCCGCCGCGAGGACGTTGGTGACCGCCTTGTCGAGCATGTCGGCGGCCTCGATCGCCTTGAACGAATAGCGCAGCGCCATCGAGAAGGACGAGATCGTCGCGATCGGATTGGCCGCGCCGGTGCCGGCAATGTCCGGCGCCGAGCCGTGGACCGGCTCATAGAGGGCCTTGCGCTTGCCGGAGACCGGGTCCTCGGCGCCGAGCGAGGCGGAGGGCAGCATGCCGAGCGATCCGGTCAGCATGGCCGCGACGTCGGACAGGATATCGCCGAAGAGATTGTCGCAGACGATGACGTCATACTGCTTGGGCCAGCGCACCAGCTGCATGGCGCAATTGTCGGCGAGCACGTGTTCGAGCGTGACATCGGCGAATTCCGCCTTGTGGACCCGCGTCACCACCTGCTTCCACAGGACGCCGGTCTTCATGACATTGTGCTTCTCGGCGGAGGAGACCTTGTTGCGGCGGGTCTTCGCCAGTTCGAAGGCGACGCGGGTGATGCGCTCGATCTCGGAGGTCGTGTAGACCTGCGTATCGACGCCACGCTGCTGGCCGTCCTCCAGCGTCACGATCTCCTTCGGCTCGCCGAAATAGACGCCGCCGGTCAGTTCGCGGACGATGAGGATGTCGAGCCCCTCCACCACCTCCGGCTTGAGGGACGAGGCAGCGGCGAGTGCCGGGAAGCAGATGGCGGGCCTGAGGTTGGCGAAGAGGCCGAGATCCTTGCGCAGGCGCAGCAGACCGGCCTCGGGGCGCTTGGAATAGGGCACGTCAGCCCATTTGGGACCGCCGACCGCGCCGAACAGCACGGCATCGGCCGCCTGGGCGAGCGCCATGTCGCTGTTGGAAATGGCCTCGCCATGGGCGTCATAGGCGCTGCCGCCGACCAGCCCGCGCTCGGTCTCGAAACCGGCAACGCCCTGCCTGCCGAACCAGGCGACGACCTTCTCGACCTCGGCCATCACCTCGGGGCCGATGCCGTCGCCGGGCAGGATGAGAAGCTTGTGCGTCGCCATGGAAGTTTGTCCCCGTTCTGAGCGTCGGGGCGCTCTAGCGTTCCCGCCGGCTCAGGGCAAGGTCCCCGAACGCATGAGGGCGCGCCTTGCAGCGCGCCCCCTGAACCTCGCCCGGACCGCGATCACTCGGCGGCGGGGGTCTTCTCGCCGGCGGGAGCCGCCGGATCATCCTCGACACGCGGCGTGCGGCGCTTGCGGACACGGGGGGCGGGCGCCTCCCGTTCCTCGGCTGCAGCGGCCGGAACGACGACGGCGCCGCCGGTGATGAAGGAGGGCAGGCCGAGGCCTACCTCTTCCTCGCGCCGGGCCGGCGCCGGCTGGGACACGGGGCCCTGGTCGGCATCGGGACCATCGCCTTCGAAGCTGCCGGGCTCGCGCCGGGCCTGCCGCTCGGCGAAACGCTCGGCGCGCCGGCGCTCGAAGCGCTCGCGCCGGCTCTCGTAGGGACGCTGCCCGTCGCGGGGCATGCCACCCTCGCCGTCCGGACCCGAACCGGCGATATCGGGCTGTTCACCGGCCACCAAGTCAGGTTGCGGGCGGGGACGGTCCTGGCGATCGGGGCGGTCCTGGCGATCGGGGCGGTCCTGGCGATCGGGGCGGTCCTGGCGATCGGGGAAGCGCTGCCCGCCACCGGGGAACCGGTCGCGATCACGGTCGCGGTCGCGGTCGCGATTCTGGCCCTGGAAGTCGCGCTGCCCCTGGAAGTCGCGCTGGCCCTGGAAATCACGCTGGCCCTGGAAGTCGCGCTGACCCTGGAAATCGCGCTGGCCTTGATAGTCGCGCGGCTGGCCGCCGGCAAAGTCACGCGGCGGCTGGGGCGGCAGTTCGGGCTTGGCCTGGACCGGGGATTCGAAGCGCTTGTCGAAGGGAGAGGCGAAATCGTCGTCGTCCTCGTCCTCGCTGTCGTCCTCGACCTGCTGGCCTTCGACACGGGGCGCCTGCTGCTGGCGCTGCGCCTCCTGGGCGGCGGCGATGAGGCGAAAATAATGTTCGGCGTGCTGGAGATAGCTCTCGGCAGAGACGGGATCGCCGGACGAATGGGCATCGCGCGCCAGCTGCAGATATTTCTCCGCGACGTGCTGGGCGGTCCCGCGAATCTTCACGTCGGGCCCGTTCGACTCGTAGCTTCGGGAGAGCGGATTGGGGCCCTTGCCGCCGCCGCGATTGTTGCGGCCGCGCATGCGCTTGTTGTTGCTGTTTCTCATGTCGGTCCTTTATCGACCTCCTCAAGCGGAGCACGCGTCCAAGCGATGCGTCCGGATCCTTCGGCGGAGCGCAGGCAGACCTCGCAGGCATCTCGTGCCCGGCCTTGCCGCGTCCGGCAGTTCAACGATCTTCAGGGTTCAGGGCGACGGCTGACCATCCCGCCCTTCGCGCCTCTCGCGCGCCTCGTCCTTCATTCGGGATCGGATCATGGCGCCCCTCGCGCCCTGGCTCCGACGTGCCAAACCCCACCAGACCTGTTTGCTGTTGCGTTCGACGCGCGGATATGACCCCGGACCGCTTCGAATCTTATGATTGATTTCTTAGCTGGTCCGCAGCCGGATTCCAAGCGGTTTCTCGGCCTGCGCACCCCGCCGTCAGGGAGCCGGATTGCCCCGGAGCTGGTGGACGGCATCGATGGCCGCGAGGATGTCGGGGGAGAGGCTTGTCTCGCCGGCATCGATGGCCGTCTTCAGCTGGGCCATGGAGGTCGCGCCGATGATGGTCGAGGTGACGAAGGACCGGCTGGCGACGAAGGCGATGGCCAGGGTCGCGGGGTCGAGGCCGGCCTCGCGCGCGATGGCGACATAGTCCCGGATCGCCGCCTCCGAGCCCGGCTTCTGGTAGCGCTGCTGACGGTCGAAAAGCGTCACGCGCGCGCCCGGCGGCCGGGCGCCGTCGAGATATTTCCCCGTCAGAAAGCCCTGGGCGAGGGGCGAATAGGCCAGCAGCCCCACCTGTTCCCGCATGGCGATCTCCGCCATCGCGGTCTCATAGGTGCGGTTGAGCAGGTGATAGGCGTTCTGCACGCTCTGCACCCGCGGCAGGTTCCGCCTCTCGCTTTCCTTGAGGAAGGACATGGTGCCCCAGGCGCTCTCGTTCGACAGGCCGATGAAGCGCACCTTCCCCGCCCTGACGAACTCGCCGAGGACGTCGAGTTGCTCGCCGATCGCCGTGTCGTCGGCGCGTGGCGCCCAGCCCGCGGGCTCGAACCGGGTGGGATTGGCGCCGAAGGGCGCGGCTCTCTCGGGCCAGTGCAACTGGTAGAGGTCGATATAGTCGGTGCCGAGCCGCTTGAGGCTCTGGTCGAGGGCGGTCTGCATCTGCACGCGCGTCAGCCGCGTCGGCGCCCCGTCGGGCCGAAGCCACGTCATGGCGCCGGCGCCGGCAACCTTGGTGGCGATGACGATGTCGTCGCGCCGGCCGCGCTGTTTCAGCCAGGTGCCGATGATGCGCTCGGTGGCGCCATAGGTCTCGGCCTTCGGCGGCACCGCATACATTTCCGCCGTGTCGAAGAAGGTCACGCCGCGCGAGACGGCATAGTCCATCTGCGCATGGCCCTCGGCCTCGGTGTTCTGCTCGCCGAAGGTCATCGTGCCGAGGCACAGGGCGGTGACGTCGAGGCCGGTGCGGCCGAGGGGACGGGTCTGCATGCTGTGCGCCGATCGCTGCGGGGAGGACGGCCGTGGTTAGGAAGCGAAAGCCCCCCGGTCAACCGCCGCGGCGAGATCGCACCTGTGCGATGAGCTCCTCGACCTTGGGCAGGATGCGCCCGACGATGATGTCGACGCCCCTGGCATTGGGATGCATGCCGTCAGCGAGGTTCAGCCCGGCATCGCCGGCGACCCCGTCGAGGAAGAACGGGTCGAAGAGGACCCCATGCTTGGCGGCGAGGTCCGGGAAGATCGGATTGAAGGCCGCCCCGAAAGTGCTGCCCATGTTGGGCGGCGCCACCATACCGGACAGGAGGACGGTGATGCCGCGGGCCTTCAGGCGGGTGACGATCGCATCGATATTGCGCCGGGTGACCGCCGGGTCGATGCCGCGCAGGGCGTCGTTGGCGCCGAGCTCGACGATGACCGCATCGACGCCCTCGCCCACAGCCCAGTCGAGCCGCTCGAGGCCGCCGGAGGAGGTATCGCCGGAGACGCCGGCATTCTCCACCGTGACGGCATGGCCCCTGGCCCGCAAAGCCGCCTGGAGCCGCACCGGAAAGGCCTCGGCAGGGCCGAGCCCGTAACCGGCGGTGAGGCTGTCGCCGAGGGCGACGACGCTGACGGGTCGCGCCTGCTGCGCGCCAGCCGGAGCGCTGGACAGGGCGAGGACCAGGGCGGTCAGGCCGATCACGAACTGTCGCACGAGGTTTCCCTTTCCAAAGGCCGCTGCCATTGCCATCTAGGGTCTTAGGTGCAATGCCGCAATGCGCGGCGCGAGACGAGCGACCGACATCATGCCCCTGCCGACCGAAACGCCCCGCCGGGCGCCCGACGCCATCGTCATCCACAAGGTCGAACTCTCGCTCGGACGCGGCGCCTCGCGCGTCCACATCCTGAAGAGCCTGTCGCTATCGATCGCGGCGGGCCAATCGGTGGGTCTGGTCGGACCGTCCGGCTCGGGCAAGTCGACCCTCCTCATGGTGATGGCCGGTCTCGAGCGTCCCGATTCCGGCAGCGTCATGGTGGCGGGGACCGACATCACCAGTCTGGACGAGGACGCCCTCGCGCGCTTCCGCGGCCGCCATGCGGGCATCGTCTTCCAGTCGTTCCACCTCATTCCGACCATGACCGCGCTGGAGAATGTCGCCGTCCCTCTGGAACTGGCCGGTGCGCCGGACGCCTTCGACCGGGCCGCCGACGAGTTGGACGCGGTCGGCCTCGGCACCCGCCTGAACCATTACCCGACACAGATGTCCGGCGGCGAGCAGCAGCGCACCGCGCTGGCGCGCGCCCTGTCGGTGCGCCCCGACATCCTCTTCGCCGATGAGCCGACCGGCAATCTCGACGAGGCCACCGGCCGCACCATCATCGACCTGATGTTCGCCAAACAGGCCGAGCGCGGTGCCACCCTGGTCCTGGTCACCCACGACCGGGCGCTGGCCGAACGCTGCGACCGCGTCGTGCGCCTGCGCTCGGGCGTCATCGTCGAGGACAGCCGCGCGGCGGAGCGGGTGGCGTGAGCGGCTTCGTCGCACGGCCGCGCCGCCTACCCACCGCCATCCGCCTCGGCCTGCGGGACCTGCGCGGCGGGCTCCGCGGCTTCGGAACCTTCATCGCCTGCATCGCGCTCGGCGTCGCGGCGATTGCCGGCGTCGGCTCCTTCGCGCGCGGGCTGGTCGAGGGCCTGGCGCGCGAGGGCCGCGTCATCCTCGGCGCCGACGCCTCGTTCCAGGTGCTGCACCGCGAATTGCCGGAGGCGGTCGTCCGGGCCCTGTCCGAGCGCGGGATGGTGGCCACCATGGCGACGACACGCGCGATGGCCCGCACCCCTGCCGTCGGCGATGCCGCCAAGTCCTCGCTCGTCGAGATCAAGGCCGTCGATCCCGGCCTCTACCCACTGGTCGGCACGCTGGAGACCGAGCCGGCCTTCAGCACGCCCGAGGCCCTCGCCGTCGTCGACGGCCGGGCCGGTGTCCTGGTCGAGCCTGCGCTGCTGGCCCGTCTCGACGTCAAGGTCGGCGATTCCATCGTGCTCGGTGACCTGCCCGTGCGGATCGCCGGCGTCATCCGCAGCGAGCCAGACAGGCTCGCCGGCGGGCTCGGCTTCGGCCCTCGCCTGCTGCTCTCGCTCGACACGTTCCGCCAGACCGGGCTGATCCAGCCGGGATCGCTGATCCGCTGGATGTATCAGCTCGATCTCGGCTCCAGCCAGGCGAGCGATGCCGACCTGCGGCGGGTCGTCGCCGACATCCGGGCGCGCTTCCCCGATGCCGGCTTCGAGATCCGCACGCGGATGAACGCCTCGCCGCAGCTGACCACCCAGATCGAACGCTTCTCGCAGTTCCTGACCCTGGTCGGGCTGACCGCACTGCTGGTCGGCGGCGTCGGCGTCGCCAATGCGGTGGCCAGCCTCGTCGACCGCAAGCGCGACGACATCGCGACGCTGAAGGCGCTCGGCGCCACCGGCGGCATGGTCTTCGCGGCGACACTGACTCAGGTGGGCCTCCTCGCCCTGGTCGGCACGGCGATCGGGCTGGCGGTCGGCGCCGTCCTGCCGGCGGCCGTGGTGGCGGCCTTCGGCGCGGCGATCCCGATCCCGGTCGCCACCGGCGTCCAACCGGGAGAGCTGGCGACGGCGGCCGCCTATGGCCTGCTCGTGGCGCTCGCCTTCGCGCTCTGGCCTCTCGGCCGCGCCCATGATGTCCCCGTTTCGGCGCTGTTCCGCGACACGGTCGACGGCGAGCGGCGCTGGCCGCGCCCGCGCTATCTCGCCCTGGTCGCCGCCACGCTCGTCGTGCTTGTCGGCCTGTCGGTCGTGACCTCATTCAACCCGCGCCTCGCCCTCGGCTTCATGGCGGGCGCCGCCGGCATCTTCGTCGCGCTGCGGCTGGTGGCGGCCGGCATCATGGCTCTGGCCGCCCGCATGCCGCGCTCGCGCCGCACCAGCCTGAGGCTGGCCGTCGCCAATCTGCACCGGCCCGGCGCCCTCACCCCCTCCGTGGTGCTTTCCCTCGGCCTCGGCCTGACCCTGCTCGCCGTCATCGCCCTCGTGGATGCGAGCTTCCGCCGGCAGATCGAGGAGGCGCTGCCGGACCGGGCGCCCTCGTTCTTCTTCGTCGACATCGTCAATGCCGATGCCGCCCGCTTCGACGCCTTCATCGCCGACAAGGCCCCGGGCGCCGATCTCAACCGCGTGCCCATGCTGCGTGGACGCTTCGTCCGCCTCGGCGGCCGACCGGTCGAGGAGATCCGCGCCGGCGACGACATCGCCTGGGCGCTGCGCGGCGATCGCGGCATCACCTATTCCGAAAACCTGCCACGCAACTCCCGCATCACCGCCGGCGAATGGTGGCCCGCGGACTATAATGGCCCGCCGCTGGTGTCCTTCGACGAGCGCATGGGCCGCGGCTTCGGGCTGCATCTCGGCGACGAGGTGACCGTCAATGTGCTCGGTCGCAACATTACCGCGCGAATCGCCAACTTCCGGCACATCCAGTGGGACAATCTCGGGATCAATTTCATCGTCGTGTTCTCGCCAAACACATTCAGGGCGGCCCCGCATGCCCATCTCGCCACCCTGACCTATCGTCAGCCCGCATCGGCCGCCGAGGAGATCGCGCTCCTGCAGCAGGTGGCGGCCGCATTCCCGGCCGTTACCACGGTCAGGGTCAAGGACGCGCTGGAGGCGGTCGGCCAGTTGGCGACACAGATCGCCACCGGCATTCGAGGCGCCAGTATCGTGACGCTGGTGGCGGCCATCCTGGTTCTGGCAGGGGCGCTGGCCGCCGGCCACCGGGCGCGGGTCTATGACGCGGTGATCCTGAAGACCCTCGGGGCGCCGCGGGCCATGCTGATCCGGACCTATGCGCTGGAATATGCGCTGCTCGGTACGGTGACGGCCCTGTTCGGCCTCGCCACCGGCTGCGTCGCCGCATGGGTGGTGACCACCCAGGTGATGAACATTCCCTTCGCTTTCGCGCCGCTGCAGGCGCTGGGTATCATCGTGCTGGCCATCGTGCTCACCGTCGGTTTCGGGCTGGTGGGCACCTGGAGGGCGCTGGGCGAAAAACCCGCCCCGGTCCTGCGCAACATGTGAGTGAAACAGGGCGGTGGCCATTCTGCCGCCGGCCATGTGAGCACTTGCGACAAAGGGACGCGAAACCTCACCTATGCTGGCTTGGCGGGGGTCGGGGTCTTGTTTCCGTCATGACCTCAGCCATATTGCGTGTCGGATGACGGATCCTGTCCAGGGTCCGTCCTTTAGGGGAAAGCCAGAGGTTCTTCCATGTCGCACTACGATCCGAATGCCCAGGCCTATGGCGGCTACGGTTATGGCCAGCCTACGGCCATTCAGCAGGCCCAGATCGACCAGGGCCTTCGCTCCTACATGGTCGGCGTCTACAATTACATGATGATCGGCCTCGCCATCACCGGCATGGCCGCCCTCGGCATCTACATGCTCTCGGTCACCGGTGACGCTTCGCTTGCCCAGCAGACGGCGCGCGGCGCCATGCGCGTGTCCGGCGGCCAGTTCCTGACGCCCTTCGGCGCCTTCCTGTTCGCGAGCTGGTTCAAGTTCGTCGTCATCCTCGCCCCGCTCGGCGTGGTCCTGCTGCTGTCGTTCCGCGCCGACCGGCTGAGCGCGCCTGCGGCCCAGATCACCTTCTGGATCTATGCGGCGCTCGTCGGCGTCTCGATGACGACCATCCTGCTCGTCTATGCCCACACCTCGGTCGCCCGCGTGTTCTTCATCACGGCCGCCTCCTTCGGCGCGTTGTCGCTCTGGGGTTACACGACCAAGCGTGACCTCTCGGGCATGGGCACGTTCCTGATGATGGGCCTCTTCGGCCTGATCATTGCCATGCTGGTCAATATCGGCATCGCCGCCTTCACCGGCACGCCCTCGACCATGCTGCAGTGGATCATCTCGGTGGTCGGCGTCCTGATCTTCGCGGGCCTCACCGCCTACGACACGCAGAACATCAAGAACGAGTACATCTACAGCCTGGCCTATGCGAATGACGGCTCCATCGTGCAGAAGGCCGCCATCTTCGGCGCCCTGCAGCTCTACATGGACTTCGTGGGCATGTTCCAGTTCCTGATGTCCCTGCTCGGCTCGCGCGACGAGTGAGTCTGGCGGCCCATCCGGCACCCCGATCCGACAAGCCCCCGGCCGCAAGGCCGGGGGTTTTGCTTTGTCGGGGCCCGCAGCGAAGGCGTCGCGGCGAACGGGCGGGGTGGCGTCCCGCCTCAGACAGCGGCGAAGACCAGCGCCCGCGGAATGCCGGCGAGGTCCGAGACGAGGCGCGCCAGCCGGAACCCGCAAGCGCGGGCGATACCGGCAACGTCAGGGGCCTGGCCGATACCGATCTCGACCGCGACATGGCCGCCGTGCTTCAGCACCCGGCCCGCATTGGCAAAGATGGCGCGATAGGCATCGAGCCCGTCCGCGCCGCCATCGAGAGCGAGGCGCGGGTCGTGCAGCGCCACTTCCGGCGCCAGGCGCTCGCAATCAGCCGCGGGAATATAGGGCGGATTGGAGACGATCAGGTCGAAGGGCGCCGCAAGGCCCTGCGTCCAGCAGCCCTCAGCGAAAGCCGCGCGGTCCGCGAGACCGAGGGTCCGGGCATTGTCGCGGGCCGCCACGAGCGCCTCCGCCGACAGGTCGATGCCAAGGCCCGAGGCCTCGCGACGTTCACTGAGGATCGCGAGCAGGACGGTGCCTGGCCCGACGCCGAGGTCGAGGATCCGGGCCGGACCATAGGGCGGCAGCAGGTCCAGCGCCGCTGCGACGAGCGCCTCGGTGTCGTCGCGGGGGATCAGACAGGCTGCGTTGAGCGTCAGGTCGAGGCCGTGGAAGGCGCCCGTCCCGATGATCCGTGCCACCGGCTCCCGGCTGAGGCGGCGGGCGAGGAACGCCTCGACGCGGTCGCACTGCGCCGGGTCGAGGCACATGCCGGCGGCGCCCCCCGGCAGGGCCGGGTCGAGGCCTGTGGCCAGCCGCAGCAGGATGCGCGCCTCGCTGGCGGCCTCCTCGATGCCGGCGGCCGCCAGCCGGTCGGCGGCGAGACGCCGCGCCGCCCCGAGGCTGGTGCCGGCCGGGATCACGCCGCGCTGTCCAGCGCCAGCAGGCCCGCCTGGTGGTCGGCGATGAGGGCGTCGATGATCTCGCCGAGGGCGGTGCCGGCCATGATCTCCGGCAGCTTGTAGAGGGTCAGCTCGATCCGGTGGTCGGTCACCCGCCCCTGCGGAAAGTTATAGGTGCGGATGCGCTCGGACCGGTCTCCAGAGCCGACCTGGAGGCGGCGGTCCTCGGCCCGCGTGGCGGCGAGGCGGCGGCGCTCCTCGTCGAAGATGCGCGAGCGCAGGATGGCCATGGCGCGGGCGCGGTTCTTGTGCTGCGAGCGCTCGTCCTGGACCAGCACGACGGTGTTGGTGGGAATATGGGTGATGCGCACCGCCGACTCGGTCTTGTTGACGTGCTGGCCGCCGGCGCCCTGGGCCCGCATCACGTCGATCCTGAGATCGTCGTCGTTGATCGCGACATCGACCTCCTCGGCCTCGGGGAGAACGGCGACAGTCGCCGCGGAGGTGTGAATGCGGCCACCGGATTCGGTCGCCGGCACGCGCTGGACCCGGTGGACACCGCTCTCGAACTTCAGCTTTGCGTAGGCACCAGCGCCGCGGATCTCGGCGACGATCTCCTTGAAGCCGCCGACCGTCCCCTCGCTGGCGGAGATGAGCTCCATGGCCCAGCCCTGCAGGGCGGCATAGCGCTCATACATGCGGAACAGATCGCCGGCGAAGAGCGAGGCCTCGTCGCCGCCCGTGCCGGCCCGGATCTCGAGGATGGCGTTCTTGGCATCGGCCGCATCCTTGGGCAGGAGGGCGAGGCGGAGCTGGTGCTCCAGCGTCGCGACGTGGCTCTCGAGCGCCGGCTTCTCCTCGTGGGCGAGGTCGGCCATGTCGCGGTCGGTGGCGGGATCGGCGAGGAGCTGTTCGATATCGGCGAGTTCGGCCCGGGCGGCGCGCCAGGCATTGATCGCCTCGACCACGGGCGTCAGTTCGGAGAACTCGCGCGACAGGCCGACATAGCGATCGCCCTCGACGCCGGCGGCCAGTTCGGCCTCGACGAGGTCGCGCCGCACGACCAGGGCCTGAAGCTTGGCGAGCGGCAGCATCAGAGGCTCACGCCCTCGGCTTCGGCGAAGTCGCGCAGGCGCTGGCGGATCGACTGGCCCTGGCGCGGCTTGTCGATCAGATCGTCGAGCAGAGCGGCAAAGCGCGACAGGTCGAGATCGAGCAGCATGGACTTCACCGGTCCCATGGCGGCCGGCGAGAGCGACAGCGACCGGTAGCCGAGGCCGGCCAGCGCCATGGCCTCCAGCGGCCGCGAGGCGAGCTCGCCGCAAAGGGTGACGAGCTTGCCATGCTCGCGGCCCTTGCGGGCGAGGCTGCGCAGCGCACGCAGGATCGGTGGCGACAGCACGTCGAAGCGGTTGGCGACACGGTTGTTGCCGCGATCCACCGCGAACATGAACTGGACGAGGTCATTGGAGCCGACCGAGAGGAAGTCGACGCGCGGTAGCAGTTCGTCGAGCTGGAACAGCAGGGCCGGCACCTCGACCATGACGCCGACCTGGACCCGTTCGGGCATGCGGTGGTCATGGCGCCGCAGATGGGTCAGCTCGCGCTCGACGATGGCCTTGGCGGCGTCGAACTCCTCGATCGCCGCAACCATCGGGAACATGATGCGCACCTCGCGACCGGCTCCGGCGCGCAGCATGGCGCGGACCTGGCTGCGCAGCAGGCCGGGACGGTCGAGGCCGAGGCGGATGGCCCGCCAGCCCAGCGCCGGGTTCTCCTCCTGGATGACGTCCATATAGGGCAGCACCTTGTCGCCGCCGATATCGAGGGTGCGGAAGGTCACGGGACGGTTGCCGGCGGCGTCGAGCACCTTGCGGTAGAGGTCGAGCTGCTCGGCGATGCGCGGCAGGGCGTTGGCCACCATGAACTGCAGCTCGGTGCGGAACAGGCCGATGCCGGAGGCTCCTGTCTCCTCGAGGAAGGGCAGGTCGACCATCAGGCCGGCATTGAGGTTCAGCTTGATCTCGACGCCGTCGCGCGTCACCGCCGGCAGGTGACGGATGGCGGCGTACTGCGCCTGGCGGCGGGCGCGGAACCGCACCTTCTCCGCATAGGCGCTCTCGACGTCGCTGGTGGGCCTGAGATGGACCTCGCCGGTGGCGCCGTCGATGATGATGGCATCGCCGGGATCGGCAAGGCTGGTGACGTTCTCGGCCTGGCCGACGGTGGGGATGCCGAGCGCGCGGGCGACGATGGCGACATGGCTGGTCGCGCCGCCCTCCTCCAGGACGAGGCCGCGCAGCTTGGTGCGGTCGTAGTCGAGAAGCGCCGCAGGCCCCATGTGACGGGCGACGACGATGGCATTGTCCGGCAATTCCATCCGCACCTCGCCCTTGGCGCCGGTGAGCTGGCGCATCAGGCGGTTGGCGAGATCGTCGAGATCATGCATCCGCTCGCGCAGATAGGGATCGGTCTGGCGCATCATGCGGGCGCGGTTGTCCGACTGGACGCGCTCGACGGCCGCCTCGGCCGTGATGCCGGTGCCGATCGCCTCCTTCAGCCGGCGCACGAAGCCGCGGTCATGGGCGAACATGCGGTAGGCCTCGAGAATATCCTTGTGCTCGCCGCCGCGGGCGACATCCTCGTCGTCCAGCATGTGGTCGATCTCGGCGCGCAGCGACTCGATCGCCGCCTCGATGCGCACGAGTTCGCGGGCCGGATCATCGGCGATCAGCTTGGTGACCTGGATACGCGGCTCGTGCAGCACGACATGGCCGAGGCCGACACCCTCGGCGAGGCCTTCGCCGGGAAGATGCAGCGGGCGACGGGCGGCAGGCTCTTGGCCCGGCGGGGCAAGCGCGGAGAGCTCGCCGGAGGCGATCATCTCTGCCAGCACCATCGAGGTCGTCTGCAGCGCCTCGACCTCGTCTTCCTCATACTTGCGATGGGCGCGGTTCTGCACGACGAGGACGCCGAGCGTGTTGCCGCCGCGCAGGATCGGCACGCCGAGGAAGGAGTGGAAGATCTCCTCGCCCGTTTCCGGCTTGAAGGCGAAGGAGGGATGCTCCTGGGCGTCGGAGAGGTTCAGGGATTCGGCGGTCTGCGCCACCAGGCCGACAAGGCCCTCGCCGGCGCGCATGACGGTGAGGTGGACGGCTTCCCGGTTGAGACCCTGCGTCGCATAGAGTTCGAGCGTGCTGTCGACGCGCAGGACATAGACCGAGCAGACCTCGGCCACCATGTTGGCCGCGATCAGAACCACGATCTTGTCGAGGCGTTCCTGCGCCGAAATCTGCTCCGCCATCACCTCGCGGAGGCGGCGGAGCAGGAGGCGCGGACCGCCGAATGCGGAGCGCATCGGCATCGTCACGATCTGGGCGGTCAGCCCGTTCCCGAACATGTGAAGCGGCGAGCCTGCGCCGCAGAATCCACCATTAAGGTGGTGGTGACGGTTTGCAAAGCCGGTCGCAGGCAACCGGCAGGCCGCAAGGCCACCCTGGGGCCGCTGGCGGACGCGGCCGCCGGGCGCGCCCCCGCCGTGGCGATCACCCGGCCTTGTCGAGGCCGTAAAGCGTGTGGAGGGTGCGCGCGGCCAGTTCCGTATAGGCGGCGTCGATCAGCACGGAAAATTTGATCTCCGATGTGGTGATGGCGCGGATGTTGATACCCTTGTCGGCGAGCGCCTTGAAGGCTTTTGCCGCCACACCGGCATGAGAGCGCATGCCGACACCGATGCAGGAGACCTTGACCACATCGGACGCGGTCTCGATCGCCTTGAAGCCGACGGCCTCGCGCGCCTCCATCAGGACGTGGCGCGCCCGTTCGAGATCGGCGCCCGGACACGTAAAGGTGATGTCGGTCGTCGCGCCGTCCGACGAGACGTTCTGGACGATCATGTCGACATTGATATTGGCCTCGGCGAGGGGGCCGAAGATCGCGGCGGCCACGCCCGGCTTGTCGGCGACGGCGCGCACGCTCACCTGAGCCTCGTCCTTCGAGAAGGCGATGCCGGTCACGACCTGCTTTTCCACGATTTCCTCCTCGTCGCAGATGAGAGTGCCCAGTTGCGGGTTCTCGGGATCGTCAAAAGACGAGCGGACATAGGTGCGCACGCCATGGATCATTGAAAGCTCGACGGAGCGGACCTGCAGGACCTTCGAGCCCAGTGAGGCCATTTCCAGCATTTCCTCGAAGCCGACCCGGTCGAGGCGGCGGGCCTTCGGGACGATGCGCGGATCGGTCGTATAGACCCCGTCGACGTCGGTGTAGATGTCGCAGCGCTCGGCGCGGATGGCAGCGGCGATGGCAACCGCGGAGGTGTCGGAGCCGCCGCGCCCCAGCGTCGCGATGCGGTTGGTCTCGCGCGAGACGCCCTGGAAGCCGGAAATGACCGCCACTTCGCCATTGGCGAAGGCGGCATCGAGATGGGCGGCGGGAATGTCGGCGATGCGCGCCACCGAATGGGCCTCGTCGGTGACGATCGGCACCTGCCAGCCCTGCCACGAGCGCGCCTTGATGCCCATGGCGTTGAGGACGATGGCGAGCAGGCCGGAGGTCACCTGTTCGCCGGCGGCGACCACGGTGTCATATTCGGCGAGGTCATAGAGCGGTGCGGCTTCCTTGCACCAGGCGACCAATTCGTTGGTCTTGCCGGACATGGCGGAGACCACCACGGCGACCTGATAGCCGGCCTCGACCTCGCGTTTGACGTGCCGCGCGACGTTCTTGATGCGGTCGACATTGGCGACGGACGTGCCGCCGAACTTCATCACGAGGCGAGGCATGGCTTGAAAACGATCCGGCGCCGGCGGCGCCCCTTGGGTCAAAAAGGCGCGTATCCATAACCATCGATCGGATGTAAGGCAACGCAGGAGACCATCCGTCCGACGACTGCCGAGGACCGGAAGCCATGCGCCCTACCGACACGCCGACACCCACCACGCTCGACCCGGGCGAGGTCGACAAGTTTTCCCGCCTCGCCACGGAATGGTGGAACCCGGCGGGCAAGATGGGGGTCCTGCACAAGTTCAACCCGGTGCGGCTCGCCCATATCAGGGACATGGCCTGCGCGCGCTTCGGCCGTGACCGCAACGCCATGGACGCATTGTCCGGCCTGTCCGCGCTCGACATCGGCTGCGGCGGCGGACTTCTGTGCGAGCCTCTCGCCCGGATGGGTGCCACCGTTTCCGGCATCGATCCCGCCCGCACCAACGTGGAGACCGCGCGCCTCCATGCCAAGCTCTCGGGCCTCGTGATCGACTATCGCTGCACCACGGCGGAAGACCGTGCCGATGCCGGCGAAACCTTCGACATCGTCCTGGCGATGGAGGTCGTCGAACACGTCGCCGATGTCGGCCTCTTCGTCGGAGCCTGCGCGCGGCTGGTCAAACCCGGCGGACTTCTGGTCATGGCGACAATCAACCGCACCATGAAGAGCTACGCCCTGGCCATCGTCGGTGCCGAATATGTGCTGCGCTGGCTGCCGCGCGGGACCCATGAATGGGACAAGTTTGTCACGCCCGAGGATCTCGCCGACGCCATGTCCGCCAATGGCCTCAGCGTCATCGACCGCAAGGGCGTGCGCTACGACCTCCTGCGTGACCGCTGGGTCGAAACCTCCGATCTCTCCGTCAACTACATGCTGACCGCAGGGCGCGGCTGACGCTTCTGCAATCTTCCCGCGTTGGAGCCGGGCGCCGGGCCTGCTAGGCTCTCCCCATGCGCCAAGCGGTCCTCGTTCTCGTCGCCCTCGTCAGCGCCGGTCTTGCCATGGGCCGCGAGACCGCGGCGCAACCGCGGGATACAGATCCGACTGCCGAAATTGTCCAGCGTCAGCCCTTCACGCCCGGCCCTCCCGTAACAATGCCACCCTGTACCTGCCGTGCAGCCGGCAAAAGTTGGGTCGTAGGGGAAACAATCTGCCTCAGGACCCCTGGCGGCGAGAGGCTTGCCGTGTGCACAACCGACGAAAATGTTACAACGTGGCGTATATCACCTGTCCCATGCGCCACATCTTCTTTGGCGCCATATAGATCGGCGCAGATGACGCAGGGAAACACCTGCTGATTCACCAAAAAGGGGGCTGTGCAGTCCCAAAAATCCGAGTTACGCTTCTTTCTGGCTCTCAGGTCCGGGCGGCGAGGATCTGGCGGCGATCCGGTCCCACCATGGTGCCGGAGCATCGCGGACATGTGCTGATCCGGAGCTCTAGCAGGTTCGCAATCGTGCGGAACCGGCAGTGCATTCGGAAAGGCTGACCGGCATGTCGATGACGGGGACCGTCAAGTTCTTCAACACCGAGAAAGGCTACGGCTTCATCAAGCCGGACGATGGGGGCAAGGACATCTTCGTCCATATTTCGGCCGTCCAGCGTTCGGGTCTCGCAAGTCTCGCCGAAGGGCAGAAACTGGAGTTCGAGCTCGAACCCGACAAGCGCGGCAAGGGACCGAAGGCGGTCAATCTCGCAGTCCGCGGCTGATCCTCCGGCGCTGTTCCCGCGGCGCGCGTGAGGGTCTGCGCGAGGAGCGGATCATCGGCTCGACGCGCGCAGCGCCCCTGCGCGCTGTTTGCAGTCCGCCTTTATCCCCGCGCGGCGATCGTCCCCGTGCCAGGATCGATACGGGGCTGATCCGCGAATGTGAACGGTCCTGCACGCGGTTCCGATTTCTTCGGGCCCCGACATCCGGTAAATCCCGGTCATGAGCCAGGATCCGACATCTCCAGCCCGCACCGCCATCCTCATCGCGGGGGGCGGCCTCGCAGGTCTTTCCCTCGCCGTAGCGCTCAAAACATCGCTCGGCCGCTCGTTCCACGTCACCGTTGCCGACCCCGCCCTGGCAGCGCCGCCCGCCGAGTCCAGCCGGGCCTCGGCCTTCGCTGCCGCGGCGCGCCGCATGTTCGAGGCAACGGGCGTCTGGGATGCCATCGCGCCGGAAGCCCAGCCGATTCTCGACATGGTGGTGACCGACAGCCGCACGCTCGACGTGGTGCGGCCGGTCTTCCTAACCTTTGATGGCGAGGTGGCCCCCGGCGAGCCCTTCGCCCATATGGCGCCGAATGCCGTCGTGACGCGGGCCCTGACGGACCGCGCCCGGGCCCTGGGCGTGACATTCCAGGCCTCCTCGGTGGCCGCTTTCGAGGCTGGCGCGGGCGAGACGAGCGTGACGCTGGCCGACGGCCAGGTGATCGCGACGCCCCTTCTCGTCGCCTGCGACGGCGGACGCTCGCGCCTGCGCGACCTCGCCGGCATCCGGACGGTCGGCTGGGACTATGACCAGTCTGGCATCGTCTGCACGGTCGGCCATGAGCATGACCACGAGGGCCGCGCCGAGGAGCACTTCCTGCCCGCCGGGCCCTTTGCGATCCTGCCGCTGACGGGCCGCCGGTCGTCGATCGTCTGGACCGAGGAGACCGGCCGCGCGGAACGGCTATGCCGTCTGCCGCGCGAACTTTTCCTCGATGAACTGGAGACGCGCTTCGGCCACCGCCTCGGCGAGATCACCCTCCTCGACACGCCCGCGGCCTATCCGCTCGGCCTGAAGGTGGCGCGCGACTTCGTGGCGCCGCGCCTCGCCCTGGTGGGGGACGCGGCCCACGTCATTCATCCCATCGCCGGCCAGGGCATCAATATGGGCTTCCGCGACGTCGCCGCGCTGGCCGAATGTCTCGCCGATGCGGCCAGACTCGGCATGGATCACGGCGCGGCCGACGTGCTGGCCCGCTACCAGCGCTGGCGTCGCTTCGACACCACGCTCATGGGTGTCACGACCGACGGGCTCAACCGGCTCTTCTCCAACGGCTCGCAGCCGGTCCGCTTCGTGCGGGACCTCGGGCTCGGCCTCGTCGACCGGCTGCCGGGCCTGAAGAGCTTCTTCATCCGTCAGGCCGCCGGCATCACCGGCGACGTGCCCAAGCTGCTGCGCGGCGAAATGCCCTGACGGCGCGGAGAGGCCGGGAGGCCTAAAGCCGCCCGGCCAGCCAGTGCAGGTCGCGGTCGCGGAAACCGAGTTCCTCGATCGCCTTGACGGTATTGAGCACATAGTCGGGATTGGCGCCGGAACGGCCGTGTCCGTGCCGGACGATATGGAGTTGCCGGTCGAGCGGCAGGCGGCCGGCATATTGGGCATGGCCGCGGTCGACGATATAGGTCAGGGCGCGGACACTGGGGCGGTCGGGGCATTCCAGCGTGATATTGCGATAGACCTCCAGATAGACGGAGGTCGCCTGTTCCCGCGCGCGCAGATAGGCAACGGTCTCATCGGCCAGCCCCGCCGCGACGCGGAAGGCCATGCCCCGGCATGTGCCGCCACGATCGAGCCCGAGGACCAGCCCCGGCTGCTCGGGCGTGCCGCGATGGACATGGGAATAGACGCAGAGCGAGCGGTGCAGTCCGACGAGCCGCGCGGGATGGCGCTCGACGAAGGAAAAGCCCGGTCGCCACATCAGCGAACCGTAGCCGAAGACCCAGAGATCGCCGGATTCACGTTGCATGCGACTTGACGGGGTGAGGGACGAGTCCTGAAGGTTCTGCTATAGACCCAGCCCTTCCTGTGCAAGCATCCCGCCGGACGGAGCCCATGCGACCACGCACCATCATCCTGCCCCTCGCCGTCGTCGGTATCGCCATCGCCGGCTGGAGCGCCGTCTGGGCCTGGGGCGCCGGCCGCGCCGAGGACGCCATCCAACGCTGGCTCGCAGCGGAAGCCGCCAATGGCCGGGTCATCCAGTGCGGCGAGCGCTCGCGCGGCGGTTATCCGTTCCGCATGGAGATCACCTGCAGCAAGCCCATGGTGGAACTGCGGGACGAGGCGCGCCCCTACCAGACCTACCGGTTCGAAACGCTGAAGGTGGTCTCGCAGATCTGGAGCCCCGGCCATGTCATCTCCGAATGGACCGGCCCGATGACGGTGGTGACGGAGGGGGATCCCTCGGTCACCACGGCTACATGGCGGCTCGCCCAGGCCTCCGCCCAGTTGCAGATCGGCGGCTATGACAGTTCCAACGCCGTGATCGACGGCCTCGAAGTGGTCCGGGACGGCGTGGCTCTGGTGAAGGCCGCGCGCGCCGAGTTGCACACGCGCCCGAACCGCACCGACCCCGTCAGCATCGACGTCGTTGCCAGCCTCAAGACCGCGACCTTTGCCGCCCGCCCCATGGCGCCGGTCGACGCGGAAATCCAGTTCGTCGCCCGCAAGCTGCTGCGAAATCCGAGCCGGGCGCAGGTTCTGCCGGTGCGACAGTGGCAGGCGGCCGGCGGGGCGATCGATCTCGTCCTGCTGCGCCTCGTCCAGGGACCGGCGTTGGCGGTGGCCAAGGGCACGCTGCGCCTGACACCGGAGGGCAAGCCGGACGGCGAAATCGAACTCAGGGTGGCCAATGTGGAGGCGGCGCTGCAGGCGAGCGGCCTCGGCGCCGCCCTCGGCCCTCTCGCCGCCGGTGCGATAACCCTGGCGAGCCGACCGACGGATGTCGAAGGCAAGCCCGGCCGCATCTTCAACCTGCGCGCGGCGGACGGGCGCCTGCAGATCGGCCCCCTCCGCATCGCCCTTCCCACCATCGCTCCCTGACGGCGGACCCGAGATGAGCGCGACGACATTGCCCGGCGACCTGGGTGCCCGTCGGCCGGGCGTGCGGGGAACGCGGACCGAGGAACTCCAGACCCGGCTCGCCGAAGCCATCGTCACCGGGCGGCTGAAGCCGGGAGCCGCCCTCGACGAGGTGCAGATCGCCGCCGAATATGCGGTGTCGCGCACCCCCGTGCGCGAGGCTCTGCGGCAATTGTCGGCGTCCGGACTGGTCGAGATCCGGCCGCATCGCGGCGCCGTCGTCGCCAAGCCGGACCATGCCCAGTTGCGCGACATGTTCGCCGTCATGGGTGAACTGGAGGCGCTGAGCGCCGGGCTCAGCGCCGCGCAGATGAACCGGGCTGAACGCGCGGCGCTGGAGGAGTTGCACGGGTCCATGGCCGTCCTGGTCCGTGCCGG
This sequence comes from Phreatobacter sp., assembly GCA_019749835.1. GTDB lineage: Bacteria > Pseudomonadota > Alphaproteobacteria > Rhizobiales > Phreatobacteraceae > Phreatobacter. Next base: position 8,860 of record JAIEPJ010000198.1, on the reverse strand, counting down.
CGACCTCGACGCCTATAGCGCGGCGAACATCGCCTTCCACGTGAGCATCTACCGGGGATCGCACAACAGCTACCTCGCCGAGCTCGCCTCCGCGACGCGCCGCCGGCTGGCGCCGTTCCGGCGCGCCCAGTTCGAGGGCCGGGACCGCCTCACACGGTCCCACCACGAGCATAGCCTGGTCGTCCAGGCGATCCTGCGGGCCGACAGCGCACGCGCCGCAGCCGCCATGCGCGACCATATCGGGCTTTCCGCCCGCGCCTGGGACGACCTCGCCAGGGCGACGACGGAAGCGACATGACAGGCATATGCCTATATTTTGATCATATTTTAGGCCCATTTGAGTAATTGCATACAATAGAGCGGTGCATGCCCGGCGGCGCACCCGAAACAGAGGATCCCCTTTTCCCAATATTTTTCATGTGCTTGACCTCACCCGACGGGGTGACTGGCAAGAAACCCTCCCTCGAACGACCAGCCGCGGAGGGTTTGGCACGTGCATTGCGACATGGCTTGCGCACGAGCAGGACCCATGCACAGCGAACGCGCAACCACGATCGCAGAACTCCATGCCGGATATGCCGGCGGCACGCCCGTCACGGCGACGGTCACGGCCGTCTATCGCCGCATCGCGGCAGTGGATGATCCCGGCATCTTCATCCACCTGCGTCCCGAGGCCGATGTGGCGGCGGCGGCGGCGGCCCTGCCGCCTTTCGATCCTGTCGCCTTTCCGCTCTGGGGCGTGCCGGTCGCGGTGAAGGACAATATCGATGTCGCCGGCCTGCCGACGACGGCCGCCTGCCCCGCCTTTTCCTTCATGCCCGCGCGCTCCGCCACCGTGGTCGAGAAACTCGTCGCCGCGGGCGCCCTCGTCATCGGCAAGACCAATCTTGACCAGTTCGCCACCGGCCTCGTCGGGGTGCGCTCGCCCTATCCGATCCCGCGCAACGCCTTCGACCCGGCGCGCGTGCCGGGGGGCTCGTCGTCGGGCTCGGCCATCGCCGTCGCGCGGGGCATCGTGCCGATCGCGCTCGGCACGGACACGGCGGGCTCCGGCCGGGTGCCGGCCGGGCTCAACGACCTCGTCGGCCTCAAGCCCTCGCTCGGGGCCCTCTCCACCCGGGGCGTGCTGCCGGCCTGCCGGACGCTCGACTGCGTCTCGGTCTTCGCGCACAGCGTCGACGATGCCTTCGCCGCCTATGCGGTGATGCGCGGCCTCGACCGCGAGGATGCCTATTCGCGGCCGGTGGCGCAGGACCTGCCGTCGGGCGTGGCTCCGATCACCCGGCTCGGCATACCGCGTGGCGCCGACCGCCTGTTCTTCGGCGACGACGCCATGGCGGAGGCCTATGCGGCGGCGCTCGACGTCGTCTCACCGCTCGCCGCCAGCACGGCCGAGATCGATTTCACCGCCTTTTTCGACGTGGCAAAGCTGCTCTACGAGGGCCCATGGGTGGCCGAGCGCCACGCCGCCATGCGCGCCTTTCTCGCAACCCATGCCGCAGACGTGCATCCGGTGACGCGGATGATCGTCGGCGCCGCCGAGCGTTTCTCCGCGACCGATGCCTTCGAAGGGCTCTACCGGCTGGCGGCGCTGAAGCGTGCGACGGAGCAGGTCTGGGATCAGGTCGAGGCGCTGGTGGTGCCGACCGCGCCGGTCTTCCCGACCCTCGCCGACCTCGCCGCCGATCCGATCGGCCCCAACAGCCGGCTCGGCACCTATACGAATTTCGTCAACCTGCTCGACCTCGCTGCACTTGCGGTGCCGGGACCCTTCCGGTCCGACGGCCTCCCGGCCGGGATCACCCTGATCGGTCCGCGCGGCAGCGACGCCGCGCTCGCCCGGCTGGGCGCAGCCTTTGTCGCGGCGGCGGGCGAGCGGCGCCATGCCGCGTCCCCGGCTGCAGCGTGAGGCGGTAAGAGGCCATGGCGATGCCGCACCCCATCAACAGGAGCCTCGGGAGGCCGCCTTGCCGGACATGATCGAAATCGTCGTCGTCGGGGCCCATCTGTCGGGCATGCCGCTGAACGGCGAACTGACCAGCCGGGGCGCCAGTTTCCGGCGCGTCGTGCAGACGATGCCTGACTACAAGCTCTTTGCGCTGGCCGGCGGCCCACCGAAGCGGCCCGGCCTGATCCGGGTCCCGGCAGGAACCGGGGCGGCCATCGCCTGCGAGGTCTGGGCGCTGCCGCCGGCAGGCTTCGGCACCTTCGTCGACACGATCCCCTCGCCGCTCGGCATCGGCACGCTGAAGCTCGCCGACGGCACCACGCCGAAGGGCTTTCTGGTCGAACCCGAAGGCCTCGCCGGCGCCGAGGACATCACTGCCCATGGCGGCTGGCGGGCCTATATCGCCGCGCTTTCGGGCCAGGCCGCATGACTGATCGCATTCCCCGCCCGAACGACGGGCGGGTCGCACAAGCAGACGGGATCCAACCCGCAACCCCTTCCAACGGAGCCACTCCCATGATCGTTCGTCGTCACTTCCTCATCGGCGCCGGCCTCGCGGCCGGCACGCTTTCCGCCCCCTCTGTGCTGCGCGCCCAGGAGCGCGTGATCAAGATGGGATCGCTGCGCCTCATCCATTCCATGCCGCCGCATTTCTACGAGCGCTTCGCGCCGGCCGGGACCAAGATCGAGATCATCACCTTCGACAGCCCGACCGACGGCAAGAACGCCGTCGTGACCAAGTCGGTCGATTTCGGCGCCTTCGGCATCGCGGCGGCGACGCTGGGTGCGGCCGCCGGCGAGCCGGTGGTCGTGGTCGGCGCCTTCTCCAACAAGGGCATGGGCGTCGTCTCCAAGGCAGGCTCCGACGTCAAGACCGTCAAGGACCTCAAGGGCAAGCGCGTCGGCATCTGGCCGGGCTCCACCCAGGAGGTCTTCATCATGGAGCGTCTGCGCATGGAGGGCCTCTCGATCCGCGACATCACGTCGGTTCGCGTTCCCTTCGGCGAGATGCACGCCATGCTGTCGCGCGGCGACATCGACGCCTATGTCGGCGCCGAGCCGGGCCCGGGCCTGTCGATCTCGTCGGGCGTCGGCCAGTTGGTCGAGTATCCCTATGGGACCAATATGGGCGGCCTGAACATGATCTTCGCCACCCATGAGGACACCGTGTCCGGCAAGCCCGATCTGGTGAAGGCGGCCCTCGGCATCCACCGCAAGGCCGTCGAGTTCATGGTGGCCAACAAGCAGGCCGTCGCGGACATGACGGTGCAGCGGCTCGGCGCCAACCGCGCCGCCGTCGAGCATGCGCTCGGCGCCAACAATGTCGAATATGTCTGGAAGATGGACGAGACGATGCTGCGCCAGGCCCGGACCTATGCCGAGCAGATGCTGTCGCTGCGCCAGATCCGTGCCCTGCCGGACTTCGCCAAGTTCCTCAACCCGAAGTTTTCCAACGAGATCTCCGCCTGATCCGGCTGAACGAACCGGCGTCGCCCGCATGACGGGCGGCGCCTCCTTCGCTTGCACGACACGAGAGGACAGGACCCATGGCGCTGGTTGAGACGGTGCCGCCGCCGGCGGCCGTGGTCATCGAGAAGCCCGTCGGGAAAACGCCGTGGGCGCGGGTCAAACCGCTGGTGCTGGCGCTGATCGTGCCAGCGCTTCTGCTCGCCTTCTGGCAGGTCGCCACCACCCAGCGCTGGACCCGCCTCATCCCGACCCCCTACGAGGTCGGCGAGTACATGATCGATTTCGCGGTGGGCGGCATCTATGACGACGCCTTCTCCGGCACATTGCTGACCCATCTCATCGCCTCGATGAGCCGCGTCTATGGCGGCTTCGCCCTGGCGGCGCTCTTCGCCCTGCCGCTCGGCCTGATGATCGGCCGCATCCCGACCGCGCGGATGGTGCTCGACCCCTTCCTGCAGGTGATGCGCCCGATTCCGGTGACGGCCTGGCTGCCGCTCTCGATGATCCTCTTCGGCCTCGGCCCGCGCTCGGCCTTCGCCCTCGTCTGCCTCGGCGCCTTCTATCCGATCCTCCTCAACACGATCTTCGGCGTCCGCTCGGTGGACCCGAAACTGTTCGAGGCGGCCTCGATGCTCGGCTGCCAGGGCAATGCCCAGTTCTACAAGGTGGTGCTGCCGGCGGCCCTGCCCTCGATCTTCACCGGCCTGCGTCTGGGCCTCGGCCTCGCCTGGTTCGTCATTGTCGTCGGCGAGATGACGGGCGTGCCGCAGGGCCTCGGCGCCGTCATCATGGACGGCCGTACCCTGTCGCGCACCGAACTCGTCATCTGCGGCATGATCATCATCGGCATCGCCGGCTATCTCTCCGATCGGATCGTCGTGATGATCGGCAACCGCCTGCTCGCCTGGAGCCCGACCCATCATGGCTGAATCCAAGACGCCGATCATCGAGATCAAGCAGGTCTCCAAGGTCTTCAAGCTGCAGGACCAGACGATCAACGCCCTGCACGACGCCAATATCTCCATCCGCAAGGGCGAGTTCGTCTGCCTGATCGGTGCGTCGGGCTGCGGCAAGTCCACGCTGCTGCGCATCATCGCCGGCTTCGAACAGCCGACGACGGGCGACGCGCTGATGTGGGGCTCGCCGATCACGGGGCCCGACCCGACCCGCGGCATGGTCTTCCAGGACTATGCGCTCTTCCCCTGGCTGTCGGTGCGCGACAATATCGGCTTCGGGCCGGCCTCGCGCGGCCTCGCCAAGGCGGTGGTGAAGGAGACGGTCGACAAGTTCATCGATCTCGTCGGCCTGGGCAAGTTCGCCAATGCCTATCCGCACCAGCTCTCCGGCGGCATGAAGCAGCGCGTGGCCATTGCCCGCGTCCTCGCCAATGACGCCGAGGTCGTGCTGATGGACGAGCCCTTCGGCGCGCTCGACGCCATGACGCGCGAGCGCCTCCAGGACGAGTTGCTCGATATCTGGCAGCGCACCGGCCTCACCGTCGTCTTCGTTACCCATTCCATCGAGGAGGCGATCTTCCTCGCCGACCGGGTGGTGGTGATGACGCCGGGCCCCGGCCGCATCGAAAGCGACAATCCCCTGCTCCTGCAGCGGCCGCGTGACGTGGCGAGCCCCGAGTTCAACGACATCCGTCGCGTGATGAGCGCCAAGCTGCACAGCCACCACGGCAAGAAGGCGGCCTGACCTCGCGGCGAGACGAGACCATGACCGAGCCCCTGCGCCCCGAGGAACGCCTCGCCTATACGGCCGCCATCGACCGGCCGCGCATCGCCCTGCCCGACGGCAAGTCCGTCGCCGTCTGGCCGGTGGTGAATGTCGAGAACTGGCGCATCGAGAACCCGATGCCGCGGCAGGTCCTGGTGGCGCCCACCGGCGCCGCGCTGCAGCCGGACATGGCCAACTGGGCTTGGCACGAATACGGCATGCGGGTGGGGTTCTGGCGTTTTGCCGAGGCCTTCGCGCGGCACGGCATCCGCCCGACGATGGCCATCAACGGTTCGGTGGCCATCGACTATCCACGGATTGCCGGCGCGGCACGCGATGCGGGCTGGGAGTTCATGGGCCATGGCTGGCACCAGGTGCCGACCCACCGGATCGAGGACCAGAAGGCGATGATCGCCCGCTCCGTGGAGACGCTGTCGGCCTTCACCGGCGAGCCCGTCGCAGGCTGGCTCGGCCCGGGCCTGACACAGACGCTGGAGACCGCCGACCATCTCGCCGCCGCCGGGATCGGCTATATCGCCGACTGGGTGGTGGACGACCTGCCCTGCCGGCTCAGGACGGCGTCGGGGACCGTGCTGACCATGCCCTATTCGGTCGAGCTCAACGATGTCCCGCTGATCATGATCCAGCACCATGCGGCGCGCGAATATCTCGACCGGACGCTCGCCCAGGCCGATCGGCTGATCGCCGAGTCGCGGAAGCCCGGGCCGATGGGCGGGCCCAAGGTCATGGCCTTCGCCCTCCACCCCTTCATCCTCGGGGTGCCGCACCGGATCGGTGTCCTCGAGACGCTGCTCGCCGAACTCGCCTCCCGGCCCGAACTGGTGTTCATGCAGGGCCGCGAGATCATGGACTGGTATCTCGCCTCGGGCGATCCTGCCTGATCAGGCGGCGGCCGTCGGCTCGGCGAGAACGAGCGCCCAGAAGACGCGGTAGCGCGAGCCCGGGCGGAAGCCCGTGGCGATGCCGAGGCGGGTGACGGCGGGGTTCAGCATGTTGGCCCGGTGGGGCGGGGAATCGCGCCAGCCGGAAAAGGCCTCGGCGAGGGTGAGATAGCCGGCGGAGGTGTTCTCGACGGCGGCGCGGTGGCGATAGCCGGCGGTGGTCAGCCGGGCGGCGACGGCGCCGGTGCGCACGCCGACCTGGTCCGCCTGGGTCATGGCCGAGGCCTGGGCTTCCGCCACCGCCATCAGGACGGGATCGACGGTCAGGGCGCCACGGCCGTTGTTGCGCCGGAAGCCCGTGATCATCTCGGCGGCCATGGCGGCATCGACGCGCGCGCCCGCCTGCGCGAGGTTGCGGTAGAAGCTCGGCTGGGACGGCGCCGCCACCGGAGGGGCCGAGCAGGCTCCGAGAAGGAGCGACGCGCCGCCGCCGACGAGGAGCACGCGGCGCGGCAGCAGGTCGCTGCCGCCCTTCAGGTCATATTCAGCCATTGAACCTTTTCCTTACCCGGGACCACCCATGCCCATCAGGCGCATGGATGCGCATGAATGGTTAAGCAAACTTCTCAACGCTCTCTCAACGTCGATGTGGTTGGGAGAGGTTTGAACAGGAAATTGGACGGAAACATGCCCTGGTATCGTTGCGACGCCCGTGGAGAAACCGACAGCGCGAGCGGCTCACGCTTTGCGGCGACCCGATTCATCGAGGCCGATATCGCGGAAACGGCAGTTGCGCATGTGCGCAAGAGCCTCGGCCGTGAACTCGTCCGGCAGGGTGTCTGCCCGCTCAACGCGGAGAAGATGGTCTCGGTGGATGCGGTCAGCCGCATCGACGAGGAAGACGTTCCCGGTATCGTCGCGCCAGACATGGTGTGGATGGCGCGGGCCTGAACCCGCCGCCCGCCCTCAGTGGATGGCGGGCCCCGGCATGTCGATCATGGCAGCGCCGACAATCGCCCCGGGGCGCCGGGGCGTCCCGGCCTGGACCAGGACCGCCAGCCGCTCGCATTCCGGCAAGACCTGTTCGCGGCGCGAGACCGTGAAGGTCCGCTCGCCGCCGGTCCACTCGCCGAGGATGGCGTGGGAGCGCACCACGTTGCGATAGATCATCGTCTGGCCGCGGTTCTCGCCGCGGGTGATCTCCACCGGCTGGCGCGATGAGACGCCGAACAGGAAGACGGTGGCGGGATTGTCAGTCCCAAGGCCGACATTGGACGGCGGCAGGGTGATGGTGATCGTGTCACCGCTGATGCGCAGCGTCACCGGCACGGCGAGGACACCGGCCTGGCCGCGGGTCTGTTCCATCACGCGCTCGACGGCGGGACGATCGGAACCGATGGCGTGGCCGATGCCGTTGACGATCATCTGCGGTGTGTAGATCTGCCGGTCGCCGCGCATATAGGCATAGGCCTTCTGGCGCTTGGCGTGGATCGGGCGGGCGAGGGTGTCGCGCCAGCCGAGATAATCCCAGTAGTCGACCGCCAGAGTGAGGGCGATCACGTCGGGGCGATCGGCCAGGTCGGAGACGAAGCGGTCGGCCGGCGGGCAGGACGAGCAGCCCTGGCTGGTAAAGAGCTCGACCACGGCGGTCGGACGCTGAAGCGGCGATGCCTGCGCTCCTCCCAAAGCGATGAAGGCGCACGCGAGCGCGCCGCAGATCCTGCCAAGCAACATCGAAATCCGCCCCGATTTCGGGAACCCATTCGGTTCCGCGAGGGTTGTCTACGCCCACGACCCGTCCCGAGGCTACTCACGGTTGGGTGAAAATAGCGCAAACGGCCGTGAGTGCCCACGACATCCCCAAAAAAGCCAACGGCGGCTTGACGCTTGCCAAGCCGCCGCCAGGGACGGAACGGAACGCCGTTGACTACGTGTCAGGCGGCAAGATCGCGCAGCACGTATTGCAGGATGCCGCCATTCTTGAAGTACTCGATCTCGTCCAGCGTATCGATGCGGCAGAGGATCGGCACCTTCTTCACCTTGCCGTCGGCGAAGGTAACCTCGGCGGTCATTTTCTGGCGCGGCTTGACGGTCTCGAGGCCCTTGATCGAGACGGTCTCGTCGCCCTTCAGGCCGAGAGAGGCCCAGGTCGTGCCCTCCTCGAAGGTGAAGGGGACGATGCCCATGCCGACCAGGTTCGAGCGGTGGATGCGCTCGAAGGACTGGGCGATGACAGCGCGCACGCCGAGCAGGTTGGTGCCCTTGGCCGCCCAGTCGCGCGAGGAGCCGTTGCCATACTCGATGCCGGCGAAGACGACCAGCGGCACCTTCTCGGCGCGGTACTTCATGGCGGCATCGTAGATCGACATCTCCTCCTTGGAGGGATAGTGGATCGTGAAGCCGCCTTCCTTGCCGTTCGGACCCATCATGTGGTTGCGGATGCGGATATTGGCGAAGGTGCCGCGCATCATCACTTCATGGTTGCCGCGGCGGGTGCCGTACTGGTTGAAGTCGGCGACGTCGACCTTGTTGTCGATGAGGTACTTGCCCGCCGGGCTCGCCGCCTTGATGGAGCCGGCCGGCGAGATGTGGTCGGTGGTGATCTTGTCGCCGAACAGGCCGAGGACGCGGGCGCCCTCGATATTGCTGATGGCGTTGGGCTTCATGCCCATGCCGACGAAATAGGGCGGGTTCTGCACATAGGTGGACCCGTCGTCCCAGGCATAGGTCTGGCCGACCGGCGCCTTCACCTTGGCCCAGTTGGCGTCGCCCTTGAACACGTCGGCATAGCGCTCCTTGAAGAGCTTCTTGGTGACGT
>JAIEPJ010000046.1 GCA_019749835.1 Phreatobacter sp. | reverse complement strand
TTCGGTCGGCGGCACGGCGAGCGTCTGCTCCCCGAGGCTCACCGCGCCGAGGCGCCGCACGCGCCGCGCCCGCAGCGCTGCCGCTCCCCTGTCGAAGGTCACCTCCTCGCGCGTCTCGATCCTGTCGGCGAACCCCTCCTCGATCTCCGCGAGGCTGATCGGTGCCGCCGAGAGGATGCGGGCCCGCGCCGCCACCCCGCCGATCTCCGCCACGGCGAGGAAGGTCTCGCGCGCCAGGGCTGAGGCCGCGTCCACCGAGCCGCCACGGCCATTGGCGAGGACGAAGTCGCCATCCTTGCCGCGGGCCCGGGCGATGCGGTCGGGAAAGGCCAGCGCCAGCACGGCGCCGGCCCGCTCCGGCCCGGAGCCGACATCAGGCGCGGAAGTCACGTCGCGCAACCAGCCCGCCGCCATCCGCCGCGCATCCTCGGCGCGGCGCGAGCGGTCGGTCCTGAGTCGGTCGAGGCGATGGCCAAGATGGACGTCGTCGCCGCCAAGACCGCGTTCGGAGACGAGCAGTGCCAGATCGGCCGCCAGCCGCCCCTCGCCGCGTGCGCCGGCGTCCACCACCATGCGCGCCAGACGCGGTGCCAGCGGCAGGCCGCGCAAGAGCTTGCCATCGGCGGTGATGCGGCCATCCGCATCGAGGGCGCCGAGGCTCTCCAGCAGGGCGCGGGCCTCGCTCAGCGCCGGCTTGGGCGGCGGATCGAGAAAGCCGAGCGTCGCGGGATCGGTGACGCCCCAGGCGGCGCAGTCGAGCAGGAACGAGGAGAGGTCGGCGGCGAGGATTTCCGGCGTGGCATAGGCCGGAAAGGCGCCCTCCTGCGCCTCGTCCCACAGCCGGTAGCAGACGCCCGGCTCGGTACGGCCGGCGCGGCCGCGGCGCTGGTCGGCGGCGGCGCGCGACACGCGCACCGTCTCCAGACGCGTCAGCCCGAGATCCGGCTCGAAGCGCGGCACGCGGGCGAGGCCGCAATCGACCACCACACGCACCCCCTCGATGGTCAGCGAGGTCTCGGCGATAGAGGTCGCCAGCACCACCTTGCGGCGCCCCGCCGGCGCGGGCGCGATCGCGCGATCCTGGATCTCGCGGTCCAGCGCACCGAAGAGCTGCACGATATCAACCGCCGGGTCCTTGACCGTCGCGGCGAGAAGCTCGGCGGTGCGACGGATTTCTGCGGCGCCGGGCAGGAAGACCAGCGACGAGCCCGTCTCCTCGGCGAGCGCCCGGCGCACCACCCGCGCCACCTCCTCCTCGAGCCGCGCCGCGGGATCGCGGCCGACATGGCGGGTCATCACGGGGAAGGCGCGGCCGGCGCTCTCGATCAGCGGCGCGTCAGCGAGCAGCTTCGCCACCCGCGCGCCGTCCAGCGTCGCCGACATCACGAGGATCCGCAGGTCCTCGCGCAGGGCCCCCTGGGCGTCCAGCGCCAGGGCAAGGCCGAGATCGGCATCGAGGCTGCGCTCGTGGAACTCGTCGAAGAGCACGGCGGCGATGCCGCTCAGCGCGGGGTCGTCGAGGATCATGCGGGTGAAGATGCCTTCGGTGACGACCTCGACCCGTGTCCGCGCCGAAACCTTCGAGCCGAAGCGGACCCTGAGGCCGACCCGGCCCCCGACCTCCTCGCCGAGCGTCCTCGCCATGCGGTCGGCCACGGCACGGGCGGCGATCCGGCGCGGCTCCAGCACCAGGATCTTGCCCGTCCCGGTCCAGGACTCGGCCATCAGTTCCAGCGGCACCCGCGTCGACTTGCCGGCCCCCGGCGGTGCGACGACGACGGCACACGGGCCCGCCGCCAGCGCGGCTTTCAGGGCGGGAAGGACGGCATCGATGGGGAGGGCCGGGAGGGTCACGCGCGGCGTTTACGGTTCCTTCACCCCGTCCGCAAGCGGGACAGGCCGCGATGGCACGAAACCCGCGTCCGGGCCCTCCCCTTGCGATGCACGGGGCAAGGGCCGCCGGATGTTCCGGAATGGGACGGCGGCGGCCCGCCGGGATGTGGACGCATCCCGGCACAGGTCCGTCCGGACAAGGCTGCCGCCGATCAAGAGCGGCGCCGCCGGGCGGTGGGGCGGCCGGTCCCCAAGCTCCTCATGGCCGCCTGGATGCAACGGCCCGCGGTCGCCGCCGCGGGCCGTTCGCATGAGAGGTGTCACCTCTCATGGCCGGAACCAGCGGCGCAACGCGACGCCGACCGAACGGGAACCCCAGGGGGAAACCCCGACAGTTGCCGGGATCAGTTCTGCCGCTTGGTGATCGAGATGGCATAGGCCGGCGTGCGGATCGCGAACATCGGATCGTCGGCCGGCCCGGCAATGCCATCCGCCAGGATGGTCGGGGCGAAGATGGTGTCGTCGCAGCGCGCCGCCTCGGCCGGGGCGCGGACATGCAACGTGCCGAGCTCGACGGTGGGGCGGGTGTCCTCGCCCTCCCACAGGCGTGTGACATCGTTGGTCGGGTCTCCGGGACGGCCGATGATCGCGACCATCTTGAAACCGGCGGGCCTCGAGGCGGCGAGGCGGCCGCCGAGTTCATCGGCGAGGAAGTCGCGCGGGCGGGCGCGGGCCTCGTCATCGGTCAGGTTCACGGCGCCGTCGAGCGGATCCATGCGGAACTTGACCACCTGGGCCGCACCATTGCCGTTCGTCAGCGTATAGGCGTGGAGGGCCCAGTAGTTCACGCCGACCCAGGAGCCGGGAATGGGCTTGCTGGCGAGATAGCGCGCCTGCCCTGTCGTTTCCGGGTTGGCTTCGGTGAAGGCGCGCACCCGCTCCGGATCCATCTGGCCGTTGGCGCCAGGGCGACGGGCCTCGAGGAAGCCCAGCATCTGCGCGGGGGTCCGGGAGAAATTGATCGGCGCGTTGACCATCACGAACTCGGTCTGGCCGTGGCCATCGGCGTCGATGCGGATCGACAGGCCGCGGTTGCCCCCGCGGGAGCCGTCGGCCACGGCAGGGTTGCCTCCACCGACCGAAAAGCGGATGAGCGCCTGCGAATTGCGCGTCAGGATCACCGCCTTGGACAGGGCCTGTGCGGCCGCGTTCGGAACGAACTCGCCGGCATAGCAGCGTCCCTTCGCGCCGCTCGGGCGATGGGTCCCGGGACCGGCAAAGGCCCGCATGAGTTCGACGATCGGCGTCGGATCGGCATCCTGTGCCCGGGCCTGGCCGGCCGGGATGAACAGGCTGACGGCCAGGCCAACAGCGGCGGCTGCGCAATAGGCTTTCATGGGTCGCTTCCTCCCTCGCCCCTGCTGCGTTCTGGCAGGGATGGAAGACGATACGCCACAAAATGCGGCATCGTTACGGGGATTCACAGTGTCATTGGGGAGATATCATACCGCTGCGGCGGTCCGGGGCAGCCCTTGATCCTCTGCGCTCAAAACGGCTACAACGTCGCCAGTCCTGCGAGATCGTCCGGTCTGGCGGGACAAGGCGACTGACATCCTGCGTGATGTCCTGATGGCCTTCGGCGGGTGTAGTTCAATGGTAGAACGGCAGCTTCCCAAGCTGCATACGAGGGTTCGATTCCCTTCACCCGCTCCAGTCCCTTCAACGCCCGATCCGGCCCTGCGCTGATCCCCGACGCCGGGCGTGCCTGCCCTCCGGCAGCATCGGCCATGCGCCGGCCGACCTCCGCGTCCTCACGCTGTTGCGCGCGGTGCCCTAGCCGGTCGCCGCCGCTTTTTCGCGCTTGTTCGCCGCGATCTGGGCGAGGCCGGCCGGCACCGCCACGGCGATACCGACAAGGCTGACGGTGAGGTTCGGCGCCATCAGCAGCAGCCCCGAGAGGCCAAGCGACAGGCGTTGCCACAGCGGCATGCGCACGAGTGCGAAGCCGGTGAGCGCCGCCGCCAGGATGAAGACGCCGAGCGCACAGGTCGCCGCCGTGACGAGGAAGTCGGTCCAGGTGAATCCCTTGGTGACGATGAGCAGCGCCGGCCCATAGACGAAGACGAAGGGCACCAGGGCCTTGGCGAGGCCAAGGCGGAAGGCGGTGTTGCCGGTCTTGAACGGATCGGCTCCGGCCATGCTGGCCGCCGCATAGGCGGCGAGCGCCACCGGTGGCGTGATGTCGGCGAGCACGCCGTAATAGAAGACGAAGAAATGGGCGACGATAGGTTCGACGCCGAGCAGCGCCAGCGACGGCGCGGCGACCGTGACCATGATGATGTAGTTCGCCGTCGTCGGCACACCGGTACCGAGCAGAATGCAGACCACGGCCGTCATGACCAGCGTGAAGAACAGCGTCATGCCCTTGGCGTCGAAGGCCCAGGCCGGCAGGATCGAGCCGGCGATCCCCGCGAGCTGCGCGGCGAAGCTGGTGACGATGTTGGAGATCTTGAAGCCGACGCCCGTCAGCGTGACGATGCCGACGATGATGCCGACGGTGGCCGCCGCCGCGCCGACCGCAATGGCATATTTGGCGCCGACGACGAAGGCGTCGACCATGTCGGCGGTGAGGAACTTGCCGTCGGGATCGCGGAACGCGAAGGCGGCACAGACCACGGCGACACCGACGAAGATGGCTATGGTCGCCCAGCCCTCGGTGAGCAGTCCCGCAGCCATGGCAGCGATCATTACCGCAAGGAAGCCCACGGCCACGACGGGGTTGCGGCGGGTAAAGCCCACCAGGACGCAGGCGGTGATGCCCCAGAAGGCGGCGAGATAGGGCGTGAAGCCCGAGAACAGCACCATCAGCAGCACGAAGAGCGGAATGGCGGCGGGCCAGTCCCGGGCGATCACCTCCCGCGCCTTCGGCAGGTCCGCGGCGGGAATGCCCTTCAGGCCGTTCTTCTTGGCCTCGAAATGCACCTGCCAGAACACGCCGAAGAAGTGCATGAAGGCCGGGACGATCGCCGCCAGCACGATGGACTGGTAGGGAAGATTGAGGAACTCGATCATCAGGAAGGCGGCGGCGCCCATGATCGGCGGGGTGATCTGGCCGCCGGTCGAGGCGGTGGATTCGATCGCCGCTGCCATGTGACGGGGATAGCCGAGGCGCATCATCGCGGGAATCGTCAGCGAGCCGACCGTCACCGTATTGGCGATCGACGAGCCCGAGATCATGCCGAACATGGCCGAGCCGAAGATCGACACCTTGGCGGGTCCGCCGGAATAGCGGCCGGCCAGCGCCGTAGCGAGGTCGATGAACAGACGCCCCAGCCCGATCCGCGTCGCCAGCACGCCGAAGAGCACGTAATGGAAGACGTAGGTCGCCACCACACCGAGGGCGATGCCATAGATGCCGTTACTGGTGAGATAGAGGTGGTTGACCACCGCCGACCAGGAATTGCCGGGATGGGCGAGGATCCCCGGCAGCGACTGGCCATACATGGCATAGACCATCAGGCTGATGGCGATGATGGGCAGGGGCCAGCCGACGCTGCGCCGCGTCGCCTCGAGCAGGACGAGGATGGCGATGGTCGCCATGGCGACGTCGAGCGGCTCGGGATTGCCGACGCGGAAGGCGAGATCGTCGTAGATCCACGGCATGTAGAGGCTGGCCACCACGGCGCCGGCCGCCAGAAGCCAGTCGTAGAGGGCGATGCCGCCGGGCGCCATGATGCCGGACTGCGGCGGTGTCTGGTGGTCACGCTTCAGGAGCGGGAAGACGAGGAAGATGAGCCCCAGCACGAAGGCCATGTGGATGCCGCGATGGGTCGCCTCACGCAGCAGGCCGAAGCCGGCGGTGTAATAGTGGAAGATCGACAGGGTGAAGAGCAGACCGGCGACCAGCCAGGCCGTGGCCGGCAGAAGCGGGCGGAAACGCACTTCGGAATCGAACTGCTCTTCCAGCTTCTGGACGGCCTGCGGATCCAGCGCTTCGGTCTTCATGGGCCGCCTCGTCGATAGAGGGACCACGCGTCCCGAATGCGAAGGCCGCGCGGTAGCCGCGCGGCCTAGACTGGTCAAGTGCGGAGGCGGCCGAAGCTCAGCCGAGCAGGCCTGCTTCCCGGTAGAAGCGCGCCGCGCCGTCATGCAGCGGAATGCCAAGCCCCTGCAGCGCGGTCTCGCGGCGGATCGCCTTGCCCTTGGCATGGCCGGCATCGAGCTGGGCGCGCGTCTTGTCGCTCCACAGCGCCTTGGTGACCTCGTAAACGAGGTCCGCGCTCATCCGGGTCGAAGTCACCCACTGGGCGCCGACGGCGAGCGTCTTGACGCCCTTGACGTCCTTGTAGGCGTTGTCGGGGATCGCGTCCTCGGCGAAGAACTTGAACTCGGCCATGATCTTCTTCGCCGGCTCGCCCTCGATCGGCAGCAGTTCGATGCCGGTCGTCGTCGCGAGCTCGGTCAGGGCGGCGGTCGGCCAGCCGGTCGTCATGAAGAAGGCGTCGAGCCCGCCATCCTTCAGCTTCTCGGCCGAGGGGCCCGGCTTCAGGTTCTCGGCGCGATAATCGCCGTCGCGGATGCCGTAGCCGGCGAGGATCGCCTTGGCGTTGATGATCGAGCCCGAACCCGGCTCGTCGATCGAGATGCGCTTGCCCTTCAGGTCGGCGATCGACCGGATGTTGAGGCCCTTCTTGACCACGACATGCAGGGATTCCGGATAGAGATTGGCGATGGCGCGCAGGATCTCGACCTTCGGCCGGCCCTGATACACGCCCGTGCCCGAATGGGCCCAGCTGGCGACGTCCGACTGGCTGAAGCCCGACTCCATCGAGCCGCCGACGATGCCGTTGACATTGGCGACGGAGCCGTTGGTGGCGACCGCAGACGCATCGAGCGTGGCGTTGGAGATGGCGTTGGCGATGAGCCCGCCGATCGGATAATAGGTGCCCGCCGTGCCACCGGTGCCGATGCGGAAGAATTGCTTCGTCTGGGCGAGGGCCGCGCCGGGCGCCAGAAGCGCGGCGAGGCCGGAAGCGCCGGCCAGTGCCGTGAACTGCCTGCGGTCGATGGTCATGGTGATGTCTCCACTCGTCTTGGACTGCGTCCACGCCAGCCCGAAGGCCAGGCGGAAAGCGGGCATGTCACCACATCGCGGGCAGCGATGCCAGCGCGGCGGCCCTTTCTGGGAACGTGGCCGTCATGCAGCCACGAAACGGCTTGCCCGGCCGTCGGCGGCAAGGCCGCACATTGACCCTGCCGACGGGGACGCTTAACTCAGGCCTTTGTGACGCGTTCCGACCCGAAAACCTTCCGGCACCAAGACACTCCCATGGCCCTGCGCGAGATCATCGTCCTTCCCGATCCGCGGCTGAAGCTCGTCTGCGAGCCCGTTGCCGCTGTCGATTCCGCGGTCAGGTCGCTCGTCGATGACATGCTGGAGACGATGTACGATGCCCCCGGCATCGGCCTCGCGGCGATCCAGATCGCCGTGCCCCGACGCGTCGTCACCATCGACCTCGCCCGCAAGGACGAGCCGAAGAAACCGGTGGTGCTGATCAATCCGGAGATCGTCTGGCAGTCGGACGAGCTCTCCCTTTACGAGGAGGGCTGCCTGTCGATTCCCGAATATTACGAAGAGGTCGAGCGGCCGGCCCGCTGCCGCGTGCGCTATCTCGACCTCGACGGGAAGGCACAGGAACTCGACTGCGACGGGTTGATGGCGACCTGCGTCCAGCACGAGGTCGATCACCTCAACGGCGTGCTCTTCATCGACCATCTCTCCCGGCTGAAGCGCGAACGCGTCATCAAGAAATACACCAAGGCCGCCAAGCGCGAGGCCCTGGCGTGAGCCTTCGCGTCGTCTTCATGGGCACGCCGGATTTCGCCGTGCCGACGCTCTCCGAGATCATCGGCCAGGGCCACGAGGTCGTCGCGGTCTATAGCCGCGCGCCGAAGCCGGCGGGACGCGGCATGGCGGAGCAGAAGACGCCTGTCCACCGGCTGGCCGAGGGGTTCGGCATCCCGGTCTTCACGCCGCGGACGCTGCGCGACCCCGCCGCCCAGAACGCCTTTGCCGCCCTCGGCGCCGATGTCGCCGTTGTCGTCGCCTATGGCCTCATCCTGCCGCGCGAGGTGCTTGATGCCCCGGTCCTCGGCTGCCTCAACCTGCACGGCTCTCTGCTGCCACGCTGGCGCGGCGCCGCGCCGATCCAGCGCGCCATCATGGCGGGGGACGCCGAGACCGGCGTGATGGTCATGAAGATGGACGAGGGGCTCGACACCGGACCGGTCGCCATGGTGGAAAAGATCGCCGTCGCTCCTGACATGACCACGCAGGACCTCCACGACCGCATGGCCGTCCTCGGCGCCGATCTGATGGTCCGGGCACTCGCGGCCCTCGACCGCGGCTCCCTCGCCTTTGCGCCACAGGCCGCGGACGGCGTCACCTATGCCGCCAAGATCGACAAGGCCGAAGCCCGCATCGACTGGGCCCGGCCAGCGAAAGAGATCCACGACAAGGTCCGTGGCCTGTCGCCCTTTCCCGGCGCCTGGTTCGAGGCCGATCTCGGCAAGGGCCCAGAACGGGTCAAGGTGCTGCGCACGGCCCTCGCCGGCGGCGCAGGCGCGCCGGGAACGCTGTTGGGCGGGGACCTGACGGTCGCCTGCGGCGGCGGTGCCCTCCGCCTTATCGAGGTGCAGCGTGCCGGGGCGAAGGCCATGAAGGCGGCGGACTTCGTCAATGGCACGGCGATCGAGCCCGGCGCGGTCTTCAGCTAGCCTTTCAGGTTCGCGCTGTCGAAACGCGAGACCAGCTTCCTCTACTGCGGGACACGCGCCCATGCCGCGCTACAAGCTGACCATCGAATATGACGGCGGCGCCTATCTCGGCTGGCAGATGCAGGGCGTGAGCTTTGGCAAGTCCGTTCAGGGCGAACTCGTCCGCGCCATCGGTGAGTTCTCCGGTGAGGCGGTGACCGTGGGCGGTGCCGGCCGCACCGATGCCGGCGTCCACGCCACCGGCCAGGTCGCCCATGTCGACCTTGCCCGCGACTGGCCGAACCGCGTCGTCCGCGACGCCACCAACCGCTACCTCAAGGATGAGGCCATCGCGGTGGTGACCGCGGAAAAGATGCCGGATGATTTCGACGCCCGTTTTTCCGCCGTCCGCCGCCACTATCTCTACCGCATCATCGACCGCCGCCCGCCGCTGACGCTGGAACGCCAGCGCGCCTGGTGGTCGCCGAAGGCCCTCGATGACAACCGGATGCGCGAGGCGGCGCGCCTGCTGATCGGCCGGCACGACTTCACGACCTTCCGCTCCACCGAATGCCAGGCGAAATCGCCGGTACGCAACCTCGACCGTTTCGACGTCGCGCGGACGGACACCGGCATCGAATGCCGGCTGGACGCTCGCTCCTTTCTGCACAACCAGGTGCGCTCCATGGTCGGCACGCTGAAACTGGTGGGCGAGGGCCTGTGGACGGCGGACGACCTTGCGGAGGCGCTCGCCGCCCGCGACCGCAAGGCCTGCGGCACGGTCGGCCCGGCCCATGCACTCTACCTGACGCAGGTCGACTATCCCGCCGAATGGCAGCCTCTGCCCGATACGCCGGAGACGTGAGAGGCTGCAGGACGCGCCTCTCCAGCCCTTCGGCCTGACGGGGATAACGACAGGTGAGCCTCGAAGGACGCAATTGGCCGCGGCAAGACGGCGATGCTCCATCGCCCGATCATGCTAAACCAGCGGCATGACCGATCGCCTGACGCCCGAAGCTGCCATCGACCGCCTCGAGGCCCTCTACGACGAGGCCACCGCCGCCCTGCGCGCCGCCCTCGCCCGCTACCTCAAGGGTGGCGCCCCGCCGACCGCCGAGGAGCGTGCCCGCTTCGTCTATCCCGAGATCGCCGTCACCTATGCGCCGGAACGTGCCGCCCCGCGCAACCGGCGGGCCTATGCCAAGTTCTCCAGGCCGGGCCTCTACACGACGACGGTGACCCAGCCCGGCTTCTTCCGCCGCTATCTGCTCGACCAGTTGCGCCCTCTGACAGAGGAATATGACGCGGCGCTGGACGTCCGGCCTTCGACCCAGGAAATTCCCTATCCCTATGTGCTGGACGGCGGCGATGAATTGGCCGCGGGAGGCCGCACGCCGGCGGAATTGGCCCGCCATTTTCCCGTTCCGCTGCTCTCGCTCGTCGGCGACGAGGTGGCCGACGGAACCTTCATGCCCGTGGCGGCGGGGTCCCTGCCCCTCGCCCTCTTCGACGCCGTCAGGGTCGACTATTCGCTGCGCCGGCTGATCCACTATACCGGCACCGACTGGCGCGCGGTGCAGCCATGGATCCTGCTGACCAACTACCACCGCTATGTCGACCAGTTCGTCGGCTGGGCGATGGAGGAGATCGGCGCCGGCCGCGCCGACCGGCTGGTGGCACCGGGCGGCCTCACCGTCACCCGCGAGACGATGGAGGGCGGCGGCGCGCGCATTGCTGCCTCGCCCTGGCACCGCTACCAGATGCCCGCCTACCATCTCGAACGGCAGGGCTCGGCCGGGGTCACCCTGGTGAATATCGGCGTCGGCCCCTCCAATGCGAAGAACATCACCGACCATCTGGCGGTACTGCGTCCCCATTGCTGGCTGATGATCGGCCATTGCGGAGGGCTCCGGCAGGCCCAGGAGATCGGCGATTATGTCCTCGCCCATGCCTATCTCCGCCGCGACCGCATCCTCGACGCGCTGGTGCCGCCGGAAATTCCCATCCCCGCCCTTGCCGAGGTCCAGACTGCGCTGCAGGAGGCCTGTTCCGCCGTCACCGGCATGAACGGCGAGGCGCTGCGGCACCGTCTCAGGACCGGAACCGTCGTGACCAACGACGACCGCAACTGGGAACTGCGCTACACCCAGGAGGCGCGCCTCTTCAACCTGTCGCGCGCCATCGCCGTCGACATGGAGAGTGGCACCATCGCGGCCCAGGGCTACCGCCTGCGCGTGCCCTACGGGACGCTGCTCTGTGTCTCCGACAAGCCGCTGCACGGCGAGATCAAGCTGCCCGGTGCCGCCAGCGCCTTCTATGCCAGCGCCGTCGCCCAGCATCTCCTCGTCGGCCTCGATGCGGTGGAACGACTGAAGCGCACCGGCGGCGCCATCCATTCGCGCAAGCTTCGCAGCTTCGACGAACCCCCCTTCCGCTAACGCGGAAATAAGCGTCGCGCCGCCGGGTTCCTTTTGCGTCCTCGTGCGTTTTGAAACGACTGGCCTCCCGTGCGGAGGCGCGCCACGAGGGCGACGATGCGCAAGTTCGACGATATGGGTTTCGCGGCGCTCCTGGTCGTCGTCAGCCTGCTCTTCGCCTGGATCCTCTGGCCCTTCTTCGGCGCCATCCTCTGGGCCGTCGTCACCGCCATCGTCTTCGCGCCAGTCAACGAGCGCGTCACCCGGGCGATGCCGGACAGGCCGAGCCTGGCGACGCTCCTGACCCTGCTGGCCATCCTCCTCATCGTCATCCTGCCCTGCCTCGCCATCGGCGCGAGCCTGGTGTCGCAGGGCGCGGAAACCTATGCCGCGATCCAGGAAGGGCGCATCGACGTCGGCATCCTGATCGGTCGCGTCATCGCCAGCCTGCCGGCCTGGGTCACCGATTTCGCCGCCCGCTACGGCATCTACAATGCGGACGACGTCCAGACGCGGCTCGCCTCCTGGGCGACCGCCAGCAGCCAGTCCATCGCCTCGCGGGCGGTGAGCATCGGCCAGGGCACGGCCGGCTTCGTCATCAGCCTCGGCGTGATGCTCTATCTCCTGTTCTTCCTGTTGCGCGACGGCGGCCGGCTGATCCGGCGCATCGCCAACGGCCTGCCGCTGCAACCGCATCGTCGCCGCGCGCTTCTCGACAAGTTCACGCTGGTGGTCCGCGCGACGGTCAAGGGCGGCATCCTCATCGCGCTGCTGCAGGGCGCCCTGGGCGGCCTCATCTTCTGGCTTCTCGACCTGCCCTCGCCGCTGCTCTGGGCGGCGCTGATGGCCTTTCTCTCGCTTGTTCCGGCGGTCGGCGCCGGGCTCGTCTGGGGACCGGTCGCCATCTATCTCCTCGCCAGCGGATCCGTCTGGCAGGGCCTCGTGCTCATCGCCTTCGGCGTCATGGTGATCGGGCTCGCCGACAACGTGCTGCGGCCCCGGTTGGTGGGCAAGGACGTCAAGCTCCCCGACTACCTGATCCTGATCTCGACCCTCGGCGGTATCGAGATCTTCGGCCTCAACGGCTTCGTGGTCGGCCCGCTCATCGCCGCCATGTTCGTCACCGTCTGGCAGATGCTGGCCGAGACCCTGCCTGACGACGAGGAGCAGACACCGGAAAGCGGCGGCCCCGACTAGGCCCCGACGCACGCACTTTGCAGCGCAGCACACAACGGCTAGGGTCGCCGCCTCGCTGGAAGGCCCGGACCCATGCTCGTCGGCAAGCGCATTCTTCTCGTCATCGGCGGCGGCATCGCTGCCTACAAGGCTCTGGACCTCATCCGCCGGCTGCAGGACCGCGGCGCCCGGGTGCGAGCCATCCTGACGCGGGCCGGGACCGAATTCGTCACGCCGCTCTCCGTCGGCTCGCTGACCGGCGACAAGGTGTTCCAGGAACTGTTCTCGCTGACCGACGAGAACGACATGGGCCATATCGAACTGTCGCGCGATGCCGACCTGTTGGTCGTGGCGCCGGCCACCGCCGATCTGATGGCCAAGATGGCCAATGGCCACGCCAACGACCTCGCCTCGACAGCCCTCCTCGCCACCGACAAGCGCGTCCTTCTCGCGCCCGCCATGAACGTGCGGATGTGGCTCAACGCCGCCACCCAGCGCAACCTCGCCACGCTGCGCGCCGACGGCGTCGCGGTCGTCGAGCCGAACGAGGGCTCCATGGCCTGCGGCGAGTTCGGACCCGGCCGCATGGCGGAGGTGCCCGAGATCATCGCCGCCATCGAGGCGCTGATGACCGACCCCGCCGTCGGGCGGCCGCTGGCCGGCCGCCATGTCGTGGTCACCTCCGGCCCGACCCGTGAGGCCATCGACCCGGTCCGCTACATCTCCAACCATTCATCCGGCAAGCAGGGCCACGCCATCGCCCGCGCCGCCGCCGCCGCCGGCGCCGCGGTAACCCTGGTGACGGGACCGGTCGCCCTGCCCGATCCCGTCGGGGTGACCACCTTGCATATCGAAAGCGCCCGCGAGATGCTGGCCGCTGTCGAGGCCGCCCTGCCTGCCGACATCGCCGTCTTCGCCGCCGCTGTCGCCGACTGGCGCGTCGCCGAGATCGCCGGCGGCAAGATCAAGAAGGGTGCCGGCGGCCCGCCGACCCTCACCTTCGTCGAGAACCCGGACATCCTCGCCACCATTGCCCGGCGGACAATCGGACGGCCCGGCCTCGTGGTGGGCTTCGCCGCCGAGACCGACGACGTCCTCGCCCATGCGCGCGCCAAGCTCGCCCGCAAGGGCTGCGACCTCATCGTCGCCAACGACGTCTCAGCCGGATCCGACACGTTCGGCGGCGATTCAAACCTCGTCCACATCGTCACGAGCGACGGACTGGAGACCTGGGAGCGCCAGTCGAAGGATGCCGTGGCCGAGGCTCTCGTCTCCCTTCTCGCCCGCCGGATCGCCGCATCATGACCAGACTGGACAT
This sequence comes from Phreatobacter sp., assembly GCA_019749835.1. Classification (GTDB taxonomy): domain Bacteria; phylum Pseudomonadota; class Alphaproteobacteria; order Rhizobiales; family Phreatobacteraceae; genus Phreatobacter. The sequence goes on along the minus strand of JAIEPJ010000046.1, from coordinate 17,840 downwards.
CCCCGTCAGGGTTCTTCCCCACGGCGAGGGCCTGCCGCTGCCGCGCGCCCAGAGCGAAGGTGCAGCCGGCATGGACCTCGTCGCCGCCCTCGCTGCGGACGCGCCGCTGGTCCTGGCACCCGGAGCGCGCGCGGCAGTACCGACCGGCCTCGAAATGGCCATTCCGTCCGGCTATGAGGGACAGGTCAGGCCGCGTTCGGGGCTTGCCTTCAAACACGGTCTCACGGTGCTCAATGCGCCGGGGACGATCGATTGCGATTATCGCGGTGAAGTGAAGGTGCTGCTGATCAATCTGGGGACTGAGCCGGTGACCCTGGCGCGCGGTGAACGGATTGCCCAACTGGTCATCGCCCCGGTCACCGCCACGGTTCTGCGGGCGGTCGGGACATTGGACGAGACAGCCCGGGGCACCGGGGGCCTAGGGTCCACAGGCAGGTGAGAATTTTCTTCTCTGCGTTGCAGACACAGGCCTCATGCACGAAATGGTCTTCTACGATTTGTATTATGTGTGATTTTGTTCGGGAGGGGTGAACGACGTCACCTCCAGCATTTGAGGGACCCATGTCGATCCTGTCACGTCGTGGCCGGTTGGCGATTGCCGCCGTAGTCGATATCGCCGTGCACGCGGTTCATGCACCCGTGTCGGCGAAGGCGCTTGCCGCACGCCACAATCTTCCGCCCCGCCACCTCGAGCCGCTGCTTCAGGCACTGGTCCGGGCCGGCATCCTCAAAGGCATGCGTGGCCCGCGCGGCGGCTATGACGTCGCCCGCGACCGCCACCGCATCAGCTGCGCCGAAATCGTACGGACCGCCGTCGGCGCGGGCATCGACGATTTCGACGCCATCTCGCCGCTGATCGAGGCCATCATCGTCCCGGCCATGGCGGAGGCAGAGCGCGACTATTTCGACCGGCTCGGCCGCATCTCGGTCGCCGACCTCTGCGACAAGGTGGCCGAGGCGCGCGAGACGGTGCCGGGGCTGCTGGAGCCCGCTTGACGACGGGCCGGCCGGAACCGCGCCGGCCGCATTCGCCTGCGCTCTAGGCTGCCTTGGCGAAGACGCTCACCAGCCGGTCGAGGGCGCCGTTCAGCGTCTCGTCCTTCTTGGCGAAGCAGAACCGGACCACAGAGGTGACGGGCGTCTGCGCGTAAAAGGCCGAGACGGGAATGGCTGCCACGCCATGATCGGTGACCAGCGCCTTGCAGAAGGCGACGTCGTCGTGGATTCCCGCCGGGGCCAGATCGACGTTGATGAAATAGGTGGCCGCGCTCGGCAGGACGCGGAACCCCGCCTGCGTCAGTCCGGCATGGAACAGATCGCGCGAGCGCTGCAGGTCCTGGCGCATGCCGGCAAAGTAGCCGTCGTCCTTGCTGAGGCCAAAGGCGACGGCGGACTGCAGGTTCGGCGGCGTGGTGAAGGTGAGGAACTGGTGGGCCTTCGACAGGACCTTCATGATCGCCGGGGAGGCCACGACAAACCCGACCTTCCAGCCGGTCAGCGAGAAGATCTTGCCGGCCGAACCGATCTTCACCGATCGGTTCCTCAAGGACTCGACCGCGAGCACCGAGAGGTGGCGGCGTTCGTCGAAGATGACGTGTTCCCAGACCTCGTCGGAAATGCAGGTGGCACCGAAACGCTCGCAGAACCGCCCGAGCAGGTCGAGGTCCTCGGCCGGAAAGATGGAGGCGGCGGGATTGAGCGGATTGTTGATCAGCACGACCCGGGTGCGATCAGTGAACACCGCCGCAAGATCCTCCTCGCTGAACCGCCAATGCGGCGGCCGGAGCGTCACGAAGCGCGGCACGCCGCCCGCACGCAGCACCAGCGGCAGATAGGCGTCGTACATGGGCTGGAAGAGAACGACCTCATCACCGGGCTCGATCAGCGCCATGAGCGCGCCTGCCAAGGCCTCGGTGGCGCCGGAGGTGATCATCACCTCCTGCTGCGGGTCCATCACCAGACCCTGGTGGTGACGGTAATGGTCGGCGACCGCCTGGCGGAGCTCGGGCAGACCCATCATCGGCGGATACTGGTTCCAGCCGGAGACGACCGCCTCGGCCGCCTTCTGGCGCACGTCCAGCGGTCCCGGATCATCCGGGAAGCCCTGTCCCAGATTGATGGCACCGGTCTCGCGCGCCATCTGCGACATGACCTCGAAGACGGTGGTGGGCAGGTCGGCAAAGATCGGGTTCATCGGGTCACCGGCGCAGACGCGTTCTGTTGAAAGAACGATATGATCGGTATGCCGAAACCGACCCCGCGAGTCAAACCGCGGGCTGCGCGACGAAGGTCATGCGATGCGGGGTGAGGCCGAGATTGGGCCGGTGGCGCCGGGCCAAGAAGCCGTGCCCTGCCATCAGGGCGATCATGTCCGCCTCGGCATAGGTCGAAAGGCCGATCTCGCTGCGGATCCTGCGATAGGGCGACACGGCGGTGGCCACCAGGCCGACCAGGGCAGCCGGAAGATAGCCGTGCTTGAGGGCATTGCGCAGCAGCGAGGCCACATCCGCCACCATCCCGGAATCCGGCGGGATGACGTCGGCGACGACCAGCCGGCCCCCGGGCTTCAGCAGGTGGCGAAACCGTTCGAGCAGGGCGGCGAAATCCTCTGGAGACAGATACTGGATGAGGGAGGAGACCACGACGAGGTCGGCGGTGCCGCCCGCCAGTACGCCGTCGAGCTCCTCCGGCAGGGCGAAGGCGAGGTTCGCGAGGCCTCCGAAGCGCTCACGAAGCTTCGCCACGACCGAGGGGGCGCCGTCGCACAGCACCAGCCGGCCGACGGCTGCGGCGACGCGCGGGGTCTCCAGCGCCTCGCCGCAGGCATAGTCGAGCACGACTGCGTCTCGGCCGAGACCCGCCGCCGCGACATGGGCGAGAATGCCGTCGGCGATAGCGCCATAGTGCACCGCCTTGTGGCGGTCGCTCACATAGATCGCATGCTCGCCATCCCAGAACGACCGCCAGTCGGCCATCACTTGGACGATCCGGACAGCCTGTCGGTCAGCGCCAGGAACACGCCGGACGTCACGAAGGTCACATGGATGACGACGAGCCAGATCATCTCGCGATCGGTCATGGCACTGATGTTCATGAAGCCCTTCAGGAGATGGATCGCCGAGATGGCGACGATCGAGGCGAGAAGCTTCAGCTTGAGGGCCGAGAAGTCGATCGATCCCATCCATTCCGGACGGTCTTTCTGGGTCACATGCTCCATCTTGGAGACGAAATTCTCGTAGCCCGAGAACACCACCATGATCACGAGATTGCCGGCCAGCGACAGGTCGATGAGGGTCAGGATGCCGAGGATGACATCCGCCTCCTTGGCGGTCGGCACCTTGATGATGAAGCCGACGAGGTCGCGGACGAAGACCACCATCAGGGCGAGCAGACCGATCATCAGCCCGACATAGAAGGGCGCCATCAGCCAGCGGCTGGCGAACAGGCCGCGTTCGAGCACGCGCTCGATTTTCTCGGAAGCATTGTTGTTGTCGGAAACGTCTGTCATGGCGCGGCTCATGGCACGAGGTGGCACACAGAGGCAAGCAACGGGCCGCCTACTCGCCCTCGCCGAACCGGTCGGCCACGAGCGCCGCGAGGGCCTCGACCGCCTCGGCGGCCTCCGGCCCGCGGGCGGCCAGTGTGATGGAGGTGCCGATGCCGGCAGCCAGCATCATCAGCCCCATGATCGAACTGGCATCCACGGTCTCACCGGCGCGTGACACGGTGATGGAGGCGTCGAACCGGTCGGCGCAGGCCACGAACTTGGCAGAGGCGCGGGCATGAAGACCGCGCTTGTTCAGGATGGGCAATTCGCGCACCAGCATGTCGGCCGTCATCGGGGCCTCCGCGGCGTTACCCCCCTCGTCCTGCGCCATGGCGACCTTCCTTGCGATCCTCCCCGCCACCGACATGACAGGAATGCCTCGAATGCGGGCATGTCGCCGGCATTCTAGACATCGACCCGCTTCAACCTCAATGACCTGGAGCTGTCAAAGACCCGCCGATCTCAATGTCCCGCGAGGACGCGGCTGGCGATGTTGATGTATTTGCGCCCCGCCTCCTGGGCATGGAGCACCGCCTCCGCCAGGGGCTTCTCGGCGCGCACCGTGGCGAGTTTCACCAGCATGGGAAGGTTGATGCCCGCGATGACCTCGACGGGGCGGCCGCTCATTACCGAAATGGCGAGATTCGACGGCGTACCGCCAAACATGTCGGTCAGCACGGCGACACCGTCGCCGGAATCGACATGGTCTACCGCGGCGATGATGTCGCGACGGCGCTGATCCATATCGTCGCTCGGACCAATGGCGATGGTCTCCACCTGGCGCTGGGGACCAACCACATGCTCCATAGCCTGCCGGAATTCGACGGCCAGTTGGCCGTGCGTCACGATGACGAGACCGATCATCAGGCACTCCGCGCGCGGATCGCCGCGCGCCTGCTCACTCGGAAGGATGATATCTTGACCATGTGGCCGGCTTGCGCAAGGGCAGGTCGGTCAAGAATACCGATATGGGTGCGATGCAGCAAGGACCGGATTTGCGGTGGAAGCCCATGAGGATCGGGCGAGAACCAGCCGCAGCGCATCGGCGCCCCGTGCCACGGGCAGGCGCGGCAATGTGACGCCGCACAGCACCGTCGCGTTGCTGTCGGGCTCCGGCATGCGGCCAGCATCGGCCGCATCGAGGTCGACGACCAGCCCGACAACGGCACAGGCTTCGGCCGGCTGGGCCAGGATGCCCTGCCCGCGGCGTTCCACCAGCCCTGCGAGCGACACCGGAGCGGCCGCCACCAGACGATCGCCATGGACTGACAATGCGACGCGGTCGTCGGCCACCAGGCGCGCGAAGCGGATAAGGCCGGCCTCCGCCATCGCGATCAGGTCGAGGGCAAGGCGCGACTTGCCCGCGCCTGACGGGCCTCTGACCAGAACAGCCTTGGCCCCGATCAGGACGGCGGTCGCGTGGATCGTCGCCATCGCCCTTCGCCTCAGACGGCCGGCAGGCGGACGACGAAGCGCGCACCGGCCGGCGCGGGCTGGCCGTCCTCGTCGGTGCGGCCGGGACGGTTCTCCGCCCAGATGGTGCCGCCATGGGCCTCGACGATCTGCTTGGAGATCGACAGGCCGAGACCGGAATTCTGGCCATAGTCCTGATGCGGACGGTCTGTGTAGAAGCGCTCGAAGATGCGCTGGAGCGCGTCGTCGCGGATGCCCGGACCGTCGTCCTCGACGAGGATCTCGATCAGGCCCTTCAGCTTGCGGGCGGTCACCCTGACCTCGCCGTCGGCAGGCGAGAACGAGCGGGCATTGTCGATCAGGTTGGTGACCACCTGGCTGATGCGCCCGTCATGCCCCGGCACGACGAATTCCGCTGGTTTGCCGCCTTCGAACTGCAGCCTGACGGGAACCTGGCCCGCTTTTCGCACTTCGTTGGCGATGGTGACGAGCGTGCCGAGGAGCTTGGTGAGATCAACCTGTGCCGATTCCTGCCGCTGCAACTCGGCGTCGAGCCGGCTGGCATCGGAAATGTCGGTGATGAGGCGGTCGAGGCGGCGGACATCGTGCTGGATGACTTCCAGCAGGCGCCCGCGCGAGGCCTCGGTCTTGGCGAGCGGCAGGGTCTCGACCGCCGAGCGCAGCGAGGTCAGCGGGTTCTTGAGTTCGTGGGCGACATCGGCGGCGAAGCGCTCGATGGCCTCGATACGGGCATAGAGGGCATCTGTCATATCGCGCAGCGACCGCGACAGATGGCCGATCTCGTCACGCCGCTGGCTGAAGTCAGGGATCTCCTCGCGCGACCGGTGGCGCCGGCGCACCTTTTCGGCGCCCTCGGCGAGCTTGCGAACCGGACCCGCGATGGTCCGCGCCATCAGGATCGACAGCACCACCATGACCAGGGCCGCGATGAGGAAGACCCGCAGCACCTGGAAGCGCTCGGCGTCGAGCACCGCGTCGATCTCCCCGCCCCGCGTGTTCAGCAGCAGCACGCCGAGAACACCGCGGAAACGCTGCACCGGAATGGCCACCGAGACGATCAGTTCGCCGCGCTCGTTGACGCGGACCATGCTGACCTTCTGCCCGTTCAGCGCCTGGCTGACCTCAGGATAGCTGCGGCCGTTGCGCAGCCCGAAATCGCGGTAGAGCGGAAAGTTTCCGCCACCGCGCAGGAAGCGGCGGACCTCGTCCCACCACTTTTCATAGAAGGGCGGCTTCGTGCCGATCGGCGGCAGGTCGAGGGTCTGGATGTCACCGCGTCCGTAGAGGTTGCGGTTGTCGAGGATGAGATTGCCCTCGCGGTCGTAGACACGGGCCTGGGTGCCGGTCGGGCCGGTCAGCCGCCTGAGCACCGGCGCGACGCGCTCCGGGTTGATCGGGAAATCGAGGAGGGCGCCGAAATCGTCGACGGGGGACGCCGCACCGCCGAGTTGCAGTTCGAACAGCTTGTCCGGGTCGATGGGGATGACCGGGCCGTCGACCGAGGCCGAGGCCGCAATGGCGCCGGCGATGATCTCGCCCTGGACGAGGAGGCTCTGCGCCCGCGATTCAATCAGGCCCTCGCGGAACTGCGACAGCCAGAGGATGCCGGAGACCAGGGCGACCAGGCCGACGAGGTTGAGCAGGACGATCCGGCGCGTCAGGCTGGAGAAGGAGCGGTTCACCACCGCGCGCGCGGCGCGGGCGAGGACGCGCGCGAACCTGGCCCACGGCCGCAGCGGGCGTGAGGGGGGCGCGGGCGCCTGCGCTGCCGCAGTCTGGTCGTTCGTCCGGTCCAGCATGGTAACGGTGAGGCGCCGGAGCGACCTCACTCCTTGAAGCGGTAGCCGACGCCGTAGAGCGTTTCGATCATTTCGAAGTCGTCGTCGACCACCTTGAACTTCTTGCGCAGCCGCTTGATGTGGCTGTCGATGGTGCGGTCATCGACATAGACCTGGTCGTCATAAGCCGCGTCCATCAGCGCATTGCGGCTTTTGACGACGCCCGGCCGCTGGGCCAGCGCCTGCAGGATGAGGAATTCCGTGACGGTGAGGGTCACCGGCTCGCCGTCCCAGGTGCAGGTGTGGCGCTCGGGGTCCATGCGCAGCTTGCCGCGCTCCAGCGCCTTGGCATCCGCCTTGGCATCGGCGGCGGGATCCTTGGCAGCCGCCCGGCGCAGCACGGCCTTGACCCGCTCGACCAGCAGGCGCTGCGAGAACGGCTTCCGGATGAAGTCGTCGGCGCCCATCTTCAGGCCGAAGAGTTCGTCGATCTCCTCGTCCTTGGAGGTGAGGAAGATGACCGGCATGTCGGTCTTCTGCCGCAGCCGGCGCAGGAGCTCCATCCCGTCCATCCGCGGCATCTTGATGTCGAGAATGGCGAGGTCGGGCGGCGTCTGCTTGAAACCGTCGAGGGCCGAGGCGCCGTCATTGTAGGTGACGATGCGATAGCCTTCGGCTTCGAGCGCGATGGCGACCGAGGTGAGGATGTTCCGGTCGTCGTCGACGAGAGCGATGGTCGGCATGACAATCCTTGAAAGGAGGGAAGAGGCGAACCTCATCCGTTCCAAATGCGCCAAGCGTGGCAAAAATGCGACTCGACAAGGATAATCTGTTGTGGCGCCGCTGTCATGAGCGGGATTTCGAAGCTGGACCGGGCGGGCTACCCCCGCGCAGGGCCGCGAGGACGATGCCCGACACCGCCGCGTGAACGGCCCGCCGGTCTCCCCCCGGGGGATCGCCGAAGATCTCCGGCATCACCCGCAGACCCAGCCGCGTGCCTTCGCCCAGCAACTGGTAATGGCCGACCGCCGGTCCGAGCGAGCAGAGGGTGCAATTCGGCAGGAGGCCCTGCAGCCAGACGGAACAGGCCTCGAACGGCGCCTCGTCGTCCGCCTCGCCGGTGGCGATGGTGACCGCGACGCGGGCCAATGCGCCGAGGCTCGCCGCACTGAAGCTGCGCACCGGTGGGGCCGGGGCGAGTGCGACCACCCTTGTGACCCGCGGGTCGCCCAGCGGTTCCGACTGGCGTTCCCACGCGGCGCGAAAGGCGGGGCTGTCTCTCAGCAGCGGGGCGACATGGTCGGCAATGTCAGGAAACTCGCGCGGCCCGCCGAGCGCCGGGCGTTCGGCGGCCCAGTCGTTGAACAGCCGCATGTCGGTGATGGCCCCGGCGAGCGACAGCACCGTGTAACCGCCGATGGAGAAGCCCACCGCGGCGACGCTGTCGAGATCGAGGCGCCCCGCGAAGCACGGGTCGGCCGCCATGATGTCGAGGATCGCGGTGAGGTCGCGCGGCCGGTCCCACCAGCACAGAAAGGCTTCCGGCCGATAGGCGTCCGACGCGGTATTGCCATGGTGGTCGACGCCGATCACCACGTACCCGTGCGCCGCGAGCTGGCAGGCGAGCCAGCCGAGACTGGCGGCGGTCCCCCCGGTGCCGTGCGACAGGAGGACCACGGGATAGCGTGGCACGACCGGGCTGAGGCCGGCGCCCGGCGCGACGGATCCCATCCAGAACAGCGGGGCGCCCGGCGGCACGCCGAACGGGCTCTCGATCGCGCTGTCGACCGCCGGATACCAGGCGGACCATCGCAGCGGCCGCGGGCCATCGCCCGACCAGTGCGGCCGGTGCGCATCGACAGCCTGTCCGGTGTGGAAGCCGACCTTGAACATAGCGAGGTCCCGAAACGCAGAAGGCCGGGCATGGGCCCGGCCTCTGTCAACGCTGGCGAAGTTCCGGTTACTTCGGAATGTCGACCGGGCTGTCCGACTGCTCGCGCAGATAGGCCATGAGGTCGGCGCGCTGCTGTTCCGAGCGGATGCCGGCGAAGGCCATGGACGTTCCCGGCAGGGCGCCGCGCGGATTCAAGATGAAGGCGTAGATCTCCTCAAGCGTCCAGGGCTGGTTCGCCTTGGCCCTCATCGCCGCGGAATAGTTGAAGCCGGCAACCGCACCGTGATTGCGGCCGACGATGCCCCAGAGATTCGGTCCCGCGCCATTGGCGCCGCCCTTGTTGATCGTGTGGCAGGTGGCGCACTGGCGATAGACCGCCTGACCATTGGCGGCATTGGCGGAGGCGAAGACCTCGACCATCGACTTCACCGGCGCCGCGGCGGCGGGGGCCGCCTGCTGACCCGCGGGCGGGGCGACCGCCACCTCGTAACCGGGCTTCGCCGGTTTCTTCGGCCTGAACAACTCGTTGGCCAGAAGGCTGCCGCCGAGGGTCGCGGTGCCGACGAGCAGCACGGCCATCATGACCTTGTTGAATTCCAATCCGTCCATAGGGACCAGCTCCAGAGATCGGCGGCGCCTTGCGATGGGGTGCGCGGGGGCACGCGGGGATGGGCCTGCCGATTTGGCGCGGACACTATCCAATTTGCTCCCCGTGAGGCAACCCGTATATGCACGCCTCTCGCATGCTACTTTTTGCCGCCTCGAAACTGGCCGTCAGGCCCCCGAACAGCCCTCCATGACCGTATCCATCGTCCTCATTCCCGCCCGCATGAGCGCCTCCAGGCTGCCCGGCAAGCCCCTGGCCGATATCGGCGGAACCCCGATGATCGTCCATGTCCTGCGCCGCGCCGAGGCGGCGGGCCTCGGCCCCGTTGTGGTGGCGACCGATTCGGCCGAGATTCTCGCCGCTGTCGAAGCGGCGGGCGGACGGGCTGTGATGACCCGCGCCGACCATCCGACCGGCTCGGACCGCATCCAGGAGGCGGCCGACCTGGTCGACCCCGATTGCCGCTACGAGCGCATCGTCAACGTTCAGGGCGACCTGCCGACGATCGAGCCCGGCATCGTCCGGGCGGCTGCCGACCTCTTGGACGATCCTGCGGTGGACATCGGCACGCTCGCCGCGATCATCACCCGGCAGGAGGAGATCACCAACCCCAATGTGGTGAAGGCGGTGGGCACGCCCTTGTCGCCGACGCGGCTTCGGGCGCTCTATTTCACCCGCGCCACCGCACCCACCGGCGAGGGGCCGCTCTATCACCACATCGGCCTCTATGCCTATCGCCGCGCCGCGCTGGAACGCTTCGTCTCCCTGCCCCCCGCCCCGCTGGAGACGCGCGAGCGGCTGGAGCAACTGCGCGCCCTGGAGAACGGCATGCGCATCGACGTCGCCGTGGTCGACGCCGTGCCCCTCGGCGTCGACACCCCGGCCGATCTCGAGCGCGCCCGCGCCCTCATCGCCAAAGCCTGATCCTTCCGCTAAACAAGCCGCCCCATCGGAGTGACGCGTCCCATGATCCTTGCGCCCAAGCGGATCGCCTTCCAGGGCGAACTCAGCGCCTTCTCGCACCAGGCGGCCAACGCCGTCTTCCCGCAGGCGGAAGTCCTGCCCTGCCCGAGCTTCGAGGACGCCTTCGCGGCCATCCAGAATGGCGATGCCGATCTCGGCATGATCCCGATCGAGAACTCCATCGCCGGACGCGTCGGCGACGTGCACCATCTGCTGCCGACCGCCGGGCTCAACATCATCGGCGAGTTCTTCCTGCCGATCCGGTTCCAGCTGATGGGCGTCAAGGGCGCGTCCCTCGCCACCGTGAAGACCGCCCGCAGCCATATCATGGGCCTTGGCCAGTGCCGGCAGATCATCCGCAAGCTGGGCCTCAAGCCGATCGTCGCGGCGGATACGGCGGGCTCGGCCCGCGAGGTCGCCGAGATGAACGACCCGAGCCAGGCCGCCATCGCGCCGCGCCTCGCGGCACAGGTCTATGGCCTCGACATCCTTGCCGAGGACATCGAGGACGCCGCCGACAACACCACCCGCTTCGTCATCCTGTCGCGCCAGAAGATCTGGGCGGCGCCGGGCCAGAATTGCCTGACCAGCTTCGTCTTCCAGGTCCGCAACGTGCCGGCGGCGCTTTACAAGGCCATGGGCGGCTTTGCCACCAACGGCGTCAACATGACCAAGCTTGAGAGCCACATGATCGGCGGCCGCTTCGTCGCCACCCGCTTCTATGCGGAGATCGAGGGCCATCCCGACGACCGCAACGTCAAGCTGGCGCTGGAGGAACTCGCCTTCTTCGCCAAGGAACTGACCATCCTCGGCGTCTATCCCCAGCATCCCTGGCGGAACGAGGTCGAGAAGACCGTGGCGGAGTGAGCCATGGCCATCCGGCGCGCAACGGCGGCGGATGCGCAGGCGATCGCGGCGATCCACGTCGCCGCCTATGACGAGACCTATCGCGGCCTTGCCCCGCCGGAGGTCTTCGAGGGCCTGAACCTCGAGCGCCGCACCGGCCAGTGGCGGCGCTTCTTCGCCGAGCCGCCGCCGGATGCCGCGGCCTTCGTCATCGAACAGGACGGAGAACCGGTTGGCTTCGGCTCCAACGGCATCGACCGGAGCGGAATCGTAACGATCGGCTGGATCAAGGCGGTCTACCTCCTGAAGCGCGTGCAGGGGCAGGGTCTCGGCCTTGCCGTGTTGGCAACCCTCGCCGAGGACCTGGCCGCCAAGGACGCTCGCGAGGTCAGGCTCGACGTGGCGGTCGGCAATGACCGGGCCGAGGCCTTCTACCAGCGCCTCGGAGGAACCCTCCTGTCGAGCCAGATCGATCCTGGTCCGATCTGGAAATCGCCGACCCGCACCTATGGCTGGAACGATGTCGCGGCGCTCGCCAGCGCGGCCGGCCGGGCGGCTCGCCATGGCTGACAGCCCGAAGGCCGGCACGCCGCTCCCCGCCGAATCCCTCGCGCTGGCCATCGCGCTGGCCGATACCGGCGACCTCGGCGATGCCGGCGCCACGCTCGGCATCGGCAAGCGCACCGCCGCGGCACGCATCGCCCAGCTCGAACGCGAGATCGGAGTGGTCCTCTTCGACCATGGCGGCAAGGCGGTGAGCCTCACCCGGCCCGGCGAGGTCTTCATCGCCGAGGCGCGGCTCTCCCTCGCTGCGGCATCCCGCGCCGCCCGCCTCGCCCGCGATGTCGGCGAGCGCGCCGCAACCATCGGCATCGGCGTCACCGACGACGCCATGATCGGGCCGCTCATGGAACTCTTCGCCGATCCCGCCTGGATCGAGGCGGGCTTCCAGCCCCGGCTTCTTCATGCGCCTCTCGACAGGCAGATGGCGGCGCTCGCCGAGGGCAAGGTCGTGCTGGTCTTAGCAGCACCCCCTCTGCCGGCCCATCCGCGCATCCAGCACCGGCAGGTCGCGACCTCGCGCTGGTCGGCGGTGGTGCCGGACGCCGAGGCGCGCCTGAGGAAGACGGCCAGCCTCTCCAACCTCGCACGCAAGCCGCTCGTCATGCTGGAGCGCGAGCGGGCGGCGCTGGCCCATGACGGCGTTCTGGCGGCCCTCCAGGCGACCGGTACACAGCCCCACGTGGCGCAGGTGGCGGAGAACTGGGCCGGCGTCGTGGCCATGGTGGCGCTCGGCCTCGGCTCGGCGCTGGTGCCGTCCATCGTGGCGAAGCGCCTCGCTGTCGCGGGGGCCACCGTGCTGCCGCTGGTCGAGGCTGAGGATCTGCCGCCCTGGACGATCAGCTGCCTCTGGCTGCCCCAGCCCACTGGCACCGCCGCGGCCGAAGCCATCGCGCTGGTGAAGAGCCGTCTGGGGTGAGGGAACGCGCCGGAATGGGCCTCAGCCCGTCTTCCCGTCCACGAAGGCCCGGATCAGGTGGTGCGCGATGGCGAGCGGCGGCGGACAGGACAGCCGTGCCGGGTGCTGCTTCGCCAGCATCATCCAGCACTCCTCGCGGGTGAACCAGCGGGCGTCCTCCAGTTCCTCCGTATCGATCTCGATGTCGCGGCTGGTCGCCTCGGCGAGGCAGCCGATCATCAGCGAGGCCGGGAAAGGCCAGGGCTGGTCGCAGAGATAGGTGACCTGCCCGACCTTCACGGACGCCTCCTCCATGATCTCGCGGCGCACCGCGTCGGCGATGGTCTCGCCCGACTCGAGGAAGCCGGCGAGGGCCGAATACATGCCCGGCGGGAAACGGCGCTGCCGGCCCATCAGGCAGCGGTCGCCGTCCACCGCCAACATGATAACGACCGGGTCGGTGCGCGGGAAATGCTGCGCCCCGCAGGATGGGCAATCGCGCCGCCAGCCGGCCTGCGACAGCTTCGACTGCGCCCCGCACTTGCCGCAGAAGCGATGGGTGGCGTGCCAGTGCATCACCGACTTGCCCTGTGCCATCGGGCCGAGATGGTGCGGCTCGACCACGCCGGTCATGGCAATGGTGCGCATGTCGGTGATGAGCAGGGTCGGGTCGTCGACCTTGATCTCGGCGATCCGGTAGGCGTTGGGATCGGTCTTCGCGAGTTCCGGCACGAGGCGCGCGAAGCGCGGCGCGCCATTGGCGAGGCCGAGGAAGGCGGTCTCGAGCGGCTCGCCGAAGGCTTCTGCCTCCTTCGCCGTGAAGAGCGGATCGCCGCGCTCGCCGTTGCGCCTCAGGATCGGCGTCTCTCCGGCGAAGACGTAGAGGCGGGTGCGCGGGTCGGCGAAGGTGGCGTCGAGCCAGGCCGCGTCGCCGCGCTTGGCGCTCATCCGGTCGAGCTCGTTCTCGGTATAGCCGAGCGTGATGGGCGGCAGCGGCGGCAGGGCGTCGGACATGGGAAAGCGTCTTCCGGAGGGTGGGGCGGCGACGCTCGCACGGCCCGCGCGCCCGTGCAACGCGTCAACCGGCGGAGAGCCTTGCCCTCAGCGCGGTGATGAACCCCTCGCGCGAGGCATCGGCATAGGGCCGCGCCGGCGCCTTGCCCCAGACCGGCCCTGGCCAGGCGGGATCCCCGGCGAAGCGGCCGATGACGTGGACATGGAGCTGCGGCACCATATTGCCGAGGGCCGCGACGTTGAGCTTGTCGCAGACGGTCATAGCGCGCAGCACGCCGGAGACGGTGGCAATCTCCTCCATCAGCTGGACACGGTCCGCCGGGTCGAGGTCGACGATCTCCACCGCGCCTTCGCGGCGGGGAACGAGGATCAGCCAGGGATAGGTGGCATCGTTCATGAGGCGGACCGCCGAGAGCGGCAGGTCGGCGACCTGGACCGTGTCGGCGGCAAGGCGGGAATCGAGGCTGAAGGCGGCGGTCATGGTCGATGTCTCTCGCAGGCTCGCGCCAGTCTAGCCGCCGCCGGCGATTCTGTCCGGCAGGCCTCGGGGACCGACATGCCACGAAGGCGGCTTGCGTCCAGCCCGCCTTCCCGCCATATAGCCGGTGGGAGGTTGGCGGTGGACGAGACTCTCGCCAACCCGGTCAGGTCCGGAAGGAAGCAGCCGTAACGAGCCCGTTTCGGGTCGCGTGTCAGCCTCCCACTTCATCCCCGCGGATGGTTGCCCTCGCGCGCGCGGCGCGCGACACTGGCCGAGCCCTTCGCATCAAGCCCCGAGCAGGACTGCCATGGATTCCTCGCCCGAGACCGAACCCGGGTTCGCTCTCGGGACGCCGGAGCCGCCTAAAGCTACGCCCTACCGGGTTCTCGCCCGCAAGTACCGGCCGCAGCACTTCTCCGACCTCATCGGCCAGGAGGCCATGGTCCGCACCCTGTCGAACGCCTTCGACACGGGCCGCATCGCCCAGGCCTATCTGTTCACCGGCGTGCGCGGCGTCGGCAAGACCACCACTGCCCGCATCCTCGCCCGCGCGCTGAACTACGAGCTGCCCGGCGAGGTCGACCGCCCCTCCATCCATCTCGACCGGCCCGGCACCCATTGCCAGGCGATCATGGAGGGCCGCCACGTCGACGTGATGGAGATCGACGCCGCTTCTCACACCGGCATCGACGACGTCCGCCAGATCACCGATGGCGCCCGCTACGCGCCGGTCTCCGCCCGCTACAAGGTCTATATCGTCGACGAGGTCCACATGCTCTCGGAGAAGGCGTGGAACGCCTTCCTGAAGACGCTGGAAGAGCCGCCGGCCCATGTGAAGTTCATGTTCGCCACCACCGAGATCCGCAAGGTGCCGGTGACCGTGCTGTCGCGCTGCCAGCGCTTCGACCTGCGCCGCGTCGAGGCCGACGTGCTGGTGAAGCACCTCGCCGGCATCTGCGACAAGGAGGGCGTCACCATCGAGGCGGACGCCCTCGGCCTCATCGCCCGCGCCGGCGAAGGGTCGGTGCGCGACAGCCTCTCCATCCTCGACCAGGCCATCGCCCACGGCGCCGGCGAGGTGACCTCGGAGAACGTGCGCCGCATGCTCGGCCTCGCCGACCGCGCCCGCATCATCGACCTGTTCGAACACGTCATGAAGGGCGACGTCACGGCCGCCATGGCCGAGTTCAAGAGCCAGTACGACGACGGCGCCGACCCGGAGATCGTCCTCGGCGAGCTCGCCGAATTCGTCCATTTCGTCACCCGGGTGAAGGTGGCTCCGGCCGCCGCCGACGATGTCGCCTTCTCGGAGACTGAGCGTACCCGCGGACGCGATTTCGCCGCCCGCCTTTCGCACAGGGTCCTGGCCCGCGCCTGGCAGATGCTGATGAAGGGCATCGAGGAGGTGGCGCGCTCGCCCAAGCCGCTCGCCTCCGCCGACATGGTCCTCGTCCGCATCGCCTATGCGGCGGATTTGCCGACCCCGGACGAGGCGTTGCGCATGCTCGCCGACGGCTCCGGAGCCATCAGTGCGGGCGCGGCCCCGCGCCTGCCCTCCGGCGGTTCGGGCGGTGGAGGCGCGTCGGCCCAGGCCGCCTCCGCCACGGCAGCCCCGCGGCTGAGCTCCGTCGCAAGGCCCGAGGGCGCGCCAGTCGCCATGCGCGAGCAGGCGACGCCCCAGGCCCAGCCGCATCTGGCCCTCGCCAGCTTCGCCGAGGTCATCAAGCTGGTCGCCGAGAAGCGTGACGTCCGGCTGAAGCAGCAGATCGAGGGCGACATGCATCTCGTGCGCTGCGAGGACGGACGGCTCGACTTCCGCCCGACGCGCAACGCCGCCCCGACGCTGGCCGGCGACCTGCAGAAGAAGCTCACCGACTGGACCGGCCGCCGCTGGGTCGTCACCATCTCCTCCGAGGAGGGCGAGCCGACCTTGCGCGAGCGCCTCGCCGCCGAACAGGCCGACCGCGAGCGCGGCGTCCTCGCCCACCCTTCCGTCCAGGCCGTGCTGGCGAAGTTTCCGGGCGCCGAGATCGTCGCGGTGCGCCCGCTCGACGGCACGGGCGAACCCGTCCCCGCAACGCTGCAGCCGGCCGGCGACGACGATGCGGACAGCAATTGGGAACCCGTCGATCCCTGGGACGACGATTTCTGACGATCACGAAGGATGTCGCCATGAAGGACATTATGGGCCTGATGAAACAGGCGCAGGCCATGCAGGCCAAGCTCCAGGAGGCCCAGGCCGACATGGAGCGCACCGAGGTGCAGGGCACCTCCGGCGGCGGCATGGTCACCGTCAGCCTGACCGTGAAGGGCGACCTGCGGAGCATCTCCGTCGACCCCTCGCTGCTGAAAGCGGACGAGAAGGAGATCGTCGAGGACCTTATCGTCGCCGCCCATGCCGATGCCCGCCGCAAGGCAGAGATCGTCATGCAGGAGAAGATGAAGGGCGTCACCGGCGGCCTGCCGCTGCCGCCCGGCATGAAACTGCCGTTCTGAGGCGCCCGTGCCGCCCCGCCGCGTCGCCATCGCCGACATCGCCCCCTTCGCCTATGCCTTCGAGGCGGGGATCGGCGGCACCATGACCGATATCGGCCGCACCCTCGGCAGCGACACGATCGGACTCCTCGTCCAGACGGTGAAGCCGGGCATGCGCTCCTCGCGCCGCCATCGCCACCTGTTCCAGGAGGAGATCCTCGTCGTCATGGCCGGCGAGGGGACGCTGATCCACGGCGAGGACCGCGTTCCGGCGAAGGCGGGCGAGGCCTTCTGCTACCGGGCCGGCGATCCCGACCCGCATTGTTTCGAGAACACCGGCACGGCCGACCTCGTCATCTGGGCCTTCGGCAACCGCTTCCCGCACGAGGTCTGCCTCTATCCCGACCAGGGCGTCGCCTTCGTCGAGGGTCTGGGCGCCGAGGTGCCGCTGGAGGCCGTCCGGCAGAGCGACTGGACCGAGGACCGTCGCAAGACCTGACGGCGGACGCGCGGCTCGCGCCGCGTCATGGCCGGGCTTGTCCCGGCCATCCACGACTTGACCACCGGGGCTGACAAAAAGTCGTGGATGCCCGGCACGAGGCCGGGCATGACGGAGGGAGGGGCACCCGTCGATGATTCCCCCGAGAAGGTAGTCCATCCATGTCCAAGAGGGTCGCGGGCCCCGAGATCGAGCGGCTGATCCAGCTCCTCGCCAAGCTGCCGGGCCTCGGGCCCCGCTCGGCGCGGCGCGCCGCGCTGCATCTGGTCAAGAAGCGCGAGAGCCTGATGCAGCCGCTCACCGCGGCCATGGCGGAGGCCTTCGACAAGATCGTCATCTGCAGCGTCTGCGGCAATGTCGACACCTCGGACCCCTGCACGATCTGCACCGATCCGCGCCGCGACGGCGGCGTCATCGTCGTGGTGGAGGACGTCTCCGACCTCTGGGCGATGGAGCGGGCCAGCGCCATCAACGCCAAGTACCATGTGCTCGGCGGCACGCTCTCGCCGCTCGACGGCGTCGGACCGCAGGACCTCAACATCGAGAGCCTGGTGAACAGGGTGCGCGAGGGCGGCGTGCGCGAGGTGATCCTCGCGGTCAACGCTACGGTCGACGGCCAGACCACCGCCCATTACGTCACCGACCTGCTGGCCGGCACCGGAGTGGCGGTGACCCGCCTCGCCCATGGCGTGCCGGTCGGCGGCGAGCTCGACTATCTCGACGAGGGCACGATCTCCGCCGCCATCCGCTCGCGGACGACGTTCTGAGGGGGCGCTGTCGGAGCCCTTAGACCTCTCGCCGGCGCTTCGGAACGGGCACCACCTTCACCTCTCCCCGGCGGGG
>JAIEPJ010000229.1 GCA_019749835.1 Phreatobacter sp. | reverse complement strand
GGGCGGCCGACATCGGACTTGCGGTAGGCGAAGTTCATGGCGGCGTTGCTGAAGGTCATGACCGCGCCGTCGCGAGTGACGGCACGCGCCTCGACCAGCACGTCCTTCGTCTCGCCGCCATTGGCGCCGGCATTCATGGTCAGGGCGCCGCCGATCGTGCCGGGAATGCCGTAGTAGAATTCGAGCCCGCCGAGGCCGGCGGCGGCCGCCGCCTCCGCCACGCGCTTGTCGGGGGCCACGGCGCCGGCGGCGATGCGCTTGCCCGCGACCGTCACCTCGCCGAAACCGCGGGGACGCAGGCGCACGACGATCCCTTCGACGCCGCCGTCGCGGACGATGAGGTTCGAGCCGAAGCCGACCGGCATGACCGGCAGGTCGGCGGGGAATCGCGACAGGGCATAGGCGAGGTCGGCCTCGTCCTCGGGCGTGAAGAGGATCTGGGCCGGCCCGCCGACACGGAACCAGGTGAGCGGTGCCAGCGGCTCGTTGGCGGCGAGGCGGCCGCGCAGGTCCGGCGCGAGGCGGCGCAGCAGCGGCGTGATGTCGTCGAACATGGGCGGCGCTCCGCGGCTTTCCACGGCCGTTCAGTCCCGCGCCAGTTTCTCGAGCTCGCCCGGCAGGGCATAGGCCCATTGCGTGATGTTGCCGGCGCCGAGGAAGATGACGTAGTCGCCCGGCCTGGCGAGGCCGGCGACCATGCTGGCGAGGCGTGCCGGGCTCTCCAGCGCCATGACCGATTTGTGGCCGCGCGTCCGCAGGCCGGAGACCAGGTCGTCGCGGGAGGCGCCGGGGATCGGCTGTTCGCCAGCCGCATAGACATCGGCGACGATGACATGGTCGGCATCGTTGAAGCAGGTGCAGAATTCGTTGAACAGCGAGGCGAGGCGCGTGTAGCGGTGCGGCTGGACGATGGCGATGACCTGGCTGCCGGTGGAGGCGCGGGCCGCCTTCAGCACCGCCGCGATCTCCACGGGATGGTGGCCGTAATCGTCGAAGATCGTCGCGCCGTTCCATGCGCCGGTCCGGGTGAAACGGCGCTTGACGCCGCCGAAGCCGGCCAGGGCCTTGCGGATCTGCGGGCCGGCCATGCCGAGCTCGTGGGCCACGGCAATGGCGGCGGTGGCGTTGAGCGCATTGTGGCGGCCGGGCATGGGCAGGACGAGGTCGTCGATCTCCTCGCGGAGGGCGCCGGTGCGGTCGCGGAACTGCACCTTGAAACGGCACTGCCCGCCGGTGAGGTCGACGTCGAGGAGGCGCACGTCGGCCTGGGGATTCTCGCCATAGGTGACGACCCGGCGGTCGGCGATGGCGCCGACCATGTCCTGCACCACCGGATGGTCGATGCACATGACGCCGAAGCCGTAGAAGGGCAGGTTCTCGATGAAGGACCGGAAGGCTGTCTTCACCGCGTCGAAATTGCCGTAATGGTCGAGGTGCTCGGGGTCGATATTGGTGACGATGGCGACATCGGCCGGCAGCTTCAGGAAGGAGCCGTCGCTCTCGTCGGCCTCGACCACCATCCAGTTGCCGGCGCCGAGGCGGGCATTGGTGCCGAGCGCGTTGATGATGCCGCCATTGACGATGGTGGGATCGAAGCCGCCGGCGTCGAGCAGGGTCGAGACCATCGAGGTCGTCGTCGTCTTGCCATGGGTGCCGGCAATGGCGACGCAGGATTTCAGCCGCATCAGCTCGGCCAGCATCTCGGCGCGGCGGACCACGGGAATGCGCCGCTCGCGGGCGGCGACGAGCTCGGGATTGTCGCGGCGGATGGCGGTGGAGACCACCACGACCTCGGCGGCGGCGAGGTTCTCGGCGGCATGGCCGATGGTGATGGTGGCACCCCGGTCCTTCAGCCGCTTGATCGTGTAGCCCTCGGCGGCGTCAGAGCCCTGGACCTTGTAGCCGAGATTGAGCAGCACCTCGGCGATGCCGGACATGCCGATGCCGCCGATGCCGATGAAATGGATGGGTCCGATGTCGCGGGGCAGTTTCATGGGGCGTCTTCTAGCGGATTCGGGGTGTGCGGTCAGAAGCGGGAGAATTGGGGCTGCATCAAGTCAGTGCGTCCTTCGAGGCTCGCCGCCGGACGATGCTGGCGCATCGCCGGGGCTCGCACCTCAGGATGAGGGAGGTCGGCGGATGGCAGCGCGGTCGGTTGAAGCGCGTCGGTGGCGCCTGCTCCCGACGCCGTTGCAGGTCACGCCCGTCCTCATCCTGAGGTGCGAGGCGACAGCCGAGCCTCGAAGGACGCACTTGATCGATGCCATCATCCGATCCCCGCTGTCTTGACCACCAGATCGGCGAGGCGGTCGGCGGCATCGGCATGGCCCTGGGCACGGGCCGCCGCGGCGGCGGCGGCGAGGGGCGAGGGATCGGCGAGCAGCCGGGTGAGTTCGCCGGCGAGCCAGTCCGGCGTGAAATCGGCCTGCTTGACCACCGTGGCGGCGCCCGCCGCGGCCAGCGTGGCGGCGTTCATCAACTGGTCCTGGTCGAGGGCATGGGGCAGCGGCACGAGGATGGAGGGCCGGCCGATGACCGAGAGTTCGGCGACGGTCGAGGCGCCGGAGCGGGCGATGACGAGATGGGCGCCCGCGAGGCGGTCCGGCAGGTCGACGAAGAAGGGCGCGACCTCGGCAGTCACCCCGAGCCGGGCATAGGTCGCCTCGACCGCGGCCTGATCCTCGACGCGGGCCTGCTGCACGACATGCAGGCGGGCGCGCAAGGCGGCATCCATCTGTTCCAGAGCCGGCGGCACGATTTCGCTCATGACCCGGGCGCCCTGGCTGCCGCCGAAGACGCAGAGCCGGAACGGCCCTCCGGCCAGCGGCGCGTCATAGGGCGTCGCCGCCGCTGCGATCACCATGGGACGGACGGGATTGCCGGTGAAACTCGCCTTGGCGGCGAGCGCCGGGTTGCCGTCGAGTACGCCGGGAAAGGAGGTGGCGATGGCGGTGACGCGGGCCGAGAGCTGGCGGTTGGCGCGGCCCATCACGGCGTTCTGGTCGTGGATGAGGGTCGGCACGCCGAGCTGGGTGGCCGCGAACATCGGCGGCAGCGTCGGATAGCCGCCGAAGCCGATGACGGCGGCGGGTTTCAGGACGCGGATGATCTTGCGGGCGTGGAGATAGCCGCGCCCCAGCGTGAGGGCCGTCTTCGCCAGCGCCAGAGGATTCCTGGAGGCGATGGTCGCGGAGGAGACGATGTGGGTGGCGCGGGCGGGAAAGGCGCGGCCGTATTTCTCGGCGCGCTCGTCGGTGACGAGATCGACGAGGCAGCCGCGGGCGGCCAGCGCCACCGACAGCGCCTCGGCGGGGAAGAGATGGCCGCCGGTGCCACCGGCGCAAACGAGGATCAGGGGCTGCGGCATGTCAGGCCCGGCTCGCCTGGTAGTGGCTGAGCTCGGCCAGCGTCTCGGCGCGCGGGCGCCGCCGGGTCAGGGCGATGAGCATCCCCATGCCGAAGGCCAGGGCGATCAGCGAAGAGCCACCATAGGAGACGAAAGGCAGGGTCATGCCCTTCGGCGGGATCAGGTGGAGGTTGACCATCAGGTTGATGCAGCTCTGCAGGCCGAAGAGGATGGCGAGCCCGGCGACGGCGAAGCGGCAGAACGGGTCCTCGTCCTTGAGCGCGTGGTTCAGCGCGCGCAGCACGACGAAGGCGAAGAGCGCGATGATGACGAGGCACAGGACGGCGCCGAACTCCTCGGCCGCCACCGCAAAGATGAAGTCGGTGTGGCTGTCGGGGATGATGCGCTTGACGGTACCCTCGCCCGGCCCCTTGCCGAACCAGCCGCCCTGCTGGAAGGCGTCGATGGCGACGTCGACCTGGAAGGTGTCGGCGGTGCCGGGCTCCATGAACTTGTCGATGCGCCGGCGCACGTGCGGGAAGGTGAAATAGGCGGCGGCGATACCGGCTGCACCCACGCCGGCGAGGCCGAAGACCCAAAGCCAGCGCATGCCGGCCATGAAGAAGAGCGCCGCCCAGACGGCGATGACGAGCGAGGTCTGGCCGACATCCGGCTGCAGGACCAGCGGCGTCACGGTGGCGCCGAGGAGCAGCATGGCAAGGAGGTTGGCCGGCATTTCGGGGCGCTTGGCGCTCTCGGCAAAGAGCCAGGCGGCGAGCACGACGAAGGCGGGCTTGAGGAATTCGGATGGCTGCAGGCCGATGCCGGCGAAGTTGAGCCAGCGCCGCGAGCCCTTGATCTCCGCACCGATGAAGAGCGTCGCGACAACGAGGACGAGGGCGCCGAGGAAGGCGACGAAGGCGAGGCGTCGGACCCAGTAGGGCGACAGGAAGGAGGTGGCGATGAGCACGATCGTCGCCGGAACCAGGAAGAAGACCTGGCGGTTGACGAAGTGGAAGGTTTCGAGGCCGATGCGGTGGGCGACCGCCGGCGAGGCGGCGAGCGACAGGACGATACCGGCGAGCATCAGTCCGAACAGCGCCGAGAGCAGCAGCCGGTCGACGGTCCACCACCATTCGCCGAAGGCCGTGCGTTCAGCCCTGGAGATCATGCGCCGTCCCCGTTCCGTGTGATGCCGTCCACGCAACGGCTTTCAGGAAATCTAAAGGGCGCCGCTCAACGCTTCGTTAACTGCACGGGATGGTGGGGCCTTTGCTGGTGGCAGCAGCCACGACATCCATGGCCCCACCCGCACCCTCCCCCCGCTCTCGCGAGGAGAGGGGGGCTTTGTCGTTCAGGCTCTCTTGCACCCGACGCGCCTGGCGCCGCCGTTGAACACCTCGCGGGACGCCGTCGTCCCCCTCGCCTTGGAGCGGAGCGACAAGGAGAGGGTAAGGGTGGGGCCTTGCCTTCCTCCCCGAAACGGACCGTCCGTCGCTCGGGGACGATGGCCCGCCTCACGCCTTCGCCACACCCGGCATGGCGAGCACGAGGTCGCGGAAGGCGGTGCCGCGCACCTCGAAATTGGGAAACTGGTCGTAGCTGGCGCAGGCCGGCGACAGCAGCACGACGGGATCGGCGGCGCCGTCCGCCGCGGCATCCGCCGCCGCCAGGGCCACCGCCCGGTCGAGCGTGCCGGCGACGACATGGGGATGGGCACCGAGGGTCCGGGCGAAATCCTCCGCCGACTTGCCGATCAGGTAGGATTTGCGGATGCGCGGGAAGAAGCGGGCCAGGGGGGCGATGCCGCCCTCCTTCGGCGTGCCGCCGGCGATCCAGTAGATGTCCGAGAAGGCGGCGAGCGCCTTCTCGGTGGAATCGGCGTTTGTCGCCTTGGAATCATTGACGAAAAGCACCTTCCCGATGCGCCCGACCTGCTCCATGCGATGGGCAAGGCCGGGAAAGGTCAGCATGGCGCGGACAATCTCGGCATGGGTCAGGCCGAGCGCCTCGCAGGCGGCATAGGCGGCCATGGCGTTCTGGGAATTGTGGGTGCCGCGCAGGGCCCCCGCTGTGGCAAGGGAGAAGCGCTCCACCGCCGCGCCCGCCTTCATGCGCAGGATGTCGGTGCCATCGAGGCAGAGACCGTCGGCAACGGGATTGCGGATGGAGATGCGCACCGTGCGGTGCTCTGCCCGCTCGGCCCGGTCGGCCATGGCCTGGCTGTGGCGATCGTCGATGCCGAGAATGGCCGTGCCCCCCGGCTGGACGCCGGCGACGAGGCGCTCCTTGACGCCGGCATAGAGGTCGAGCGTGCCGTGGCGGTCGAGATGGTCGGGCGTGACGTTGAGGCAGATGCCGACCGAGGGATCGATCGAGGGCGTCAGGTCGATCTGGAAGGAGGAACACTCGATGACGTGGCTGCGGCCGGCGGCGGGGGGGCTGAGCGACAGGATCGCCGTGCCGATATTGCCGCCCATCTGCGGATCGCGGCCGCTCGCGGCGAGGATATGGGTGATCAGCGCCGTCGTCGTCGACTTGCCGTTGGTGCCGGTGATGGCGACAAAGGGCGAGCGGGGAACCGTTGCCCGCCGCTCGCGGCAGAAGAGCTCGATGTCGCCGAGGATCTCGACGCCGCGGGCGCGGGCGAGGCCGACGCTCCAGTGCGGCGCCGGATGGGTCAGCGGCACGCCGGGGGCGAGGACCAGGGCGGCGACGCCGGTCCAGTCAAGGCTGCGCAGGTCGGCGGTCTGATGGCCGGCCGCCGCGGCCTTGGCGACGGAAGCGGGATTGTCGTCCCAGGCGATGACGCGGGCGCCGCCGGCCGCCAGCGCGGCGCAGGTGGCAAGGCCCGAGCCGCCGAGGCCAAAGACGGCGACGGTGGCGCCCTTGAAGGTGGAGACGGGGATCATGTCACCGCAGCTTCAGCGTCGACAGGCCGGCCAGCGCCAGCACGAAGGCTATGATCCAGAAGCGGACCACGACCTGCGACTCGGACCAGCCCTTCTTCTCGAAATGGTGGTGGATCGGCGCCATGCGGAAGACGCGCTTGCCGGTGAGCTTGTAGGAGACGACCTGGACGATGACCGAGACCGCCTCGAGCACGAAGAGGCCGCCGACGACGAGCAGCACGATCTCGTGCTTCACCGCCACGGCGATGGTGCCGATGAGGCCGCCCAGCGCCAGCGAGCCGGTATCGCCCATGAAGATCTGGGCGGGGGGCGCATTGAACCACAGGAAGCCGAGGCCGGCGCCGATCAAGGCGCCGATGATGACGATGATCTCGCCGGTGCCGGGCACATGGGTGATCTGCAGGTAATTGGCGAAGAAGGCATTGCCGGAGAGATAGGCGATGATCCCGAAAGTGCCGGCTGCGATCATCACCGGCACGATGGCAAGGCCGTCGAGGCCGTCGGTGAGGTTCACCGCATTGCCCGACCCGACGATGACGAAGGCCCCGAATAATATCATCAGATAGCCGATATTGATCGACAGATCCTTGATGAAGGGGAAGAAGATCGAGGTGTTCAGCGGCTCGCGCGTCACCATCATCACCGCGGTGACGGCGAGGCCGGCAATGAGGAATTCCAGCGCCAGGCGGGCCTTGCTGGAGAAGCCGGCATGGCTCTGCTTGGTCACCTTGAGATAGTCGTCATAGAAGCCGATGGCGCCGAATCCGAGCATGACGAAGAGCAGGATCCAGACATAGGGGCTGCGCAGATTGGCCCAGAGCAGCGTCGCCACCAGCAGGCCGGACAGGATCATCAGGCCGCCCATGGTGGGCGTGCCCTTCTTGGCCTGGTGCGATTCCGGCCCGTCGGCACGGATGGGCTGACCCTTGCCCTGTTTCAGGCGCAGGAGCTGGATCAGGCCCGGACCGAACAGGAAGACGAAGATCAGCGCCGTGAAAATGGCGCCGCCGGTGCGGAACGTGATGTAGCGGAAGATGTTGAGCGGCGAGAAGACGCCGGAGAATTCGGCAAGGAAGGCGAACATCGGTGTCGTCGTCTTTCGGTCCGTCGCGCCGCGGCGTCCGGCGCGAATCACCGCTGCCGCCCCCGGTCTCTTCCGCTCCGATATGCCCTGCCGCGGGACGGACGCAAAGCCCGCCCGCCGCGGGCCTCAGATGGCGCCCTGTTGCTCGTCGGCCGGGACGGGCGGGAACTTCTGCTTCAGCGTCTCGACGAGCGGCGCCATGAGGCTGCCGCGCGAGCCCTTGACCATGGCGACGTCGCCGGCCCGGAGCGCGCGGATCACCAGGGCACCGAGTTCGGCGGAGGTTGCGGCCCAGGCGCCGCGCCGGTGCGCAGGCAGGGCCTTCCAGAGGTTTTCCATCAGCGGACCGGAGCAGAAGACAAGGTCGATGCCGGCCTTGTCGACGGCCTCGGCGAGGCCGGCATGGAGCTCGGCGGCCTCCGGCCCGAGTTCCAGCATGTCGCCGAGGACGGCGAGGCGGCGGCCCTCCGGGCCCTTGGGTGCCGTGCCGAGCACGGCGAGCGCGGCGCGCACCGAGACCGGATTGGCGTTGTAGCTCTCGTCGAGCAGGGTGAAGGAGCCCGAGGCGAGGCGCCGCTGGCTGCGCTCGCCGCGGCCGGCGACGGCGCGCGTCTCGCCGAGCGTCAGGGCGGCAAGGGCGAGATCGGCGCCGGCGAGCTTGGCGGCTGCGAGGATGGCGAGCGAGTTCATCACGAGGTGACGGCCGGGCGAGCCGAGCTTGTAGGTGACGTCGGTCTGCATCACCCGGGCGAAGACCGTCGAACAATCGGCGGCGAGAACGGCGCGCAGCAGGCGGATGTCGGCCTCCTCGTGCTCGCCGAAGGTGACGATCGTCTCGATGCCGGCGGCGCGCGCCGCCCGGGCGAGCCGCTCGAAATGCCGGCTGTCGCGCGGCAGGACCGCCGCACCGCCATGTTCGACACCGGCGAAGATCTCCGACTTGGCGTCGGCGATGGCCTCGATCGTGCCGAGATTCTCGATATGCACGGCCTCGACATTGGTGATGACGGCGATGTCGGGCTTCACCATGCGGCTGAGCGGCGTGATCTCGCCGGCATGGTTCATGCCGATCTCGAAGACGCCGAACTGGCTCGCCGCCGGCATGCGGGCGAGCGTCAGCGGCACGCCGATATGGTTGTTGAAGCTCTTCGGTGGCGCATGGGTGCGGCCCTCGCGGGACAGGACATGGGCCAGCGCCTCCTTCGTCGAGGTCTTGCCGATGGAGCCGGTCACTGCGACGACCCTGGCGGCGGTGCGGGCGCGGGCGACGGCGCCGGCCTTTTCCAGCGCCTTCAGCGGGTCGGCGACGACAATATAGGCGCCGGGAGGGGCCGCCTGCGCCCAGTCCTGCGACACGACGGCGACCGCCGCGCCCTTGTCGAGCGCCGCCTGGACGAAGGCATGGCCGTCATGGGCAAGGCCCTTGATGGCGACATAGGCCTCGCCGGCGACGAGGCTGCGCGTGTCGATGGAGATGTCCGAGACCGTGGCGGCCGGCTGGCCGGTCAGGCGGCCGCCCATGGCGCGGGCCAGCGCTTCGGTGGTCCACAGCGGCTGCTGGCTCATGCGGCGGGCCCTTTCACGGCGGGGCTTGAGGAGGAATAGGCGCGGATGGCGGCGGCCGCGACCTCATGGTCGGAGAAGGGCAGCGTCGTGGAGCCGACGATCTGTCCGGTCTCGTGGCCCTTGCCGGCGATGACCAGGAGATCACCCGCCGCCAGGTCGCGGACGGCGGCGCGGATCGCCTCGGCGCGGTCAGCGATCTCCTCGGCGCCGGGGGCAGCGGCGAGGATCTGGGCGCGGATCGCCGCCGGGTCCTCGGAACGGGGATTGTCGTCGGTGATGATGACGCGGTCGGCCTTGTCGACGGCGATGCGCCCCATCATCGGCCGCTTGCCGGGATCGCGGTCACCGCCGCAGCCGACCACCACGACGAGGCGGCCGGTGGCGAAGGGGCGGGCGGCATCAAGCACCGTCTCGAGAGCGCCGGGCTTGTGGGCATAGTCGACGACGACGGGGGCACCATCCTTGGCGCCGACGAATTCGAGGCGGCCCCTGGCGCCCTCGAGACCGGCGAGGGCGGCGAAGGCCCGGTCCGGGGCGATGCCGCAGCCGATGGCGAGCCCCGCCGCCACCAGGGCATTGTCGACCTGGAAACGGCCGAGCAGGGGGATGCGGATGGCGTGGCGGCGACCGAAGGCGGCGATCTCGACCAGCTGGGCGGCGCCGGCGATGGCCTCGGACAGGATGGCGATGCCGTCGGCGGCGAGCGCCGGATCACGGCCGATGACGATGAGCTTCTGGCCGCGCGCCCGCGCCGCGGCGATGAAGGGGTCACCCTCCTCCCCGGCCATGACGACGGCGGTGCCGGTCGCCGGCAGGAGATCGGTGAAGAGCCTGAGCTTGGCGGCGCGGTAGGCCTCGAACGTGTGGTGATAGTCGAGATGGTCGCGCGACAGATTGGTGAAGCCGGCCGCCTGGATGCGCACCCCGTCGAGGCGGCGCTGGTCGAGGCCGTGGGAGGAGGCCTCGAAGGCGACATGGCTGACGCCCTCGCCGGCAAGCGTGTCGAGGGTCTGGTGCAGCGTCACCGGGTCGGGCGTCGTCAGGCCGCCATAGACCTCGCCGGAGGGCCGGACGACGCCGACCGTACCGATGGAGGCGGCCAGATGGCCTTCGGCCGCGAAGATCTGGCGCAGGAAGGCGGCGACCGAGGTCTTGCCCGAGGTGCCTGTGACGGCGGCGATCGTGCCGGGCTGGCGGGCGTGGAACCGGCTCGCCGCCAGGGCGAGGCTCAGGCGGGCATTGGCGACGGCAATGACGGGAACGCCGGAGACGGCGCCCGGTGCAC
This sequence comes from Phreatobacter sp., assembly GCA_019749835.1. Classification (GTDB taxonomy): domain Bacteria; phylum Pseudomonadota; class Alphaproteobacteria; order Rhizobiales; family Phreatobacteraceae; genus Phreatobacter. The sequence continues at coordinate 19,794 of JAIEPJ010000229.1, read as the reverse complement.
CGGCCTTGTCGGTGACGATGGCGGCGGCGCCCGCGGCGGCGGCGGCGGCGGCATAGGCCATGCCGTCGGACTTCTCCCCCTTCAGCGCGAAGAAGACGGTTCCCGCGCCGACCGCCCGGCTGTCGGCGGTCAGGCCGGAGACGGCGAGGCCGGCGAGCGCCGGCGGCGCGTCCTCGGCGAGCAGGGCGGAAAGGTCCATGGGCGGCACGGGATTCGGCGTTCTCTCTCGGCGGCTATCAGTTCTGGCGGATATCAGTTCGGCACTGTGGCGGCCATGGGGCGGCCCCGCGACTCAGCGTCCGGGCATGCGATAGCCCGTCTGGATCGCCTGCATGGCCGGGGGCATGTCGAAACGGGGCTGCAGGCCGAGCAGCGGGGCGGAGCGGGCAATGATCCGGCCGGCCGTCGGCGAGGCGTTGAAGCCGGCTGTGGCGAGCCCATGGGTCTCCGGGATGCCGCGCGGCTCGTCGAGCATGACGAGGAGCAGGTAGCGAGGCTGGTCGGCCGGGAAGATGGCCATGAAGGAATTGATGTTCTTGTCCTTGGAATAGCGTCCGCCGATGACCTTTTCCGAGGTGCCGGTCTTGCCGCCGACATAGAAGCCGTCGACCTCGGCGCGCCGGCCCGAGCCACGCTCGGAATTGAGCCGCATGAGGAAGCGCATGGCCTGCGAGGTCTCGGGACGGATAACCTGGCGGGCGACGGCATTGGCCTCCTCCGCCGTGCGGCGCAGGAAGGTCGGCGGGATGAGGCGGCCGCCATTGACCAGGGCGGCGGTGCCCATCACCGCCTGGAGCGGCGCCACCGACATGCCGTGGCCGAAGGAGACGGTGGCGGCGGTGATGTCGGCCCAGCGGCGCGGCACGAGCGGCGCGGTCGACGGCCCGATCTCGGTCACGACGCGGTCGAACTGGCCGAGCCGGCGCAGGAAGGCACGCTGGTGGTCGCCGCCCAGGGTCAGCGCCATGCGGCTGGTACCGATATTGGAGGAGAAGGTGAAGACCTCCGCCAGGGTCAGAACGCGCCGCTGGGCGTGGAAATCCTTCACCTGATGGCGGCCGACGGCCATGGGGAAACGGGCGTCGAGGGTCGAGTTGATGGTGAACCGGCCGGAATCCAGCGCCATGGCGGTGGTCAGCGACTTCATCACCGAACCCATCTCGTAGACGCCGGTGGTGATGCGGTTGGCGCGGTCGAAGCCGGCGGCGGTCGAGGGGCGGTTGGGGTCGTAATCGGGAATTGACGCGAGCGCCACGACCTCGCCGGTGTTGACGTCGACGATGACGCCCGCCGCCGCCTTGGCGCGGAACCTCTGGTGCGCCTGCACCAGTTCGTCGCGCAGCACATGCTGGACGCGCAGGTCGATGGAGAGCTGAACCGAGGCCTGGTTGCGGTCGGTGACGAAGCCGGCGCGGTGCAGTTCGGCGAGGCCCTGGTTGTCGATGTAGCGCTCGATGCCGCCGAGGCCCTGATTGTCGACATTGACCATGCCGAGAACGTGGGACAGCGTCGGCCCGTTGGGATAGGAGCGCTTGGCCTCCCGCATGAAGCCGACGCCGGGAATGCCGAGCCGGTGGATCTGGTCGCGCTGCGTCGGCGAGATCTCGCGCCGCAGCCAGACGAAGCCCTTGCCCGAGCGCAGGCGCTCGCGCACCTCGCGGGCGTCGAGATCGGGCAGGACGGCGGTGAGCAGTTCGGTCGCCTCGTCCACGTCGAAACTGGCGGCGAGCTTCTTCGGCTCGGCATAGAGCGAGATGGCGCGCACGTCGGTGGCCAGCACCTCGCCGTTGCGGTCGAGGATGTCCGGCCGGGTCGAGGACACCGCCTCGGCGCTGCGCACGCCCGACTGGGCCGTCCGGTCGTAGCGGACAACATAGAGCACCAGGCTGACGGCGATGACGCCGTAGAGCGCGGCGAAGCCGAACATGGCAAGGCGCACGCGCGCCTTCGCCTTCTTCAGGCGCTCCGATTGCGGGCCGGCGAGGACCCAGGCGATGGCGTGGCGGACACGCATCAGGAAGGACGGCCGTGGGGTCATCAGCGGCCTCCTGCCGGGCGGCGTTGCGGCAGCGGCATGCCCGGCACCGACCCGGTCGTCACGGGATCAGCCCCGGAGCCCAGGGCTTCCAGCATGGAGCCGATCGGATCGGGGTCGATCACCGGCTTGTCGGGCAGACCCGCGAGGTCGTGCAACTGGTTGATGGCGAGCGGTCGCAGCCGGAGGTGCTTCTCGGCCAGAGCCTGCAGCCGGTCGGGACTGTTGAGCTGCGCCCATCGGGCCTTCAGCTCGGCGATGGCCTCGCGCTCCTGCTTGATCTCGAGCTGCAGCTTGGCGACCTGCCCGGCATGGCGGGCCGCCTCATATTTGATGCTGTAGACATAGGCCGCCGCCGAGACGAGCGCCGCCAGGACCACGATGTTGAGGAGGCGCATCATCGGCGGGTCCTCGCGGCAGCGGCGGTGCGGGTGGCGGCGCGCAGCTTGGCGGAGCGGGCGCGCGGATTGGCCCGGCTCTCGGCCTCGGAGGCCGCCACCGCCTTGCGGGTCAGGAGGGTGAAGGTCGGCTCGGGCGGCTGGCTGGCCGGGGCATGGCGCGAACCGCCGGGGCTCTTGCCCGAGCGGTCGGCGAGGAACTGCTTGACGATGCGGTCTTCCAGCGAGTGGAAGGTGACGACGGCGAGCCGCCCCCCGGGCTTCAGCACAAGCTCGGCGGCGTCGAGCGCGGCTTCGAGCTCGCCGAGCTCGTCGTTCACCGCGATGCGCAGCGCCTGGAAGGTGCGGGTGGCCGGGTGGATGTCGCCGGGCTTGGAGCGCACGACCCGGGCGACGATGTCGGCAAGGCGCCGGGTGGTGAGGATCGGCGCGACGGCGCGCTCGCGGACGATGGCCTTGGCGATGGGCCGCGACAGGCGCTCCTCGCCATAGGTGTAGATCAGGTTGGCGAGGGCGGTCTCCTCAAGCCGCGCGACGAGATCGGCGGCGCTCTCGCCCTCGCGCGCCATGCGCATGTCGAGCGGCCCGTCGAAGCGGAAGGAGAAGCCGCGCTCGGCCTCGTCGATCTGCATGGAGGAGACGCCGATGTCGAGGACGACGCCGTCGACGGAGGCATGGCCGCATTCGGCGGCGACGGCATCGAGGCGCGCGAAGCGGTCATGGACGAGGGTCAGCTGGCCGGCATGGTGTGCCGCCAGCGCGGCGCCGCCGGCGATGGCGGTCGGGTCGCGGTCGATGGCGACGACGCGGGTGGCAGCAGCCTCGAGGATCGCGTGGCTGTAGCCACCGGCGCCGAAGGTACCGTCGATGAAGACCTCGCCGTCGGCAGGCGCCAGGGCGGCCAGGACCTCGGCCAGCAGCACGGGCACGTGCCGGGACGTGTCTCCCGCGCCTCCCCTGCCGCCTGAAGCCGTCATGCCGATCCTCCCGCGCACCGCGCCGACGGGGCGAGGCCGGCGGTCGGACGGGCGCGTCCCTGCCGCCGGGCGCACGCGCGAAGCGCGCGTCTGTGGCGTCGGAATCGGCGGCTCTCGCAGGACCGGCATGGCATCACGGGCGTCGGTGACGATCACGACCCACCGGGCCTGTCCGCGGGCCTCGTGTCGTCAACGCCTCATTAACGCGGCTGGCCGTTAAGAAACGGTTTCCGGCAAGGATTTGGTGACCATGCCGGCGCCGTCACGCAGCGGCGCGGGGCTGCACGCCGTCGAAGGTGGAGCGGATGGCGCGGGCGAGGAAGACATAGGACCAGCCCTGGACGATCAGCTCGATGGCGAGGAAGGTGCCGAGCACCCAGGGCGCCGCCTGCGGCAGCTGGACGACGATGAAAAGGCCGAGCAGCAGCGAGATCATCCCGGAGGCGAGCACCCAGCCCCAGACGGCGAGCGGGCGGATCTGCAAGGCGGCGACGATACGGAGCACCCCGACGGCCACCAGCATGGCACCACAGAGGAGCGTCAGCGCCACGACGGCCTGCAACGGATTGTAGAAGACCAGGGCGCCCGTCGCGACATAGAGCAGGCCGATGGCGATCATCGCCAGCCGGCTCCGCCAGCCTTCGCGCCGGAAGGCATCGGCCAGCAGCACACCGCCGGCGACCAGCATCATCGCCCCGAAGGTCAGCGCGCTCACCACCGTGAAGAGATTGGCCGCGACGAGGCCGAACAGACCGAGGACGATGAGCGCGATGCCGGCCCCCATCAGCCAGCCCCAGTTGCGGCGCAGCGGAACGAGATGGACGCCGAGGGAGTGGGAAGGACGGGTCTCGGCGGGGCGGGCCTCGGCGGCGGAAGGCGTGACGTCGGTCATGGTGGCATCTCCGGTGGGGCGCCAGGACAATGCGCCACGTCCCATCAGGTTCCACGACAAAGCACCAGACAGATCACCCCTGCCGCTGGCGCATGACCTATCGTCAGCGCGCCGCGAGGAGGTCGCGGAGCGTGCGCAGGGTCGAGGCGTCGGCGATGCCGTCCACCCTCTCCTGCCGCCAGTGGCGCTGGAAGGCGGTGACCACCGCCTCGGTCGCGGCATCGAAGACGCCGGTCACCGTGAGGCCGTAGCCGGCCATGGCGAGAAGCGCCTGCAGCGCCTGGATGGGCGGGCCCTCCTCGCCGCGGCGATAGGTCGGACCGGGCTGGAGCGGAGCGGGCGGCACCCACAGGCCGACGCCCTCCTCCGCGAGCCGCCCCCAGGGAAAGAGCTCGCCGGGATCCTGCTTGCGGCCCGGGGCCGTGTCGGAATGGGCGAGAATACCGGCGGGCGCGATGGCATGACGGGTGAGGATGTCGCGCGACAGGTTGATCACCGCGGCGATCTGCGCCTCGGGAAAGGGCTGGTAGCCCCATTCATGACCCGGATTGACGATCTCGATGCCGATGGAGCGCGAATTGACGTCTTCGCGGCCCTGCCAGGACCCGGCGCCGGCATGCCAGGCGCGCCGGCCCTCGGCGACGCACTGGACGATCTCACCGTCCTCGAAGACGACATAGTGGGCGGAGACGCGCGGCGGGTTCGGATCGCAGAGCCGCTGCAGCGCGGCCAAGCCGTCCTTCATGCCGGTATAGTGCATCAGCAGGATATCGACGGGCGCGCGGCGCGCGTCGTGGTTGGGCGAGAGCGCGAGGCCGCCGGCCCAGGGTGAATCCGGCCGTTCCAGCGGGCCGTCGTGGTGGTGGTCGTGGTCGCAGGACCCGGTCATGCGAAGCCCCTCGCCCGGCGCAGGGCATCATAGGCCTCGTTGATGGTGGCCATCTTGCCGGTGGCGATGGTGACGAATTCCGCCGGCACGCCGCGCCCGATCAGGCGGTCGGGATGATATTGCCGGACGAGGGCGCGCCAGGCCTGCTTGATCTCGCCATCGGCAGCATCCGGCGCGATGCCGAGGACACGGTAGGGATCGCGGGGCCCGGCAACCACATGGCGGGCCTCGATGCGGGCAAAGGCCGGCTCGGACAGGCCGAAAATGCTGGCGATCTCGGCGAGATAGGCCCTTTCGGCCGCATGAACCGCGCCGTCGGCGGTGGCGATGCCGAAGAGGCCGTCGATCAGGTCCTCGAGCGTGTCCGGCTCGTCCTTCAGGAGCTCGGCGAGCTGGCGGGCATAGGCGTCGAAGCCGGCGGTGCTCTGCTTGGCGAGGTCGAAGAGGCGGGCGACATGGGCCTCGTCCTCGGGCGCCACCGCCACGAGGCGGCGGAAGGCGGCGACCTCGTCGCGGGTGACCACCCCGTCCGCCTTGGCCATCTTGGCGGCCAGCGCGATCAGCCCGATGGTGAAGACGACCGATTGCAGCGGCGGCCCCGGTTCGGGGGCGAGAAGGCGCTCGTCGACGATGAAATGGCCGGCCAGCGCGCCGAGCAGCGCGCCGATCGGCCCGCCCAGCATGAAGCCCGCGGCAGCGCCCGCCAGTTTTCCCCAGATGGTCATGGCGGCTGTCTTAATCGGTTCACCGACATTCGGCAAAGGACGGCGCCGCACCAGGCCCCTTGCGCCAGAACGTCGCAGCGGGCAAAGCCTCGCGGGCGCCCTTCCCCTGAGGAATCACCCATGTCCGGTCACGGCCACATCGACCCGTCGAACAAGAAGATCGCCCTGCTGATCGCCGTCCTCGCGCTGTTCCTGGCGCTTGCCGAGACGGCGGCGAAGAGTTCGCAGACCGATGCGCTCAATGCCAATGTCGAGGCCTCGAACCTCTGGGCCTTCTTCCAGGCGAAGACGATCCGCATGACGGCGGTGACCACCGCCGCCGAGGACATGGCAGTGACCCGCGATGCCATCGCCGACGAGGCGGCGAAAGCGGCGATGGGCCGGCAGATCGAAACCTGGCGCGGCCGCGCCGCCCGCTGGGACAACGAGCCGGAGACCAACGAGGGCCGTCGCCAGCTTTCCGCCCGCGCCCAGGCGGCGGAAAAGAAGCGCGACGTCTCCTACAAGCGCTACCACGACTTCGAGATTTCCTCGGCGGCCTTCCAGATAGCCATCGTGCTCGCCTCGGCCGCGGTGGTGACCGGTGCGATGGCGCTGGCCTTCCTCGCCGGCGGGCTCGGTGTCGTCGGCATCGCCTTCTCCGCCATCGGCCTCCTCAAGCCGGGCCTCATCCACCTGTTCTGACACGGGTTCCGCCATGAAGATGTCCGACATCCCCTTCGGCACGGTGGACTGGTCCACCGTGGAGCCGACGCGCCATCCCGGCGAGGCGGGCGAGGCCCTGTGGCGCACCCGGCATTTCGGCCCGGAGGGCAACGCGATCCGCGTCCGGATGGTCGACTATTCGGCCGGCTACGTGTCGGATCACTGGTGCTCCAAGGGCCATGTGCTCTTCTGCCTCGAGGGCGAGCTCGAGACGACGCTGGAGGACGGCCGCGTCTTCGTACTGACGCCGGGCATGAGCTACCAGGTCGCCGACGGCGCCGAGGCGCACCGGTCACGGGCGCCGCAGGGCGCGCGGCTGTTCATCGTCGACTGACCGGCGGACGGCCTCAGCAGCCGGCCCGCCGCGTGACGGGACACTGAGTCGCGCTCCCGGATCATTGCTTGGCAACATGGCAGATGGTGCCATGGCGGCGATGATCCCCTGGGAGTTGGCGATGGAGTCCATTCGTCGCGAGGTGCGCGCCTCCGCCATCCGGGACCTGTCGCTCGCCGTACTGGCTGCCCTCGCGCTGATGCTCCACTTCGCGGGTGACCCCATCGATGCCCTGAAGGCGGGCGCCATCGGCTTCACCTTCGCCGCCCTGCTGATGATCGCGCGCATCGCCCGGGCCGAGCGGCAGGAGGTGGTGGACGACGAGGTTTGGAACAACCTGCGGGCAGATGAACGACCGCCGCCGGCAATCGCCAGCCGCGAAATCCGCCGGGCCAAACGACAGGTCTGCGGGCTCTGTGGCTGGTATGCCTCCGGCGTTTCGCTGGCACTCTGGACGCTGACGATCGGCGGCAGCCTGCTGACGCTGTGACGGGCGTTCTGACGGCGCGTTTCGCGCATGGCCGACGGTGGACTTCACCTCAGACAAGCAGGTCGCCGGACATGACGGGAACGCATGAGCCGCCGATCAGCACGGCGTCCGGGCAGATCTGGATCGAGATCAGGCTGGGGCGGCCCATGTCGATGCCCTGGGCCACCTCGAACCTTCGGGAGTTCTCGCCGTCGAGGTGGGCGATGAGGCCGCAGGCCGCCGCCGTCGCGCTGCCTGTCGCTGGGTCCTCAGGCACGTTGTCGGAGGGCGCGAACATGCGCGCGGTGAAGTCGACATCACCATCACGCTCGTCAAGACCGCGGCTGTAGAGGTAGATGGCATCGGCACCGTCCTCGGGCAGGATCTCGCCGAAGGCGGGTTCATTCGCCCTGGCCCGGGCCAGGGCTTGCCGGCCCGCCACCTCGACGACGACGAAAGGCAGGCCGACCGACGCAATGCGCGGCGGATGGCGGTCGCAGCAAATGTCCGCTCGGGTCAGGGAGAGGCACCGCGCCACCGTATCGACATCGAAGGTGCGGCCGATCCGCAGCGGCTGCGGCGCCGCCAGTTGAACCATCGTCACGCGCCCGGCCTCGCGCTGGACGCGGGCCCTTACGAGCCCGGCCTTCTCCTCGAAGATGAATTCACCGGCGGCACCGCCGAGCCCTTCGCTTGCAAGGACGAAGGCCGTACCGACGTTGGGGTGTCCCGCGAAAGGGACCTCCACGGTCGGCGTGAAGATGCGCAGCTCGGCCGTGTGGCTCGGATTGGAGGGCGCAAGAACGAAGCTGCTCTCCGAATAGTTGAACTCCCGGGCAATGGCCTGCATCTGCTCGGTCGTCAGCCCATCGGCGCCGAGCACGACCGCGAGCGGGTTGCCGCCGAAGCGGGTTCGCGTGAACACGTCAACCGTATGGTACCTGAGCTGCAAGGGCGCCTCACCACGAAGCATTGTAAAGCAAAGGGCATCGGCCCGACCGCGCGCCGGTCCGGGAGACCTAGCCGAGCCGGTCGCCCTGGACGAAGGCATAGAGCGCGTGGTCGGTCCACGTGCCGTTGATGCACAGATATTGCCGGGCGAGGCCCTCGCGGGTGAAGCCGACCCGTTCCAGCAGCCCCACCGAGGCGGCGTTCTGCGGCACGCAGGCCGCCTCGACGCGGCGGAAGCCGAGGACGCCGAAGGCATAGGGGATCGCGGTGCGGACGCCGGCACTCATATAGCCGCGGCCGGCAAAGGCCTCGCCCATCCAGTAGCCGAGCGAGATGGTCTGGGCGACGCCGCGCCGCACATTGGTCAGCGTCAGCCCGCCGACGAGGGCGCCGTCCTCCTTGCGGTAGAGGAAGAAGGCATAGCCCTGGTCGTCCCGCCAGTCCTGGCGATAGCGGGCGATGCGGCGGCGGAAGGCCGTGCGGCTGAGGTCGTCGGGCGGCCAGGCCGGCTCCCAGGGCACAAGGAAGCGGCGGCTCGCCTCGCGCAGACGCATCCAGGCGCCGTAGTCGGCCATGTCGGGCATCCGCAGCATGACCTTCGGACCGATCACCGGTTCCGGTGCGCTGTAGGCGAGGCCCACCGCCCGCAGCAGCGACAGGGGCCGGCCGGCGGACGATCGGGGCGCTGGAACCTTGGTCGTGGCGTTCATGTCGGCCGGAATTGTTCCGCCAGCTTCCGCACCTTGTCCAGCCCGCGTTTCGGACCGATCGCGGCAAAGGTCATCGGCGAGGAACGAACCAGCCTTGCGCCCGCAGCACGGGCCTCCTCGACGGTGACGGCGTCGATCCGCGCGGCGATCTCCGCCAGATCGAGGGTGCGGCCGAAGACGAGCACCTGCCGCGCCATCTGGTCGGTGCGCGAGGAGGAACTTTCCAGCGCACCGAGCAGCCCGACCTTCATCTGCGCCTTGGCGCGGCCGACCTCGGCCTCGCTCGCTCCGTCCACCGTGGCGTTGAGCACGTCCATGGTGAGGTTGAAGAGGTCAACGGCATCCGCCGGGTCGGTGCCGGCGGAGATGCCGAAGACGCCGGTATCGTTGTAGGACCAGTGGAAGGAGTGGATCTCGTAGCAGAGACCCCGGTCCTCCCGCACGTCCTGGAACAGCCGCGACGACAGCCCGCCGCCGAGCAGGTTGTTGAAGACGCCGACGGCATAGATGTCGGGGTCGCGGTAGCTCATGCCCTCGAAGCCGAAGACGAGGTTGGTCTGTTCCAGCGGGCGGACGATGGTGGTCGTGCCGCCGTGATAGCGGGCGCTCTCGCAATCGGGCGGGGCCTCCTGCGGCAGCGCCTCGAAGGCCCGGGCGATGGCGTCGACGACCCGGTCGTGATCGACGGCGCCGGCCGCCGCCACCACGGCCCGCGGCGCCGCATAGGAGCGCCCCATATAGGCGCGCAGCTTGTCGGGGGTCGCCGCCCGCACCGCCTGCGGCGTGCCGAGGATGGTGCGGCCGAGCGGCTGGCCGGGATAGGCCTCGGCGATGAAATGGTCGACGACGACGTCGTCGGGATCGTCCTCGGCGGCGCCGATCTCCTGGACGATGACGTTCTTCTCCTTGACCAGTTCGGCCGGGTGGAACTGCGGGTCGGTCAGGATGTCCGAGAGGATGTCGATGGCCACCGGCAGGTCCTCGCCCAGCACCTTGGCGTAGTAGGACGTGTTCTCCGAGGCGGTGGCGGCGTTGAGGTCGCCGCCGACGGCCTCGATCTCCTCGGCGAGGCCGCGCGGCGTGCGCTTGGTCGTGCCCTTGAAGGCCATGTGCTCGAGCAGGTGGCTGATGCCGTGCTCATCGCTGCGCTCGTCGCGGCCGCCGACACCGAACGTCACCTGGATCGAGGCGGTCTTCAGATGGGGCATGGCATCCGTCACGACCGTCAGGCCGGAGGGAAGCGTTGTCATTCGGGTGGTGGTCATCGGCGCCGGGGTCATTGCCGCCGGGATCATCCCGCGGTCTCAGAGCCCCCGAACATAGTGAGGCGCGGTCAGAACCGGAAGCCACCGGAGAGCATGATCCTGCGCGAGACGATCCAGTTCTCGGAGCGGAGCGAGGCCTGGCCGACCGTGCCGGGCGTCGCGCCGGTGCCGGTACCGGTCGCCGTGACCAGAGTCTGGCCGGCGAGATTCTGCAGCAGGTTCTGCGAGGGCGAGAACACTGCCTCCACCTCGCCGTCGAGCCGAACGAAGGCCCGGCCGATCGGCACCTCGATGCCGGCGCCGAAGACCGCCGAGGGCAGCCAGCGCGACGTGCGGCTCGCGACCCGCCCGCCGGTGGTGCAGGAGACCGGCGGCCCGAGCGTACAGGACCGCGAGCCCGTGGCGTCGAAATCGACCTGTTCGGTGAGCTGCGCCACGCCGAGGCCGGCCCGCAGGAAGGGCATGAAGCCGGAGAAGGCATAGCCCCAGCGGCCGGTGACAGCGAGGCCGCCGTCGAGGCTGGCGCGGTAGGTGCCCGAGGCCGTGTTGGTATAGGTCGTCAGGCCGGGAATGGCGACGAGCGCCGATCCACCGAGCCGGCCGGTACCGCCCTCGCGCCCCAGCCGGCCACGGAACTCGAGGCCGGCGATCCAGCCATTCGGCCCGCCGGCATTCCAGCCGGCGATGGCATGGGCGGTGAGGCCGGCGAGGCCCGCCGACGTCCGGCAGCCCGACCCGCCGCCGACCGAGACCGGGCCGAGAAAGGGAATGCCGGCGCCCGGGCAGGCGAAACCGTCGACGATGGTGAAGTCGCGATGGGCCGGCAGGCTGTAGCCGAGGCCGCCGGCGATGTAGAACCCGCCGAAACCGCGATTGCCAGCCGCCACCGCGTCGAAATCGGGAATGGCGGAGGGACGCACATCCTGGGCGGAGGCGGGAACCGCGGCGAGACCGCAACAGAACATGACGACGAGCCGCAAGGCGTGGCGTATCACGGCCATCTCCCCAACCTCTCGCGACCCGATTGATGTTTAACACCGGGTGGACAGCTTCGGGCGAAAACCGCGGAACGGGGTGGATGGTCCGTTAACGACGAGAGCTTTCGAGCCGCCGCCGCGCGGGCGCGTCACCTCTCCCCGCCGGGGAGCGGTGAAGAGCGGCGCCCTGGACGTTCATTCTCCGACAGAGGCGCAGTTGTCGAACATGGTCAGAAACTACCCGACGAGCGCACCGCTATCAAGGACCATTTTCTTATAATCGGAAAATTATCTGATGGAATGTCCGCCGCCCTCATCCCCTGGGATCGACCGGCCTCACCGACCCGATGCCGAGAATGTCCTCCATGATCTTGGCGCCGGCCAGAACCCGGTCCTCGCCATGGGGGCGGGCGGCGATCTGCAGGCCGATCGGGCGGCCGTCCCGGGTGAAGCCGCAGGGCAGCGACAGGGCGGGGCAGGAGACCGTCGTCAGCGCATAGGCGATGGAGAGCCACTGGACATAGTCGGGGAAGGTGAAGCCGTCGCATTCGGCGACAAAGCGCTGCTCCACCGGATAGGCGGCGACGATGGTCGCCGGCGTCAGCAGGAGATCGTAGCGCTCGAAGAAGGCGAGGGTCCGCTGCAGCATGGCCTGACGCTGCGCTTCGGCGCGGGTCAGTTCGTCCATGGTGAGTTTCAGGCCCTTCTCGATGTTCCAGACGACCTCGGGCTTGAGCTTGTCGCGGTGGGTCTTGAGGAGCTCGAACTTGGTGGTGGCGAAGGCATAGGCGCGCAGCGTGCCGAAGCACTCGTGCACCTCGGAAAAGTCGGGATGGGCCTCCTCGACGATGACACCGGCCTCCTTGAAGCGCTTGGCGGCGGCTTCCGTGATGGCGCGCACCTCCGGGTCGACCGGCGTGATGCCGAGGTCCGGCGACCAGGCGACGCGCTTCGGCTTCCACGGCCCCTTGAGGATGGAACGGAAGCTCTTCTTCGGGCCAGGGAGCGAGCGCGGGTCGCGGTGGTCATCGCCGCTCATGGCGTCGAGCAGCAGGGCGAGGTCGGTGACGGTCCGGGCCATGGGGCCCTCGACGCCGAGTGTGGCGTCGATCTTGGTGCCGGGCGTGGCGGCGACGCGGCCCGGCGAGGGGCGCATGCCGACGATGCCGCAGAAGCTGGCGGGGTTGCGGAGCGAGCCGCCCATGTCGGAGCCGTGGGCGAGCCAGGCCATGCCGGTGGCGAGCGCCACGGCGGCGCCGCCCGATGAACCGGCCGCCGACAGCTTGGTGTTGTAGGGATTCACCGTGGCCCCGAAGACCTCGTTGAAGGTGTTGGCCCCGGCGCCGAATTCCGGCGTGTTGGACTTGGCGTAGATGACGCCGCCCTGGGCCTCGAGATGCTCGACGAGGATGTTGGAGACCTCCGGCACGAAGTCCTTGAAGATGGGGGAGCCCTGCGTCGAGAGGACACCGGCGACGTCGGTGAGGTCCTTGATCGGCACGGGCATGCCCTGCAGGAGGCCCCTGCCCTCCTTCGGCTTCTTCATCAGGGCGCGGGCCCGTCTGCGGGCCCGGTCGAAGCACAGGGTCGGCAGGGCATTGACCTTGCCGTCGACGGCCTTGATGCGCTTCTCCAGCGTGTCGAGGAGGTCGATGGGCGTCACCTCCCCGGACTTCAGCAGCTTGACGATGTCGGTAGCGCTCTTCTCGATCAGCGACAGATCGGCGGCCATGGATGCACTCCCCCCTCGGGTCTTCGTTGCCGGCACCGTGCAATGGCGCTCCCGCCGCGGCAAGCGGCGCGAAGGGACCGGGGGACATGCGCGGGAGGAATGGGTGGGGGCTGCGCCCCTCGCGAGGCGAGGCTCGTCCCCCCTTGAAGCCTCACTCAGCGCGGATATTTGCCTCGCGCACCAGGGTCGCCATGGCCGCGCGGCCGTCCGTCACGAAGCGCGCGAAGGCGTCGGGGCGTGAGGCGATGGGCACGCAGCCGATCTGCACCAGACGCTCGCGCAGCGCCGGTTGGGCGATGGCCTCCGCCAGGGAATCGTAGAGGGCGGTGACGACGGGCGCCGGGGTGCCCGCCGGCCCGAACAGCCCGGCCCATTCATTGGACTCGAACCCGGCGAAACCCTGCTCCGCGATGGTCGGCACATCCGGCCGGCTTTCCACCCGCGTGAGCGTTCCCACGGCGAGGAAGCGCGCGCGGTTGCTGTCCACCACAGGGCCGGCAGAAACCAGCGTCGTGAACACCGCGTCGAGCGCCCCGGTCGCCAGGTCCTGCGCCGCCGCGGCGCCGCCGCGATAGGGAACGTGGATCACCTCGATCCCCGCCGCCCGCGTGAAGGCGACGAGCCCCATATGCCCCGCCGTCGCATTGCCCTGCGTGCCGACAGTGAGCTTCCCCGGCTGCGCCTTGGCGGCGGCCACGAATTCAGCCAGCGTCCGGGCGGGAAAATCGGCCTTGACCGCGACGGCCGATGGGAAGGTCACCACCAGCGAGATCGGCGTGAAGGCCGTCGCATAATCGAACATCAGGCCGCGCAGCAGCGATGGGTTGACGATGTGGCTCGAGGCGTCCCACAGGAAGGTGTGGCCATCCGTTGCGCGCGCCACCTCCGCCCCGCCGATGCTCCCGCCCGCGCCGGTGCGGTTCTCCACCACGAAGCGCTGGCCGAGCCGCTCGCCCATATGGCCTGTCAGCACGCGCGCAGCGCTGTCCGCCGCGCCACCGGCCGAAAAGGGCACGACGAGCCGGATCGGACGCTGCGGCCAGGCGCCCTGGGCGCGGGCGGCGAACGGGGCAAGGGCGACGCCCGCTGCAGCGGCAAGCGTCGCGCGGCGGGTGAAAGTGGTGGGGGACGGGGCCATGGTCGAGCCTCTCTGGTCTTGGTGCGTTTCCTCCTGTTCGGCATAGGATGTCGCGCCGCGTGCGGTCAATCGCGCGTCGCCCCGGATTGTCCTGCCGGCCGGCTGCACGACCGCAATGGGATCAAGGCCGCCCGCGCGGTCCGGCTCCGTGCAATGCGTCCTGAGCCTAGGCTCGCCCACTCCGATGCGGTAGAGACTGGCCGCAACGGAACACCCTGTGCATCCCATGGCCTCCGACTCAACGATCCCTGACGACATCGCCGATGCCGAACCGCAGGTGCGGGTGCGCCATCTCAACAAGCGCGACCTCAACCGCACCTGGGAGTTCATCAAGGCGGTGTTCCGCGAGGTGAACCGCTCGACGGTGGAGTACCAGCGACCGAAGTCGAAGAAGCGCTTCCTCGAGGTCTTCGACGAGAAGGGCATCGAGCAACTGCTCTTCGTCATCCGCACCGGCGGCAAGGAGCGGATCGTCGGCTATGCCGAATGCGCGCTCGCCATCATCGGCACCGACAACTGGATGAACGAGCGCTATTTCCGCGCCCGCGACATGCGCCCGCTCTTCGTCGAGGAACTGGCGGTGGACCCGGAATTCCAGGGGCGCGGCCTCGGCACCTTCGTGCTGGAGCAGCTCGAACATCTCGCCAAGCTGCGCGGCTGCACCCATCTCGTGCTGGAAGTGGCGGAGAACAACGAGAACGCCCTCAAATTCTACCGTGGCCGCGCCTTCACCAAGCTGGACGCCGCCATCTTCCTCGCCAAGACCGTGGTGAGCGACCCGGAGATCCTGCCGCCGCGGCGGCTGAAGCGACGCGAGACAAAGGCGCGGGCCGCGGCGCAGCCGGCAGCGGTCACAACGCCGTCGGAGCCGCAGGATATGCCGCCCGAGGGCTAGGCTTCCGGTCGTTCCCAGGGGCTGTGCTTTTGCGAGCCTGTCCTGCTTTGACAGGCCGCCCGCCGATCGGGTTCACTCCGCCATCCCCGCTTCGGAGGCCGCCATGGCTTTGACCAACCTGCAGGTCCGCGACCTGGAAACCGTCCTTCACCCCTATACGAACCAGGCGACGATCCGCGACACGGGCACGCTGGTCCTGGAAAGGGCCAAGGGCATCTATGTCTACGACGTCGACGGCAAGCCCTATATCGAGGGTATGTCGGGCCTGTGGTGCACGGCGCTTGGCTACGGCAACGAGGAACTGGCCCAGACCGCCTACGAGCAGATGAAGAAGCTGTCCTTCACCCATCTGTTCGGCGGCAAGAGCCATGACCCGGCCATCGAGCTCGCTGAGAAGCTGAAGGAGAAGGCGCCGGTGCCGATCTCCAAGGTCTTCTTCGTCTGCTCGGGCTCGGAGGCCAATGACAGCCAGGTCAAGATGGTCTGGTACATGAACAATGCGCTGGGACGGCCGCAGAAGAAGAAGATCATCTCCCGCATCAAGGGCTATCACGGCGTCACCATCGCCTCGGCCTCGCTGACCGGCCTGCCGGCCAACCACACCGATTTCGACCTGCCGATCTCCGGCATCCTGCACACCTCCTGCCCGCACCACTACCGCTTCGCCCATGAGGGGGAGACGGAGGAGGAGTTCGCCACCCGCTGCGCCCAGGACCTGGAGGACATGATCCTGCGCGAGGGACCGGAGACGGTCGCCGCCTTCATCGCCGAGCCGGTGATGGGCGCGGGCGGCGTCATCGTGCCGCCGGCGGGCTATTTCGAGAAGATCATGGCGGTCTGCCAGCGCTACGACGTCTACATGATCGCCGACGAGGTGATCTGCGGCTTCGGCCGCCTCGGCGAATGGTTCGGCTCCTCGGCGCTCGGCTACAAGCCGCACTCCATCTCGGTCGCCAAGGCTCTCACCTCGGCTTACATGCCGGTGGGCGCGGTGATGATCCCCGAGGAGATGTATCAGGCGACGATCATCGAATCGAAGAAGATCGGCACCTTCGGCCACGGCTTCACCTATTCGGGCCATCCGGTCGGCGCGGCGGTGGCGCTGAAGACCCTCGAGATCTACGAGCGCGACCGCATCATCGAGAAGTCGGCGGCCAAGACGCCGCAGTTCCAGGCGCATCTGAAGGCCCTCGCCGACCACCCGCTGGTGGGCGAGGCACGCGGCATGGGCCTGGTCGGCGCATTGGAGATGGTCGCCCACAAGCCGACCAAGAAGGCCTTCGAGCCGAAGGCCGGCATCGGCGCCTATGCCACCATGGTGGCGCAGGAAGAGGGGCTGATCATCCGCAATCTCGGCGATTCGCTCGCCGTCTGCCCGCCGCTGATCATCACGCCGGAGGAGATCGACGACCTGTTCGACCGCCTGGCGCGCACCCTCGACCGCACGCTCGACAAGGTGAAGGCGGAGGGCCTGCTCGGCGCCTGAGCGCCGCCGGGCGGCGGCGAGAGGCCGCTGTCACAAGCCTGCCATAACCTCTGCTTCATTTCTGGGTCCGGTGGGGTTAACCTCCCGGAACCCACAACATTCGAAGAGTGCCGATGGCCCGCGAACTCGATCCCTTCAAGGTCTCGTCCCCGCGGATCTTCCTGTTCCGGATGCTGGTGTTCCTGGCGCTGGTCGGCCTCGTCGTCTTCGTCCTGCAGCGCGAAATCCTGATCGCCTTCATGGCCAATCCGGGCCTCAACGGCGTCATCGTCGCCGTCGGCCTGATCGGCATCGTCCTGTCGTTCCGCCAGGTCATCCGGCTGTTCCGCGAGGCGCGCTGGGTCAACACGTTCCGCCTCGCCGATCCCGGCATCACCGTCCAGCGGCCTCCGATCCTGCTGGCGCCGATGGCGACCATGCTTGGCGCGCGCAGCGGCCAGATGGCGATCTCGACCGTCACCATGCGCTCGCTGCTGGATTCACTCGCCACCCGCCTCGACGAGGGCCGCGAACTGGCGCGCTACCTGACGGGCCTGCTCGTCTTTCTCGGACTTCTCGGCACGTTCTGGGGCCTGATCGAGACGGTGACCTCGGTCGGCCGGGTCATCAACAGCCTGTCCAACCAGGGCGAGCTCGGCACCATCTTCGAGGACATGAAGCGCGGCCTTGCCGAGCCCCTCGCCGGCATGGGCATCGCCTTCTCGTCCTCGCTCTTCGGCCTCGCCGGCTCGCTCGTCCTCGGCTTCCTCGACCTGCAGGCCAGCCAGGCGCAGAATCGTTTCTATACCGAAGTGGAAGACTGGCTGTCTTCGACCGTCCAGGACATGGCGGTCATCAGCCCCTCGACCGATGGTGGAGCGCCCCAGGTGAGCGTTGCCGACCTGCAGCGCGCCTTCGACAGGCTGCGGGAGGCCATGGGCGACGGCTCTTCAAGCCAGCGTGCCAGCGCCGCCATGGCCAATCTCGCCGAGGGCATCCAGGGCCTCGTCACCCACATGCGCTCCGAGCAGCAGGTGGTGCGCGACTGGATGCAGGCCCAGTCCGCCGACCAGAAGGAGCTGCGACGCCTGCTCGAACAGGTGTTGCGCGAGAAGGGGTCGGTCTGATGGCCCTGTCGCGGTCGCGCCGCGGCGAGCGCGGGATCGACTATTGGCCGGGCTTCGTCGACGCGCTGTCGACCTTCCTTCTGGCGATCATCTTCATGCTCTCCGTCTTCATGCTGGCGCAGTATTTCCTGTCGCGCGACATCGCCGGCAAGGACGACGCCATGGTGCGGCTGCAGCGCCAGATCGCCGAACTCGGTGAATTGCTGCAGCTCGAACGCGGCCAGCGGCAGACCCTGCAGGAGGGGCTCGCGGCCATCACCGCGACGCTCGGAACCTCGGATGTCGAAAGGCGGCGGCTGCAGAGCCTGCTGGAGGACGCGCAGGGCCAGGCCGGAGCGCAGGTCGGGCGGGCCACCACGCTGGAGGCCCAACTCGCCCAGCAGCGCCAGACGGCGCAGGCGGCACTGTCGCAGATCGAACTCCTCAACCAGCAGATCACCGCGCTGCGCCGGCAGCTCGCCTCGCTCGAGGAGGCGCTCGGCGCCAGCGAGGCCCGCGATCGCGACGCGCAGACGCGCATCACCGATCTCGGCCGGCGGCTCAACCTCGCCCTGGCCCAGCGCGTGCAAGAACTGTCGCGCTACCGCTCGGAATTCTTCGGGCGCCTGCGCGAAATTCTCGCCGAGCGCTCCGACATCCGCGTCGTCGGCGACCGCTTCGTCTTCGGGTCCGAGGTGTTCTTCGGGTCGAGCCAGGCGGAACTGGAACCGGGGGGACGGGCCGAACTCGACAAGCTCGCCGCCGCCCTCATCCAGCTCGAGAGGGACATTCCGTCCGACATCGCCTGGGTGCTGCGGGTCGACGGCCATACCGACGCGAGGCCCATGCAGGGCGGGCGCTTCCGGTCGAACTGGGAACTGTCGGCCGCCCGCTCCATCGCTGTCGTCCAGTATCTCATCGCCCGGGGCATCGCGCCCCACCGGCTGGTGGCGGCCGGTTTCGGCGAGTTCCAGCCCATCGACCAGGGCGACGGGCCGGAGGCGCTCGCCCGCAACCGCCGCATCGAGCTGCGCCTGACCGACCGGTGACGATCGCGGTCGTCGCCAGTGTCGATCCCCTGCCGCCGGAGCTCGCCGACCTGTGGGTCGCGGCCTGGGCGCGGGCCTATCCCGGCATCGACTTCGAGGCGCGGCGCGGCTGGCTCGCCGAACGCATGGCGGCAATGGCGCGGGACGGCACGGCGATCCTGGTGGGGCTCGTGGACGGCGTGCCCGCCGGCTTCGTCACGGTCCATCCCGGTACCGGCTGGATCGACCAGATGCTGGTCGGTCTCGCCCATCAGGGCAGCGGCCTCGCCGCAGCGCTGATGGACAGGGCCAAGGCCGTCGCGCCGGCGGGACTGACGCTCGACGTCAATGCGGACAATGCCCGCGCCATCGCCTTCTACCGGCGGCAGGGCTTTGCCACGACCGGCACCCGCCTCAACGAGCAGGGCTGGACCATCGCCCTCATGGCGTGGGTGCCGCCGGCTCCGGCGCCGCGACGCTCTTGAACTGCAGTTCGGCGAGGCGCGCATAGAGACCGCCGGCCGCCGCCAGGGAGGCGTGGGTGCCCTGCTCGACGATGCGGCCCTGGTCCATGACGAGGATGCGGTCGCAATCGAGGACGGTGGCGAGGCGGTGGGCGATGACCAGCGTGGTGCGCCCGGTCATCAGCCGCGACAGGGCCTCCTGGACCAGCGTCTCGCTCTCTGCGTCGAGGGCCGAGGTCGCCTCGTCGAGCAGCAGCAGCGGCGCGTCGCGCAGGATGGCGCGGGCGATGGCGATGCGCTGGCGCTGGCCGCCAGACAGCGTCACGCCGCGCTCGCCGATGAGGCTGGCATAGCCGTCGGGCATGCGGGCGATGAACTCGTCGGCATGGGCCATGCGCGCGGCGGCCACCACCTCCTCGTCGGAAGCGCCCGGCCGCCCGTAGCGGATGTTCTCGGCGACCGAGGCGGCGAAGATGGCGACATCCTGCGGCACGAGGGCGATGCGCGCGCGCAGGGCGAGAGGATCGGTCTCGGCCACCGGCACGCCGTCGAAGCGGACAACGCCGCCCTGTGGGTCGTAGAAACGCTGGACGAGGGCGAAGAGCGTCGACTTGCCGGAGCCGGAGGGGCCGACGATCG
>JAIEPJ010000274.1 GCA_019749835.1 Phreatobacter sp. | reverse complement strand
TCGGCGGCACGGCCGCGGTGATGCGTGCAGCGGCCGAGGCGGGCTGCCCGCGCGTCGTCATCGCGTCCTCGGCCAGCGTCTACCCCCTCGCCAAGGCCGACAGTGCGCGCTTCCGCGCCGATGTCGACCCGCCGGCCCCGGCGGCCCTCTACGGCCTCACCAAGAAGATGACCGAGGATGTCGCCATCCGTCTCGGTGCGGTCTATGGCATCGCCACGCCGATCCTGCGCATCGCTGGGGTCTACGGCCCCTTCGAGCGCGATACAGGCGTCCGCGAGATCCTGTCGGCACCGGCCCAGGTCATGGCCGATGCCCAGGCCGGTCGGCCGACGCGCCTCTCCCGCCCGGGTTATGCCGGCTGGCTCTATTCCAGGGATGCGGCGGCGGGCCTGGCCACCCTCGCTGCCGCCGGGTTCGACCAGCCGGCGCCGATCTTCGATCTGGGGGGCCCGGAGGTCTTCTCGGTGGAAGCCTTCTGCGCCGCCATCGCCCCGGCCTTTCCCGGCTGGAGGCATGCCGTCGACACGGCGGCACCGACCGTGCGCTACCAGATCCCAGCCGATCGCCCCGGCAGTGACTTCGAGCGCCTGAAGGCCGCGACCGGCTTTGCCCCGCGCTTCGGTCTGAGCGAGGCCGCGGCCGACTACATCGCCTGGGCCGGCCGGGGCTGATCCGCCTGCCGGGACGGGCATCCCGCTGGGGCAGCCATGCGCCCGGCGGGTTTGACCACGGCGGAGAGCCTCCCCTAGCCTCCCCCGTGAAGGAGAGCGCCATGGACGACGTCGGGCATCGCTGGCTCAACCAGCACCGCGTGGGGCAGAGGCTGCCGCGCGCCGTCGGCGGCGAAGGCATCCACGTCTTCGACGAACACGGGCGCCGCTTTCTCGACGGCTCGTCCGGGCCGGCGCTGTTCTGCCTCGGCCATGGCCATCGCGAGGTGATCGAGGCGATCAAGGCCCAGTACGACACCCTGTCCTTCGGCTATTCCGCCGATTTCACCTCCGACCCGATCGACGCCCTCGCCGACACCATCGTCGACCAGGCGGGCGGCGGCATGAGCCGGGTCTCGTTCGTTTCCGGTGGGTCAGAGGCGACCGAGACCGCCATCAAGATCGCCCTGCAATATCACCTCGCGCGCGGCCATGCCGGCCGCACCCATTTCTTCGCACGCCGCCAGTCCTGGCACGGCTATACGATGGGAGCCCTGTCGCTCTCCGGCCATCCGGCGCGGCGCCGGCCCTATGTCGGCGCGCTCATGCCGGTCACACACCTGTCCCCCGCCAATGACTATCGCCCGGCCGATGGGGTCGCGCCTGCCGACCTGGTCGACCACCTCGCCGCCGAGTTCGAGCGGGAGATCCACCGCGTCGGCGCCGAGCGCATCGCCGCCTTCTTCTTCGAGCCGGTGGTGGGCGCCGCCGGAGGTGCCGTCCCCGCTCCCGACGGCTACGCCCGGCGGATGCGCGAGATCTGCAGCCGCTACGGCATCCTCATGGTCGCCGACGAGGTCATGTGCGGCGTCGGGCGCTGCGGCACCTGGCGGACCCTAGCCCATGACGGTGTCGCGCCCGACATCATGGTGACCGCCAAGGGCCTCGCAGGTGGCTATGCGCCGCTCGGCGCCGCGCTGATGACCGAGGATGTCTACCGCACCATTGCCGACACATTCGGCACCATCGCCTCCGTCCATACCTATTCCGGCCATACCGCCGCCTGCGCCGCCGGCCTCGCCGTCCAGAAGGTGATCATCCGCGATGGGCTGGTCGCCAAATGCCGCGACGACGGTACCTATCTGATGGGTGCCCTCGAACAGGCCTTCGGCCAGAACCCCCATGTCGGCGACATCCGCGGCCGCGGCTTCTTCGTCGCCGTCGAACTGGTCAGGGACCGCGAGACCAAGACGCCCTTCGCCAGCCATCTCGGGCTCTACAAGCGTGTGAAGGACGAGGCCTTCGCCCGCGGTCTGCTCTGCTACCCCTCGCCCGGCACGGCGGACGGCCATGCCGGCGACCATGTCATCCTGGCGCCGCCCTATATCATCACCCGTCCGGAAATAGACCGCATGGTCGACCTGTTGAAACAGGCCGTGGATGCGGCCATCACCAGTGCCGCCGGAGAGGCGGCCTGATGCGCCTTGCGGGAAAGGTCGCTGTCATCACCGGGGGCGGGTCCGGCATCGGCCGGGCGACCGCCCTCGCCTTCGCGCGCGAGGGCGCGCGCCTCGCCCTGGTCGACCGAGAGCCTGCCGGAGCCAGCGAAACAGCGGCCCTGGTGACCGCTCAAGGCGGCGAGGTGATGGTCTGCATCTCCGATGTCGGCGAACCCGGCACCGCCGACCGTGACGCCGCAGCAATCCTCGCCCGTTTCGGGCGCATCGACATCCTCTTCACGGCGGCAGGCTTCTCCGTCGGCGGCACGATCATGACCACCAGCCCCGAGGACTGGGAGCGCGTCTTCCGCGCCAATGTCGGCGGCACCTGGCTCTGGGCGCGGGCCGTCGTGCCGACCATGCGGGCCCAGGGCGGCGGCGCCATCGTCACAACCGCCTCGCAATTGGCTATCGCCGGCGGCGCTGGCAATGCCGCCTATATCGCCGCCAAGGGGGCCATCCTCAGCCTCACCCGCACCATGGCGCTCGACTTCGCCGCCGATCGCATCCGCGTCAACGCCCTCGCCCCCGGCGCCATCGATACGCCGATGCTCCGCCGCAGCTTCGGCCGCGCCGCCGATCCCGCCGCTGCGGAAGCCAAATCCGTGGCGCGTCATCCGCTGGGCCGCCTCGGCCGACCGGAAGAGATCGCCGAGGCCGCCCTCTATCTCGCCAGCGACGCCGCCGCCTTCACCACCGGCACGACACTCGCCGTTGACGGCGGCTGGCTCGCCGGCTGACAGTGCCTAACCTTTGGGCAGGACAATCCATCTGCTGCCTAAGGGAGAAAACTCCGAAGAGAATTTCCGCCGCTGACGGTTTCGGCGAATGGATATCCTCCTCGCAGACGCACCGCATGAGCAGACCCCCGCCACTGGTACGAAGATTGCAACCATTTTGGGCGAGCTGCCGGAACCGGATCACCGGCCTGCAAGCGCCAACGGAGACCGCGTCATGAAGCTGAACCGTCGTCACCTCCTCGCGGGAACGGCCGCCGTCGCCACCGCCCCGTATCTCGGCGGTCGCGCCGAGGCACAGACACGCGCCGAAACCCTGCGCTACGTCACCGGCGCTGCGGTCAACACGCTCGACCCGACGATGCCCGGCTCGACACGCGAGGCCTTCGGCGTCAGCGTCAACGTCTATGACCGGCTCGTCTCCTTCGGCCGCAAGCAGCGCGACGGCAACTGGGTCTTCGACATCGACAATATCCGCGGCGAGATCGCCGAGAAGGTCGATATCAGCCCCGACGGCATGACCTTCACCTTCCATATCCGCAAGAACGCCAAGTTCCACGACGGAACCCCGGTGACCGCGGCCGACGTCAAATGGTCCTATGACCGCGCTGTCTCGGCCCGCTCGCTGGCGGCGGCCCAGATCGGCACCGGCTCCTGGACCAAGCCCGAGCAGTTCACGATCGTCGACACCCACACGGTCGTCGGCAAGATCGACAAGCCGGACCGCCTCGCCTTGCCGAACCTCTGCACCCTCTACGCGATCGTCTTCAACTCCACCCTGGTGAAGAAGCACGTGACGCCGCAGGACCCCTGGGGCCAGGCCTGGACCAAGGACAACACGGCCGGTTCCGGCGCCTATACGGTGGAGAGCTTCCGTCCCGGCGAGCAGGTGATCCTGCGCCGCAACGACGCATGGACCGGCGGCGTCGACGGCAAGCCGGCCCCCTTCCGCCGCATCATCTGCCAGACCATTCCCGAAGCGGCGACGCGCGCCAGCCTCATCGAGAAGGGCGACGCGGACCTTTCCATCGACCTGCAGCCGAGCGACATCGACACGCTGGTCCAGCGCGGTCGCGTCAAGGCGATCTCGACGCCCCAGTTCAACGCCTTCTCGATGATCGCCTTCAACACGAAGATGCCGCCCTTCGACAACAAGAAGGTGCGCCAGGCCATCGCGGCCGCCCTGCCCTATGACTCGCTGTTCAAGGCGGGCCTGTTCGAGCGCGGCGCCAAGCTCTATGGCGGCACCTGGTCCGGAACGCCGAATGACGCCTCCTTCCCGCAGCCGATGCCCTACAAGCAGGACGTCGCCAAGGCCAAGGCGCTGCTGACGGAAGCCGGCTTCCCCAATGGCTTCGACACGTTCTTCGCCTTCAACCTCGGCTCGGCCGCCTTCGCCGAACCGATCGCCGCGCTGGTGAAGGAAGCCCTCGCAGCCATCAACATCCGCGTCGAGATCCAGAAGCTGCCCGACGCGCAGATCTCGACCATGGTCACCGAGCGCAAGCTGCCCTTCTTCATCGAGACCTCGATCGCCTGGCTGCCCTCGACCGACTACTTCTTCCGGACCTTCCTCTATGGCCCGCAGCGCTGGAACTATTCCGGCTGGAACGACCAGCGCATCGCCGACATCGCGGAGAAGGCGCGGTTCGAAACGGACAAGGCCAAATATGACGCGGCCTGCAAGGAGATGATCGCCATCATGGCCGAGGAGACGCCGATCGTCATGCTCTGGCAGCCGAACCAGGACGCGGTCATGCCGAAGAACATCGACGGCTACACCTATGGCTATCACCGCCAGGTCGACTTCCGCGACGTGAAGCGGACCTGACGGGCCCTGCAGTCATGAGCCTTGCAGCCGGAATCGCCAGGCGCGCGGGACGGAGGGCCCTGTCCTCCGTTCCCGCGCTGTTCGGGGTGATCGTCTTCACCTTCCTGCTGATGCGGGTGTTGCCGGGCGATCCGGCCGTCTTCTTCGCCTCCGGCCCCAATGCCGGACAGGCGGAAATCCAGATGATCCGGGAGCAGATGGGCCTCGACAAACCCATCCCGCAGCAATTGCTGCTCTATCTGAAGGATATCGCCACCGGCAATCTCGGCCGCTCGATGAACACCGGCCAGCCGGTGGTGACCGACCTCATCAACCGTCTGCCGGCCTCGCTCGAACTCACCTTTACGGCGCTGCTCTTCGCCCTGTCGCTGGCCCTGCCGCTCGGCATCCTCGCCGCGCTGAAGCCGAACTCCCTCATCGACCACGGGGTGCGCTTCCTGTGTTCGCTCGGCGTCTGCGTGCCGACCTTCGTCTCGGGGCTGCTGCTGATCTACGCCTTCTACTACATCCTCGGCATCGCCCCCGACCCGACGGGACGGCTCGACGTCTTCGCCGCGCAGCCTCCTGTCGTCACCGGCTTCATTCTCATCGACGCAGCCCTCGCCGGCGAATGGGAATCCTGGCGCGCCGCGGCGAGCCAGCTTGTCCTGCCGGCGGCGACCATGGCCCTCTTCGTCCTCGCGCCTCTCGCCCGAATGACCCGCGCAGCCATGCTGGCGGTGATGACGAGCGACTTCGTGCGCACGGGCGAGGCCCTCGGCCTGTCGCGCCGGCGCGTCGTCCTCGTCTATGCCCTGCGCAATGCCCTGCTGCCGGTCATCACGATCATGGGCATCGTCTTTTCCACCATGCTGGGCGCCAATGTGCTGGTGGAGAAGGTGTTCTCCTGGCCCGGCGTCGCCTCCTACGCGCTCGACGCGCTGCTAACCTCTGACTATGCGCCGGTGCAGGGCTTCGTGTTGCTGATGGCCTTCATCTTCGTCCTGGTGAACCTCACCATCGACGTGCTCTACGGCCTCGCCGATCCCCGGGTCTCGATCGAATGAGCGCCACGCTCCGCCATACCGGGTACATCCTGCGCGGCAATCCGGTGACGCTTGTCGCCGGCATCGGCGCGGCGCTTCTGGTGCTCATCGCCATCGTCGGGCCCTCCATCGCGCCCTATGGTCCCACCGTCTCCAACGTGCCGCAGGCCCTGCAGCCGCCGAGCGCGACCTATTGGTTCGGCACTGACCAGCTTGGCCGCGACGTCTTCTCGCGCGTGCTGGTGGCGACCCGGCTCGATCTCGCCATCGCCGCCTCGGCGGTGAGCATCTCCTTCGTCCTCGGCGCGATGATCGGCGCCTTCTGCGGCTATGCCGGCGGCCGTCTCGACCGCTGGGTCGGCCGCTTCGTCGACGTGCTGATGGCCTTCCCGCTTTTCGTCCTCGCCATGGCGCTGGTGGCGGCGCTCGGCAACCGGGTCGAGAACATCATCTATGCCACCGCCATCATCAACCTGCCCTTCTACATCCGCTTCGCCCGCGCCGAGGTGAATGTCCGCCGCAATTCCGGCTGGGTGGAGGCCGCCCGCGCCTCCGGCAACAGCCATGTGCGGGTCGTGCTGCTCTTCCTCCTGCCCAACGTCCTGCCGGCCATGGCGGTGCAGATCTCGCTCAACCTCGGCTGGGCCATCCTCAATGCCGCCGGCCTCTCCTTCCTCGGCCTCGGGGTGCAGGCGCCGACGCCGGAATGGGGCATCATGGTCGCCGAGGGCGCCCGCTTCATCACCACCGGCAAGTGGTGGCTCGTGGTCTTCCCTGGCGCCGCCCTGATGACCGCCGTTCTCTGCTTCAACCTCCTCGGCGACGGCCTGCGCGACATCCTTGATCCGCGGATGCGGACATGACGGCGCCGCTCCTCACCATCGACGACCTCAAGGTCACCTTCTCCACCCGCAACGGCCTGGTGGAGGCGCTGAAGGGCGTATCCCTCAGCCTCGACGCCGGCGAGACCCTCGGTATCGTCGGTGAGAGCGGCTCCGGCAAGTCCGTCACCGCCTTTTCGGTGATGCAGCTCCTCGACCGTGCTGGCCGGATCACCAACGGCCGCATCACTTTCCGCGGTCAGGACATCACCCGCGCCTCGCGCGCCATGCTGCAGCCGCTGCGCGGTGCGGCCATGTCGATGATCTTCCAGAACCCCCGCGCCGCGCTGAACCCCATCCGCACGGTCGGCCTGCAGATCGCCGACGTGCTGCGCGCCCATGAACCGCTGTCAGCGAAGGAGGCCCGCGCGAGAGCGCTGAAACTGCTCGAGGCAGTGCTGATCCGCGATCCCGAGGAGCGCCTCGACGCCTATCCGCACGAACTCTCCGGCGGCATGTGCCAGCGCGTCATGATAGCCATGGCGATCGCCTGCGAGCCCGCCCTCCTCATCGCCGACGAGCCGACCACCGGCCTCGACGTGACGACGCAGAAGACGGTGATGGATCTCCTCGCCGAGATTACCGCCCGGCGCGGCATGGCGATGATCCTGATCACCCACGACCTCGGCCTCGCCGCGCAGTATTGCCAGCGCGTCGCGGTGATGGAACAGGGGCTTGTGGTCGAGCAGGCGGTGCCCGCGAGCCTCTTCGGCGCGCCGCGCCATCCCTATACGAAGCGCCTGGTCGCCGCCTCGCCGACCCGCCATTCCACCGTCGACAGCCTCGTTGTCGATGCCGGCGAACCTGCCCAGGCGGCGCCACGCGTGTCGCCGCGGCGGCCGGCCGAACCGCTGCTCTCCGTCTCGAACCTCGTGAAGACCTTCGATAACGGCTTCCGCGGTGTCGACGACGTCTCCTTCGACCTCGCGCCGGGCGAAAGCCTCGGCCTGGTCGGCGAATCGGGTTCGGGCAAGAGCACCATCTCCCGCCTCGTCTGCCGCCTCGTCGATCATTCCGCCGGCACCATCGGCTTCGACGGCGAGGATATCGGGAAGGTCACCTCGCGCGATTTCTATCGCTCGCGTTTCCGCAAGGACATCCAGATCGTTTTCCAGGACCACGGCGACAGCCTCAATCCGCGCTTTTCCGCCTTCGACTGCATCGCCGATCCGCTGAAGCTGCTCGCCGGCGTGCAGGACGGCCGCGAACTCCGCCGTCAGGTCGAGGACTGCGCCCGCCGCGTCGGCTTGCCCGCCGAGTTCCTCGACCGTTTCCCCCACCAGCTCTCCGGGGGCCAGAAGGCCCGGGTCGGTATTGCCCGCGCCATCGCCGCCAAGCCCCGCCTGCTCGTCCTCGACGAGCCGACAGCGGCCCTCGACGTCTCGGTCCAGGCGGTGATCCTGCATCTGCTCGACCGTCTCAGGCGCGAGACCGGCCTCGCCTATCTCTTCGTCAGCCACGATCTCAACGTGGTCCGCATGATGTGCGAGCGCACCATCGTGCTGCAGAAGGGCCGCATCGTCGAACAGGGGCCGAGCGGCGCGCTGTTCACCGACCCTGCCTCCGACTATGCCCGCGAACTCATCGCCGCCATCCCGCATTTCGACCCGGAAGCGGCCACGGCCCGGCACCGGGAAGCCGCGACGGCGGGTTGATCCGTTTCGATCCATCCCGCGACGTCATGCCCGGCCTTGGCCCGGGGATGACGTCGAAGTCAGGGCACGAACGCGCGCCTACTCCGCCGCAATGCCGAGCCCCGGCACCGTCTGCCGCACCTCCGCCTGCGCCACGTCATAGGCGAGGAAGGTGGACCAGTTCGCCTCCACATCCGCGGCGAAGAGACCCTTGGTGACGCCGTCGACGAGGCGCGGGACCGCCGTCGTCATGGCATTGATCGACGACCCGGAGGGGCCGAAGCTCATGGTCGAGGCGATGGAGAAGAGGTGGATATTGGCGATCCACGGCGTGTGGCCCGGCACCTTCTCCATGAACTGGTAGTCCGGCGAGAGATAGGGGAACGCCGCGAGCCGGTCGTTGGCCTCCTCCGCCGACGGCGCGTAGCGGTCGCCCCAGGTGGCGATGTTGCCTGCAAAGGCCGCGAGCTCGGGCTTGGCCGCGTAGTCCATGGCGATGCCCGTGCCGCAGATGAGGAAATCGGCGGCGAAATCGCCATGCGGCGTCGTCACCACCGCCCGGCCCTCCTCGGCGCGCGCGGCCGTCCAGGCGGCCCCGGTGTGCAGGACGAAGTTCGGATGCGCCGCGCAGCGGTCGTAGGTCGCCTGCGGAAAGCCCTCGCGCAGACCCATGACGCGGCTCATGAAGCGCCAGCGCCAGGAATCGTCGAGGTCGGCGAGATGCTTCATGAAGCCGCGGAACGTGATCCAGCGGTAGGGCTGGATCACCTGCGGCTCGAGCCGGCGGCAGAACAGATGGACCGAGGCGGCCCCCGCCTCCAGTGCCTCCGCGGCATTGTCGAGGGCCGAGGCGCCGGCTCCCAGAACGGCCACGACCTTGCCCTTCAGGGAGGCGAAGTCGATGGAGTCGGCGGTGTGGGCGCGCAACGCCGCCGGCAGCGCCGCGACGAAGTCCGGCATCCACCAGCGGCCGGTCGAATCCTGCCCCGTCGCCAGCACCACCTTGCGGGCGAAGACGGTGCGCTCGCCCTCCGGCCCCCGGATGCGGGCAGCGACAAGCTCGCCGGCCTGATCGAGCGACAGGAGTTCGGTGTCGTTCTCGACCGGAACCTCCGTCACCCGCCGCATGAAGAGGAGGTAGTCGTTCCAGTCCTCGCGAGTGATGAGGTCCAGCGCCTGCCAGTGCGCGGCGCCATAGCGGGCCTCGTGCCAGGACTGGTAGGTGAGGCTCGGAATGTCGAGATCGGGGCCGGTGAACTCCTTCGGGCTGCGCAGTGTCTTCATCCGCGCGTAGGTGACCCAGGGCCCCTCCTGCCCATAGGGCGCCTTGTCGATGACGAGGATGTTGTCCACCCGCGAGCGCTTCAGCCCGAAGGCGGCGACGACGCCCGACTGCCCCGCCCCGACGACCAGCACGTCCAGCGCCTGCGACCCGTCCGGAGCCGTGCGCGGGGTGAGCCAGGATGCGCGGGGATGGGCGATCCGCGCGAGGTCGTCGCGGATGCGGGCTTCGAGGGCGGTCAGCGACGGTAAGGTCATGTCGGAATCTCGGGAGGCATGCGCAGGGTAGAAGGGTCGGGCAGGCAAGATGCAGGCCGCATGCTGACCCCTGCCGGACAGGCCCGCAAGGCCGGCGATCACGATGCGCCTTTCGCCCAGGCGGCATCCTGCAGCGACCGCCAGTCCAGCTTGTTGGAGGCGGTGCGGGGCAGAGCGTCTATGAAAGCGACCTGCCGCGGCACCTTGTAGGCGGCCATCAGCTCCCGGGCCCAGGCAATCAGGTCATCGGCCGTCAGGTCGTAGCCCGGCCGGCGGACCACAAGGGCCTTTACCGTCTCGCCGCGATAGGCGTCGGGCGCCGAGACGATGCAGCACTCCTGCACGGCGGGATGGCGGTAGAGCACCGCCTCCACCTCCGTGGGCCAGACCTTGAAGCCGGAGACCGAAATCATCCGCTTCAGGCGGTCGACCATGTGAAAGTAGCCCTCGTCGTCGATGCGGGCGAGATCGCCGGTGCGCAGGAAGCGTTGACCGTCGAGGGTGACGAACGCCTCCGCCGTCGCCTCCGGCCGGTTCCAGTAGCCGCGCATCACCTGAGGCCCGGCGACGACGATCTCGCCGGTTTCGCCTCGTGGCAGTTCGGCCAGGCTCTCGGGATCGATGATGCGGGCGTCGGTCTCCTGCACCGGCACGCCGAGGCACTGCGGCTTCGGCCGGTCCACGGGGTTGAGATGGCTCGGCGACATGGTCTCGGTGAGGCCGTAGCCCTCGACATAAGCGAGGTTCCACCGCCGCTTCAGCTCGGCTGCCACCGCTGCAGGCATGGCCGCGCCGCCGCCGGTGATGATCTTGAGCCGCGCGAAGGCCGCTTCGTCAAAGCCGTCGGCGGCGAGCGCATCGACCACCATGGTCGGCGCCGCGCTCCACAAGGTCACGCCGTAGCGCCGGAACAGCGGCGCCACGAGGTCGCGGTCCCAGCGGGCCATGACGACCACCGTTGCGCCGCAGGCGGCGCAGCCGTTGAGCGCCAGTTGCATGCCGGCCACGTGGAACATCGGCATGAAGCCGGTGAGCACCGTCTCGTCGTCGTAGAAATACCAGCGCGCCTGGACGAAGGCGGTGAACAGCACGCTGTAATGGCTGTGCAGGCAGGCCTTCGGCTTGCCGGTCGTGCCGGACGTATAGGGCATGACGCAGAGGTCGTCCGGCCGACTCACATCGGGCAACGGCAGCCGCGCCTCCGCCAGCGCCTCGGCCCAAGGGATGAAGCCCGGCGGCAGGCCCTCCGGGAGCACGCTCTCGCCGATCACCGGCGGCAGGCGGAACGGCGTCTCGACAGGAATCTCGTCGCCATAGGCGGCGACGATCACATGGCCTAGCAGTGACGGCACCAGCGCTTCGAACCGGCCGACGAGTTCGGCACCGATCAACGCGACCCTCGCCCCGCTGTCGGTGACGAGATAGGCGATCTCCTCCGGCAGGCACATCGGGTTGACCGGCACCACCACGCCCCCCGCCCGCGCGATCGCCTGGTAGGCGATGATGGCATGCGGCGAATTCTGCATGTCGAGCAGAACCCGGTCGCCGTGCTGGAGGCCGCAGGCGTGCTGCAGATGAGCGGCCAGCCGCTCGACGCGGAGGAGCAGCTCGGCGAAGCTGATCTCCGCCCCGTAGAAGGCGATGGCCAGCGCCTCCTTCCGCCGCGCCGCCGTTGCCCTGAGCGCCGCGCCGAGGCTGCCGGGCAGCGCGCCGATGGTGCGGGCGACGCCGGCCGGCCAGATGCTCATGCGGCGGGAACCCCGTAGCCACCGCCACCGCAGCCTTCCAGCGTCACCAGGTCGCCGGCCTTCAGCAGCAGGTTCGCCTTGCCAGACAGGCGCTCCGTGCGGCCGTCGCGCTCCAGCGTGATCGTGTAGGGCTTGCCCTCCTCGCCGCCCTTGAGGCCGTAGGTCGGCATCACCGAGCGCTCGACGCAGGTGGTGAGCCACAGGCTCGGCGCCAGCACCCGATAGGCGCGGATGACCCCGTCGCCGCCCTTGTGGACACCTTTCCCACCGGAACCGCGGCGGATCGCCTGTCTCTCGACACGGATGGCGTAGTTCGCCTCGATCATCTCGGCCGGCGTATTGGACGTGTTTGCGAGATGGACTCGTGTCGCCGGGCAGCCGTCGCGGTCGTGACGGGCGCCCTCGCCGCCGCCATGCACCTCGTAGAGCATGCGCCAGGACTGGTCGGGCATCGGCTCGGCGAAGGCGAGGAGGCCGGAGGTCGCCGGCCCGCCCGCCGAGAGGCGCTCAGGGATAACCCCCTCCATGGCACGGAAGATGGCGTCCACCACCCGCATCGAGGTCTCGTGGTTGCCGGCGGCGACCGCCGCGTTCCAACCGGGCTCGAAGATGGATCCCGGCCGGGTGATGATGGTGATGGGCCTGAGAGCACCGGCATTCTGCTGCATGTCGCGCCCACTCATGATCCGCGCGGCATAGACCACCGCAGAACGGGCGATGAAGGGCGTCGTGTTGCAGAAATTGGCGACCCGGTCGGCCGATCCCGAGAGGTCGAAGGTCGCCTCGTCGCCGCGGATCTCGATCCTGACATGGATGCGCGCCGGCTCGCCATTCGGCCCGCCATCGTCGAGGAAATCTTCGCCCTCATAGGTGCCGTCCGGCAGGTCGGCGAGCGCGGCCCGCATCTCCGCCTCCGAGAGATCATGCAGGCGGCTCATGGTGGCGACGAAGGTCTCGGTGCCATATTGCGCGCACATCTCGCGGATGCGCCGCTCCGCCGCCGTGGTGGCCGCCAGTTGCGCCATCAGGTCCCCTTCGCAGGAGACGGGGTCGCGGACATTGGCGAGGATCAGCTCGAGCACGGAGCGGTTGAGACCGTCGGTGTCGGCGATCGTCAGCGGCGGGATGCGCATCGCCTCCTGGAACGTATCGAAGGCATTGGCGAGATAGCTGCCCGGCCAGGTACCGCCGACATCGGGCCAATGGGCGAGGCTGAGCGCGAAGGCGATGAGCCGGCCCTCGACGAAGACGGGCCGGGCGATCTTCACGTCGTTGAGGTGGTTCCCGCCGAGCGCTCCGACATTGTAGATGATCGCGTCGCCGTCCTTCATGCCGGAAGCGGGGCGCAGCTTCAGCAGTTCCTTCACCGTATAGGCCATGGCGCCGAGATGGATGGGGATGTCACGCCCCTGCCCCACCAGGCCGCCTTCCGCGTCGGTGATGGCGGAGGAGAGGTCGCCGGCCTCGCGCAGCAACGGCGAACGGGCCGAGCGGGTCATGACCAGGCTCATCTCCTCGGCCGCGGCAGACAGGCCGTGGCGGATCACCTCGACGACGAAGGGGTCCAGCGGACTCATGACGCGCTCCGGGTGAGGAAGAGGTTGCCGAGGTCGTCGGGCCGCGCCTGCCATCCCGGCGGCACGATGACCGTTGACCAGGCGTCCTCGATGATGGCGGGGCCGCTGGTGATCCCCGAAACGGTCTCGCGCGGCAGAATCCGCGTCTCGACCGGCCCCTCCGGCCCGAAGATGCAGGAACGACTGCGGCCGGCGACCTGCGGCCGGCCGACATCGGGACGCGAGAACGGCGTCACCGACGGCTTCGTTGCCTTCACCCTGAGCGCCTCGATCACGCAGGGCTCACCCGTCGCATAGCCGAAGAGCTGGTGGTGCCGGGCGTGGAAGTCGGCCTCCAGCCGCGTTGGGTCAAGCGGCACGGCAAAGGCGATGGGGATGGAATCGCTCTGCGCCGCATAGCGCATCAGTGCGACATGTTCGACGGTGATCTCCTCCGCCGGGATGCCGTTGGCGATCAGCGGATCGCGCGCCTCCGCTACGAGTTCGGCGATCCGCGCGGCGAAAGCCTCGCGCGACAGCCCGTTCAGGGCCATGCGCACGGTGCGTTGCTGCAGGAAGGAGAAATCCGCCGTCAGGCAGCCGAGCGCCGAGAAGGCACTGGAGGCCGCCGGCACGATGATTTCCCTCAGGCCGTAAATGTCGGCGAGGCCCGTGGCGTGCATCGGCCCGCCGCCCCCGAAGGCGAGCAGCGTGCAGTCGCGCCCGTCGACGCCGCGCTCGACGGTCACCCGCCGCAGGGCCCGCGCCATGGTGGCATTGGCCACCTTGACGATGCCGAGGGCGGTCTCGGCGAGGCCGAGGCCGAGCCTGTCGGCGATCGGCTGGACGGCCTCCCGCGCCTTGCCGACATCGATCCGGATCGTGTCGCCAAGCAGCGCATCGGGATCGAGATAGCCGAGGATCGCATTGGCGTCGGTGATGGTGGCGCGCGTGCCGCCACGGCCATAGCAGGCGGGCCCCGGTACCGCCCCGGCGCTCTTCGGCCCGACGGTGAGGCCACCCGGCCCGAGATCGACGATGGAGCCGCCGCCCGCTCCGATGGAATGGACCGCGAGCATCGGCTGGCGCAGCGGCCGCCCGCCCATCATGCGGGTGTCGGTCATCTCCGCAGCGCCGTCGACGATGAGGCAGACGTCGGTGGTGGTGCCGCCCATGTCGAATGTGAGCACGCGCGGCCGCGCCAGATCCCGGGCGATGCGGGCCGAGGCCGAGACGCCGGCGGCAGGCCCCGACATGGCCATGACCAGCGGCCGGCGCTTCACCGCCGGCACGGGCACCATGGCGCCCGCCGAGTGAAAGACCTGCAGGCCGGCGCCGATCGGCAGCTTTTCTTCCAGCTCGGTCAGATATTCCACCGCGATGGGCATGGCCGCGGCGTTGAAGGCGGTCGAGGAGGCCCGCTCATATTCGCGCGCCTCCGGATTGATCTCGTGCGAGACGCAGACATGCGGGACGATGCCGGCAAGGCGCTCGGCGAGGCGCTTCTCATGGTCGGGATTGGCATAGGAGTGGAGCAGGCAGATGGCGACGCTGGCGACATCGTTGGCCTTGAGCCACGTCACCAGCCGCTCGATCTCGCTCTCGGCGAGAGGCGTCAGCACGGCACCGGTATGGTCGAGCCGCTCGACAATGCCGAAACAGAGCGACGGCGGCACGAGCGGCGGCGCCTTCGGCGGAATGTCGAGGCGGTAGAGTTCCTGCCGGCGGTAGCGGGCGATCTCCAGCACGTCCTCGAAACCGGCGGTGGCCACCAGCGCCACCCTCGGCAACCGCTCCTCGACCAGGGCGTTGGTGACGCGCGTCGTGCCATGGACGAAGCGGCGGACGTCATCGGGTCCGAGGCCGACGGCCGCGAGGGCCTCCATCATCGCCTGGACGGGCGCATCGGGGCGGGAGGGAACCTTGGCGATCCGGGTGTCGTCGCTGCCGCTTCGGACCGCGATGATGTCAGTGAATGTGCCGCCGATATCGGTACCAATGTCCCATTCTCTTGTCCGCACGTCGCTCTGCTCCATGACCGGTCCTGCCGATCGTGCGTGTGGCATTGAACGGCAAGTGGGCCGGGCGGCGGAAGGTCTGCTTTCGGGCCGGAGGCCTGATCCCGCTGCACGGCTGGGACTGACGCAAGTCCTGAACCAGACGGACCGAATGCCTGCCATGTCGCTGGCACGGCTGGGTCACGCCCCCTTGCCGCACTGGTCTAACCCGTTTTGAACCGATAAAGGCTGGATCAACGGACCGCGCGCCGGACCGACCAAACAGATCCACGACAAGACTTGGAAACGACCATGCCCGCCTATCGTTCACGCACCACCACCCATGGCCGCAACATGGCCGGCGCCCGCGGCCTGTGGCGCGCCACCGGCATGAAGGATTCCGATTTCGGCAAGCCGATCATCGCGATCGCCAATTCCTTTACCCAGTTCGTGCCGGGCCATGTGCACCTGAAGGATCTCGGCCAACTCGTCGCGCGGGAGATCGAGAAGGCTGGCGGCGTTGCCAAGGAATTCAACACCATCGCGGTCGATGACGGCATCGCCATGGGCCATGACGGCATGCTCTATTCTCTGCCCTCGCGCGAAATCATCGCCGACAGCGTCGAGTACATGACCAACGCCCATTGCGCCGACGCCCTGGTCTGCATCTCCAACTGCGACAAGATCACGCCCGGCATGCTGATGGCGTCCCTGCGCCTCAACATCCCCACCGTCTTCGTCTCCGGCGGCCCGATGGAAGCCGGCAAGTTCATTGCCGACGGTGTCCTGAAGAAGGTCGACCTGGTCGACGCCATGGTCGCCGCCGCCGACGACAGCGTCTCCGACGAGGAGGTCGCGGTTATCGAACGGTCCGCCTGCCCGACCTGCGGCTCCTGCTCGGGCATGTTCACCGCCAATTCGATGAACTGCCTCACCGAAGCCCTCGGTCTTGCCCTGCCGGGCAACGGCTCCGTGCTGGCGACCCATGCCGACCGCGAGCGCCTCTTCGTCGAGGCCGGCCATCTCATCGTCGACCTCGCCCGCCGTCATTACGAGCAGGACGACATGAGCGTGCTGCCGCGCTCCATTGCCTCGTTCAAGGCCTTCGAGAACGCCATGACGCTCGACATCGCCATGGGCGGCTCGACCAACACGGTCCTGCACCTGCTGGCCGCCGCCTACGAGGGCGAGATCGGCTTCACCATGGAGGATATCGACCGTCTCTCCCGTCGCGTCCCAGTGCTCTGCAAGGTCGCGCCCTCGGTCGCCAACGTTCATATGGAGGACGTCCACCGCGCCGGCGGCATCATGGCCATCCTCGGCGAACTCGCCCGTGCCGGGCTCATCGACACGAGCCTGCCGACCGTCCATGCCGAGAGCATGGCGGCCGCCCTCGCCCGCTGGGACATTACGGTGACCGACAGCGAGAGCGTCAGGACCTTCTATTCCGCCGCACCGGGCGGCGTGCCGACCCAGACCGCCTTCAGCCAGAACCGCCGCTTCGAGGAACTCGACCTCGACCGCGAGGCGGGAGTCATCCGCTCGGCGGAACATGCCTATTCGCAGGACGGCGGCCTTGCCGTGCTCTCCGGCAACATCGCCCTCGACGGCTGCATCGTGAAAACCGCCGGCGTGGACGCCTCGATCCTCACATTCTCCGGCCCCGCCCGCATCTTCGAGAGCCAGGACGCCGCGGTCGACGCCATCCTCACC
Source organism: Phreatobacter sp. (assembly GCA_019749835.1). Taxonomy (GTDB): domain Bacteria; phylum Pseudomonadota; class Alphaproteobacteria; order Rhizobiales; family Phreatobacteraceae; genus Phreatobacter. The sequence goes on along the minus strand of JAIEPJ010000274.1, from coordinate 12,706 downwards.
AACAAGATCAAGGCCGGCGACGTCGTCGTGATCCGCTACGAGGGACCGCGCGGCGGCCCCGGCATGCAGGAAATGCTCTATCCGACGAGCTATCTGAAGTCGAAGGGCCTCGGCAAGGCATGCGCCCTCATCACCGACGGCCGCTTCTCCGGCGGCACCTCCGGCCTCTCCATCGGCCATGCCTCGCCGGAAGCGGCGGAAGGCGGCGCCATCGGCCTCGTCGAGGAGGGCGATATGATCGACATCGATATCCCCAACCGGACGATCGCCATGCGGGTCTCCGACGCGGAACTCGCACGCCGCCGCGCCGCCATGGAAACCAGGGGCAAGGCAGCCTGGCAGCCGGAAGCGCCCCGCAAGCGCAAGGTGACGACGGCCCTGAGGGCCTATGCCGCCATGACCACCAGCGCAGCCAGGGGTGCCGTGCGGGTGGTGAACTGACCCTGTCACGGGAGCCCCCCGCCCGGCGCATGCGGGCTCCCGTCCCGGCAGCATTGACCCCTGGCAAGGATTGCCTCCTGATCGGGCAGGATTGAAGCGGCCGATGCCGCCCCGAGGAGCATCTGTGACCAGCACGCCCGTCGCCACGGTCGCCCCTGCCGTCGACCGCACCTCCTTCGGCATCCTGGCGGCGCTCAGCACCTGCCACCTGCTGAACGACGTGATGCAGTCGCTGGTTGCGGCGCTCTATCCCGTCCTGAAGGAAAACTACGCGCTGGATTTCGGCCAGATCGGCCTCCTTGCCTTCGTCTTCTCGGGAACCGCCGCGCTGTTCCAGCCGCTGGTCGGCCTCTATACCGACAGGAATCCGCAGCCCTATTCGCTGGCGGTCGGCATGGGCTTTTCGCTCGCCGGGCTGATCCTCCTCGCCCATGCGGCAACCTACGAATTGCTCCTGGTGGCCGCCGGCCTGGTCGGCTTCGGCTCGGCGGTGTTCCACCCGGAATCCTCGCGCATGGCGCGGCTCGCCTCGGGCGGGCGCCACGGCCTCGCCCAGTCGCTGTTCCAGGTCGGCGGCAATGTCGGCACCGCCCTCGGACCGCTGGCGGCGGCCTTCATCATCCTGCCGCGCGGCCAGCAGTCCGTCGCCTGGTTCGGCGCCCTGGCCCTGACCGCCATGGTCATCCTTGTCCGGGTCGGCGGCTGGTATGCGCGCCAGCGGGCTGCCCAGGCCGCGCGCCCGGCGCCCGCCCGCCCCTTCGTCCTGCCGCGCCGCAAGGTGCTGATCGCGCTCACGGTTCTGGGACTGCTGGTCTTCTCGAAATATGTCTATATGGCCAGCCTGACGAGCTACTACACCTTCTACACGATCCACCGTTTTGGCGTGTCGGTGCGTGACGCGCAGTTGCTGCTCTTCGTCTTCCTCGGCGGCCTCGCGGTGGGGACAGTGCTCGGCGGCCCGATCGGCGACCGTTTCGGCCGCAAGCTGGTGATCTGGGGATCGATCCTGGGCACGCTCCCCTTCACCCTTGCCCTGCCCTACGCCAACCTGACGGGAACCGTCATCCTCACCGGCATCATCGGCGTCGTCATGGCCTCGGCCTTCTCGGCGATCCTCGTCTTCGCCCAGGAACTCGTCCCCGGCAAGGTCGGCATGATCTCCGGTCTGTTCTTCGGCTTCGCCTTCGGCATGGGCGGCATCGGCGCTGCGGTGCTGGGCCAGATCGCCGATGCCAGGGGCATCGAATATGTCTACTGGCTCTGCTCGTTCCTGCCGCTCATCGGTCTTCTGGCGGTCTTCCTCCCGGACATGCGCAAGGAACGCGCCCGTCTACAGGCTGCCTGATCAAACCGCGACGGGTGCCTGTGCGTCGAGCCAGGCGCGGGCCCAGCCCAAGGCCTGGGCGATCTCGTCCTTGCTCATCTCGGCCGCGACCTCCTGCCGCCTGTGGGCGGCGTCGCGGTCCCCCTTCAGGGCGGCGATGTTGAACCACATATGGGCGGCGACGAGATCGCGCGGCACGACCCGGCCGGCCGCATAAAGGGTCCCGAGTTCGCGCGCCGGACGGTTTTCCAGATCCGCCGGCACGATGGACGGTGCGTCCGCTTCCGCGAGGATCATCATACTCATCGCATGATCTCCGATTGAGACGGGCAGGCCGATCGGCCACCCGATACCATTCATCGGACCTAGTCTGCTTCCCATAGGTCAACGTTCGATTAACGCTACGAGAAGGTGAACGCCCCCCGCCGCTTGGCGGGCACGGCCGCGGGTCAGCGCGCCGTCTGGCCGAAGAGGATCGCCTGCGCCGCCGGATCGCGCGGCGCCGTGGCGTTGCGGTCCTCCTTGTTGACCATCAGCCCCTTTTGCACCGCCGGCCGCGCCAGCATCCGGTCGATCCAGGCCTTCACATGGGGGAACTGCTCCATGTCCTGGCCCTGACGCTCCCAGAGCTTCGCCCAGCCGATACAGGCGAAATCGGCGATTGACACCGCGTCGCAGATGAAGTCGCGCCCCTCGAGACGTCTGTTGAGGACGCCATAGAGGCGGTTGGCCTCGTTGGTGTAGCGTTTGATCGCATAATCGATCTTTTCCGGCGCATAGATGCGGAAATGGTGCGTCTGGCCGAGCATGGGGCCGAAGCCGGCCATCTGCCACATCAGCCATTCCTCCACCGCGACGCGGCCGCGCTCGTCCTGCGGATAGAACCTGCCGGTCTTGCGGCCGAGATAGAGGAGGATGGCGCCGGACTCGAAGACCGAGATCGGCGAACCGTCCGGCCCGTCGGGATCGACAATGGCCGGCATGCGGTTATTGGGGGCGATCTTCAGGAACTCGGGCTTGAACTGGTCACCCTTGCCGATGTTCACGGGAATGACGGTGTAGGGGAGCCCGCACTCTTCCAGCATGATGGTGATCTTCCACCCGTTCGGGGTCGGCCAGTAGTGGAGTTCGATCGGACGTTGCGACATGGAGCGTCTCCGCATCAACCATATGCCGGTGGCACCGGTCGGGCCCGCAGGGCCTCTGGACCGCGAGGCTAGCATCTTGCCGCAGGAGGCCAACCCCTCCATGGGCCCATCCGTGCGATGCCTCAGTTGCGCGGTTGCAGGAACAGGGCAGGATACAACCGCCGCGACGTTCATCCCGGGTTGGGCCGCAGGGTGACACGTTCAGCGCGATCACTCGGAGGATCACCCATGCGACTTCACTGGCTCGCGGCCGTCGCCGCCCTCGTCCTCACCGCTGATATCGCCACCGCCCAGACCACGGCACCCTCGCGCAGCCGCAGTTCCGCGACTGAGACGGCCACCACGCCTCCGGCCTCGGGCACCACCCGGCGGCCGCGCTCGGCCGCGCAGTTGCGCAACGACCAGATCATGCGGGATTGCGGCGCGGAATGGCGGCGCGACAAGACCCGCCTGCAGGCCGCCGGCAAGACCTGGCGGAGCTTCCTGCCGGAATGCCGCGGCCGGCGCCGCGGTTGATCCCGGCGGAGCGGCCCTCAGTCGAGGGCCATCTTGAAGCCCTCGTGGCTCCTGGCGAAGCCCAGCCGCTCGTAGAAGCGGTGAGCATCGGTGCGGCTCTTGTTGGACGACAGCTCCACAAGCCCGATTCCCTTCTCGCGGGCGGTGGCGATGGCGTGGCGCATCATCGCCGCGCCGATGCCCGTGCTGCGCAGGGCCGGGTCGACATGGACGCTCTCGATCTTGCCGCGGGTGCGGCCGCGCTCGGCAATGCCAGGCAGGACCGTGAGCTGGTAGGTACCGACGATGCGCCCGCCCTGCTCCGCCACGAACAGATGGTTGGCCTCCGACGCCGCGACCCGCCGGAACGCCTCGGCATAGGCGGGGTGGCGGCCCTCCGCCTCCGCCATGGCGCCGTCCATGGGCGTCTTCGCGTCGCCCATGGCGATGAGCGCGGCGATCCGCGGCACGTCCGCCGCGGTCGCCTCGCGCAAACTGACCTCCGTCGTCACGCCTGCGTCGCCTTGGGCAGGTCGTTGATGCCGATGAAGCCAGGCAGGGCCTCCAGCCGCTTCATCCAGGCGGCGATGGCCGGATAGGCGGCGAGGTCGAAACCGGCCTGCGGCGCATAGGCAGCCACGCCATAGACGTCGATGTCGGCGATGGTCGGGTGCGCCCCGGCAAGCCAGTCGGTCTTCCCCAGCGCCTCCTCCAGCACCTTCAGCGCCGCATTGCCTTCGGCCCAGTACATTTCCATGATCGGCTGGTTATAAGCCCGAATGCCGAGGCGCTGGGCGCGCGAACGGTAGATGGGCCCGGCGAGCCGGTCGAAATCCCAGTACATCCATTCGCGGGCGCGGGCGGCCCCGGCAGCGCCATCGCCATGGAACTTACCCATCTCGGCCGCAAGATATTCGAGAATCGCTGCCGACTGGCAAAGCGACAGGCCGGTCTTCGCATCCTCCAGCGCCGGCACCTGACCGAAGCGGTTCTTGGCGAGGAAGGCCGGGCTCTTGTGCTCGCCGGCGCGCAGATTGAGCGAGTGATAGGCGAAATCCTCGCCACAGAGGCTGAGCATCAGGCCGACCTTGTAGGTCGGCCCTGACAGCCAGAAGCCGCTGAGCGTGAAGCGTTTTGACATGGTTTTCCTCCCCGAGAGGCCGGCATGGAAAACGATCGTCTCCTGCGTCGCAAGCCGCATCGCCACAGGGCTGGCAGCCAATCTGCGGAGGGCCAGGTCTAGGAGCGCCCCGTGCGCTCGATCTCCTCGATATGGGCCCAGATCGTCTTGAAGACTTCGGTGCGCACCAGCCGTTCGATGCCGTCGGCGCGAACCTGGTCGGGGTGAAACTCGCGGGCGATGAACTTCTTGAGCGCGCGGTATCTCTCGCCACCGTCGGAGGGCTCGCCTACAGCGCTCTCCTCGCGGATCTGCGCCCTCGCCTTCCATGCGTCGCGCTCGATGGTCAGCGCCTGGCAGAGCGCCTTGAGCCTGGCGATGTCAATGTCCTCATTGCTGTCGGGGCGGGATTCCGCCTCGCGTGCCGGCGGACGGGCAGACCGTTCACGGAACCCTGGGCCGTTGCGGATACCGGCGCTGCGCTTGTGCTGGGGCGGCGGCTCGCCCGATGCGAGCGACGCGGCGAAGGCGAGGAAATCCTTGCGGTTGCGGAACCGCTGGCTCTCGCCGGTCTCCGCGTTGGCGATGGCGATCACATCGTCGGCGACGGTGATGGAATAGCCAGCCCCCGAGATGATCTCCTCGGCGCCGCGATAGCGGGGATCCCGCGCGATGTTCGACGTCCAGAGGCCTGCCATCCGGTGGTCCTGTCGCAGCGTCAGAGACGGGCCGCGCCCCGCTTCTGCGAGATATCGCAACTATCGGCGAAGCTACTTCTTATCAAGCTCTCCGATCTTCGCCCACAGAATCTTGAATACTTCTGCTCTAAACAGCTTTTCAATTTCACTCGCCGAACCTCGATCCGGATGAAATTCTCGAGCTATAAAATTCCTCAGTTCGCGATATCGAACATCAGGAGCGACGGCGACCGAACTTTCGCCACCTTGAGCAGCTTCCGCCGCTAAGGCTCGCGCCTTCCAATCGTCACGCTCTTTGACCGCTCTGCGGCCAAGTGCCCGAACGCGCTCAAGCTCAGTTTCGAGCGCTCGAAAAAGGTCACCAGCCGTCGCGTGCGAAGCGTCCGTTTCGGATTTGTCTCTTCGTGAACTGTCACTGGCACCATGCGATTTGTTACTCTGGTCGGCTCGCGTACTCTTTGGAGCACCTTTAACAGTCGCATCAGCAAAATCCAGATACTCTCTTAGCGACCAGAAATGCTTATCACCCGCACGTCGAGAACCTGCAACGCAAACGGACTTGTTATAGACATAAGTCTGATAACCTTGCGCCTCCAACAACTTCGAGGCAATATTAAACTGTTCATTCTTTTCAATATTATCAGTCCACGTCTCCGGCATTGCCACAATGCCTCAAATCCCGAGTTTCGCCTTCAGCATCGCATTCACAGCTTCCGGATTGGCCTTGCCGCCCGAGGCCTTCATCACCTGGCCGACGAACCAGCCGAGCATGGTCGGCTTGGCGATGGCCTGCTGCACCTTGTCCGGATTGGCCGCGATCACCTCGTCGATCACCTTCTCGATGGCGCCGGTATCGGTGACCTGCTTCATGCCGCGGGCTTCCACCACCGCCGCCGGGTCGCCGCCCTCGGTATAGATGATCTCGAACAGGTCCTTGGCGATCTTGCCGGAGATGACGCCCGAGGCGATGAGATCGACGATGCCGCCGATCTGGGCCGGCGTCACCGGCGAGGTCGTGACGTCGCGGCCATCCTTGTTGAGGCGGCCGAACAACTCGTTGATCACCCAGTTGGCCGAAGCCTTGGCATCGCGACCTTTGGCGACGGCTTCGAAATAGTCGGCATTGTCGCGTTCCAGCACGAGGATCGAGGCGTCATAGGGGGTGAGCCCGTACTGGCTGATGAAACGCGCCTTCTTGGCATCGGGGAGTTCCGGCAGGACAGCGGCGAGATCATCCACATAGGCCTGGCTGAATTCGAGCGGAAGCAGGTCGGGATCAGGGAAGTAGCGGTAGTCATGCGCCTCTTCCTTCGACCGCATGGAGCGCGTCTCGCCCTTCGTTGCGTCGTAGAGGCGCGTCTCCTGGTCGATCGTGCCGCCATCCTCGAGGATGCCGATCTGCCGGCGCGCCTCGTAGTCGACCGCCTGGCCGATGAAGCGGATGGAGTTGACGTTCTTGATCTCGCAGCGCGTGCCGAAGGGGTCGCCGGGCTTGCGCACGGAGACGTTGACGTCGGCCCGCAGGTTGCCCTTCTCCATGTCGCCGTCGCAGGTGCCGAGATAGCGCAGGATGGTGCGCAGCTTGGTCACATAGGCCTTGGCCTCGTCGGCCGAGCGCATGTCCGGCTTGGAGACAATCTCCATCAGCGCCGTGCCGGAGCGGTTGAGGTCGATATAGGACAGCGTCGGGTGCTGGTCGTGGATCGACTTGCCGGCATCCTGCTCCAGGTGCAGGCGCTCGATGCCGACCTTGAAGCTCTCGGTCGGCGACAGGTCGACGATGACCTCCCCCTCGCCGACGATCGGGCTCTTGTACTGGCTGATCTGGTAGCCCTGTGGCAGGTCCGGATAGAAATAGTTCTTCCGGTCGAAAACCGAGCGGTTGTTGATCGTCGCCTTGAGGCCGAGCCCGGTACGGATCGCCTGGCGCACACATTCCTCGTTGATCACCGGCAGCATGCCCGGCATGGCCGCGTCGACGAGGCTCACCTGGCTGTTCTCCGGCGCGCCGAAGCCGACCGCCGCACCCGAGAACAGCTTCGAGTTGGACGCCACCTGCGCATGGATCTCGAGGCCGATCACCACCTCCCAGTCGCCCGTGGCGCCGGGGATGAGGTTCTTCGGATTGGCATGAGCGGTCATGGGCGGGCCCGGCAGTGGAGAAGAAGCGCTTGGGTAGCCCAGGGGAGCGGTCATCGGCAAGGGGCAGCGGGCCGCCCTGCGTCCTGCCGGCGGCTTTACAGTGGCGTCGCCCCCCGCCCGACATAGAGAATCGGCCCGGTCGGCCGCCCGGTCGGCGAGCCGCCCGCAGGCTCCAGCGTGATCTCGTACAATTGCTGGTCGACCGGCCGCGGCATGCCGGATGTCGCGTAGTCGCGCGCCTCGGCCCGCTCCATCAGACCGACCGAGCGTGGCCCGACCTGCCGGTCCCACAGGGTCCAGACCTGCAGCACCCGCCCTTCCGGCACCGGGATGGCGCGCAGCGGCACGACGCGGATGCGGCCGTCGGCGAAGGCCTCGACAATGGCGCCGGCTTCGCTCGTGTTCGGAGCGTTCAGCACCGCGACGACCGTTGGCTTGTCACTGCGCCCGAATGGCTGGACGACCAGGAGCACCGCCAGAAGAAGGGCCGCCGCGGCCCCCGCCAGCGTGGCAAGCCTCAGGGCGGAGACATCCTGCCAGAGGCGGGCGAACCAGCCGGGAGCCGGCTCGGACACCGGCCGCTGCGTGCCGACCGCCGCCTCGATGGCGGGCCAGAGAGCATCGGAGGGCGTCAGCTGCGTCGCGGTCTCGTCGAGCGCGAGCAGCCGCGTGCGCCAATCCGCGACGGCCCGACGCGCGTCGGCGTCACTGGCGATCAGCCGTTCGAAGGCCTCCTGTTCGTCCGGCGACATCAGTCCGGCGACATATTCCCCGGCGGTGGCGATGAGGTCGTCGGTCATCCCATGCACTCCCTGAGCGCCAGCAGCGACCGGCGAATCCAGGCCTTCACCGTGCCAAGCGGCAGCCCGAGACGGCCGGCGATCTCGCCATGGGAAAAGCCGTCCACATAGGCCATGAGGAGGCTGGTACGGCGGCGGGCCTCGAGCCCCTCCAGGCAGCGGCGCAGGGCCTGGCCTTCGGGCAGGCGCTCGGCGGCGGCATAGGCTTCCACCGCCGAGCCCGCATCCTCCGGCACCTCGTCGACGAGATCCTCGCGTTTCCCGCTGCGCAGGGTGTTGATGGCCTGGTTGCGGACGATGGCATAGATCCAGGCCTTGGCCGGGCCGAGGCCTGGGTCATAGCGGTGGGCGTTGCGCCAGATCTTGACGAAGGCCTCCTGGACAACTTCCTCGGCGAGTTCCCGGCGCTTCACGATGCGCGCGGCAACGCCGATCATCGCGGCGCATTCGCTGTCGTAGATCAACCTGAGTGCAGCCTTGTCGCCACCCGCGCAGCGCGCGAGGGCGTCCTTGAGATCGACGCTGACCGCCACCATCAAGCCTCCCGAGCCGAGCCGCATGAAGTTCTACACCAAGGAACACCTGATGGATGCGACAGGCTGTCGCTGAATTGCGGTTTTGCCCTTCCCGCTGCATCCGCTGGCATGGGGGCCCCGTATCCCGCTTGGGCGGACGCCCCATCCGCCCCTTGGGGAGCCGGCAGCCGCCCCCGCCGCGCCGGACCCCGGCGGCGCCCGCGCCAATGCGGGCGTCGCCTCCCTCAGGGCTGGCGCAACCGCCTCATGATCGGGTCGATGATGTTGGAATAGTCGTCGGTCCAGGTCTGGAAACCGGCTGGCACGGCCAGGGGAGGCCATGCAGGCGACCCAGCGACGGCACCGAGGTGCCTCGCGTCGCGCGCCACCATGGCTACGATGGCCGGGGCGGTCATCGCCTCGCGAGTCCCGCCTTCCGCAACACCATGGCGAACACCGCCGGTGAGGCCGTGGGCGGCGGCGGAGGCCGCCACGACCGGGCTGAGATCCATGTTGCGGTTGGAGATGTGGACGAGGATCGCCCCGTCCGGCGCCAGCTTGCCGAGATAGCCGGCAAAGGCCTCCCGCGTCAGCAGATGGACGGGGATGGCATCCGAGGAGAAGGCGTCGACGACGATGAGGTCGAAGCGGCCGGCCTGGTCGCCGAGCGTCAGGCGCCCGTCGCCGATCACCACCGGCGCCTCGGGCGCACAGCGCGTCAGCGACTGGAAGAGGCGGGTATCGCGGGCCATCCGGACCACGACGGGATCGATCTCAAGGAAGGTCCAGGCATCGCCAGGCTCGCTGTAGCAGGCGAGCGAACCGATCCCGAGCCCGATGGCGGCGACCCGCAGCGGCCTGCCCTGCCGGGTGGCGCGCAGGGCGCCGATGGCATCGCCGAAGGGCCCGCCGCGATGGTAGTAGCTCGCCGGTTCCGGCCGCCCGTCGATGAGGCGGCCATCGGCATGGCGGATGCGCTCGGCGCCATGGACCGTGATGCCATGGACCAGCAGCCGCCCCCGCCCGTCCGGCGTCTCCTGCACCTCGTGGACGGCGAAGAAGGAACGCTCGCGCGCGAGGGTGCCCGCGGGCATGACCGGCGCCTGGCTCGCCGCGAAGAAGACGAGCGCCCCCGCCAGCATGGCAGCGGGCTGTCGCCGGCCGATGAGGATGATGCCGGCAATGCCGGCCATGAGGGCGATATAGGCGATGACCGGCAGCGACTTGGCAGTGACGCCGGCGACGGCCTGTATCCCCACCAGGCCGGCCAGGATGGCAACGGCAGCGACAAGGCGCGACCAGCCGAGCCGCGCCAGCGCCTCGCCCATGCCCGGTCGGCAAAGGACCGCCGCGACGACGAGGATCGGATATTCGAGGATCGAGTTGAACAGGGCCGGCGCGGCGAGACTGGCGAAAACGCCGCCGATGACCCCGCCGACGGACAGCATGACGTAAAACTCGGTCAGGTGCGTGGTGACCGGGCGACGGCGGTAGAGTTCGCCGTGGCAGACCATCGTGGCGACGAAGAAGAAGCCGACATGCAGCGCCGCCGCCAACGGCCAGGGGATGTTCGCACCGGCCACCAGGGCGAAGATCACGCCGACCAGCATCAGCGGCTGAGCGGCGACCATGAGGCGATGCAGGCCCGAGCCGCCGTCGCGGAAGGCGAGCACGAAGGTGAGCAGGAAGAGCGCCAGCGGCAACACCCAGAGGAGCGGCACGGCGGCGACATCGGTCGAAAGATGCGCGGTGAGCGCCACCAGAAGTCCGGAGGGCACCGCGGCCTGGCCGATCCAGGTCAGCCGCTCCGACCAGGCAACAGGAGCCTCGGCGCGGACCGCCGACGCGGCCACCGAAGGCGCCCGGATGGTCCGGCCAAGGATCACAGCGGTGACCGCGATCAGGCCGCCGAGCACGACGAAGCCGGTGGCCCAGACGGCGGACTGCGTTTTCAGCGGGAGCAGCGGTTCGATCACGAAAGGATAGGACAGGAGCGCCAGGAAGGAGCCGAGGTTGGAAGCGCCATACAGGAAATAGGGATCGGCGGAATCGCGGTGACCCGTCCGGGCGAACCAGGCTTGCAACAGCGGGCCATTCCCGGCGAGTGCGAAGAAGGGAAGCCCCACCGAAGCCGCGAACAGACCAATGAGCCAGAACGCCTCACCCTCGGCCGGTGGCCGGCCCCAGCCCGGCGCCAGGGCGATCGGCAGGGCGACCGCGAAGACGAAGACCATCATGGCGAGATGGACGAGGATGGCGCGCCGCGGATCGAGATGGCGGTTGAGGAGGTGGGCATAGCCGTAGCCAGCCAGCAGCACGCCCTGGAAGAAGACCATCGCCACCGACCAGACCGCCGGCGTGCCGCCAAGCACCGGCAGCACCATCTTCGTGAACAGCGGCTGGACCGAAAACAACAGGAAGGCCGAGACGAAGATGGCGAGGGCGAAGAGCGGCAGGGCGACGAGCCGCGCGAGGCTTCCCTGACTGACGGGAAGGTCGTGTGACGTATCGATCGATGACATGAAGCCCCGCCGCGGTAACCGAACCCGCGGAGGATGGCCGAGCGCCCCTTAAAAGACCGTGTGGAACACGTGGAAACACGTCGCCACTAGCGGCCCGCCTCGATCCGCCGCGCCAGATGGCGGCTGACGAAACCCGTTGCCACGGCGGCGACCGCCATCACCGCGAGGTAAACGAGCTTGAAGCCCGGATCGCCCGAACGCCAGGCCATGGCGAGATAGACCAGGAGCAGCGCGGCGAAAATCCACAGGAGCCACCCGAAAACCGTCAGACACGCGATGGCGACGGCACGGGCAGCGATCATCGCCTCATCCCCACCAGCGGTCAGAGACCGGGAAGCGCCCCTTGGCCTTCTCGATGACGCTGGCCACAGAGAACAGGGTCTCCTCGTCGAAGGCGCGGCCGATGAGTTGCAGGCCCAGCGGCAGGCCCTGCGGGTCGAGGCCGGCAGGCAAGGCGATGCCCGGCAGGCCCGCCATGTTCACCGTCACCGTGAAGATATCCTGCAGGTACATCTCGACGGGATCGGCGGCGCCCTTTTCGCCGATGCCGAAGGCGGCAGACGGTGTCGCCGGCGTCAGGATGGCGTCGACGCCGGAGGCATAGGCCTGTTCGAAATCCTGCTTGATCAGCGTGCGGAGCTTCTGGGCCCGAACATAATAGGCATCGTAGTAGCCGGCGGACAGCACATAGGTGCCGATCATGATCCGGCGGCGGACCTCCTTGCCGAAGCCCTTGGCGCGGGTCTTCTCATAGAGGTCGACGATGTCCTTGCCCGGCTCGCGCAGGCCGTAGCGCACGCCGTCATAGCGGGCGAGGTTGGAGGAGGCCTCTGCCGGCGCCACGATGTAATAGGCGGGAAGCGCATATTTCGTGTGCGGCAGCGAGATCTCGACGATGGTGGCGCCGGCCTCCCTGAGGATCTGTGCGCCCTCGTCCCACAGCTTCTGGATCTCGGCCGGCATGCCGTCGATCCGGTACTCCTTGGGGATTCCGATGGTCATGCCCTTGATCGACTTGCCCACCGCCGCGGCATAGTCGGGCACGGCGCGATCGACGCAGGTCGTGTCCTTGGCGTCGGCACCGGCGAAGGAGCGCAGCAGCATGGCCGCATCCCGGACGTCGCGGGCAATCGGGCCGGCCTGGTCGAGGGAGGACGCGAAGGCGACGATGCCCCAGCGCGACACGCGGCCATAGGTGGGCTTGATGCCGACAGTGCCGGTCAGCGCCGCCGGCTGGCGGATCGAGCCGCCGGTGTCCGTCGCCGTGGCGCCGGCGCAGAGCATGGCGGCGACCGCCGCGGACGAGCCGCCCGAGGAGCCACCGGGGACGAGAGGCGTCGCGTCGGTGCCACCGGGGCCGGCACCGGCTTGGGAGCCCTGCCGCCGCCACGGATTGATCGGCGTGGGGAAGCAGCTCGTCTCGTTGGACGAGCCCATGGCGAATTCGTCATTGTTGAGCTTGCCGAGCATCACCGCGCCATCGCGCCAGAGATTGCTGGTG